>JANPAR010000013.1:0-12277 GCA_031430015.1 Burkholderiales bacterium
GCGAAGCGGCTCTTGCGCGTCTTGAGGTCGGCCACGCGGATCAGGTCTTCGAAGCTCATCCACAGGGCTAGGTAGCGCGCGGTTTCGGCGGTGAGTTTGCCGACCCCATTGTCAAATGAGGCGTCGTGGTGGGCGACAGGCTTGAGGCGTTCGAGGTAGAGCTCGACGTAGGCGGCGTCCTGGTAATCGGTGAGGCGCTTGATGCCCTCGGTGATGAGGTGGTGGGCGTGTTCCGGAAAACCTTGCAGTTTTGATGCGGCGCTGAGAGTGGCTCCTGGAGCGCGTTCTGGCGGCATGGCCTTGGAGAGTGGCTCTGGTATTGCCTCTCTGGCCTGTTGCAGGTTCGACTTAGTGCCCAATGAGGTGCCCAGCGTTGTAACCGGCGGCGTTCCGGCTGCCGCGCTGAAACCGGCTGCAAAGCCGCGCAGGCTCGCTTCGATGCCCTTGCCGGATGCCTTGATGGCGTCTTCGCACATGGCTCTGGAGAGCGGCAGTTTGCCCTCATTTTCAAACGCGGCGGCCATCGCGCCGAACATGACGGCCGAGATCACCGTGCCGGTTTGTTGCGCGGCTTCGGCCATGTCGAACAGCACGGCCTTGGCGGCCAGTTGCGGGGCGGCGTCGAGGATGCGTTGGGCGTCGAAGCGGCCGTCGGCCATCGGCATTTTTTCGATGGTGGCGTAGATGCGGTGGCTCGAGGCGATCAGCGTGGTGCGCTCCGTCACCCAGCCGTTTTGCAGCGCGCGGCCCGCTTCGACCAGCTCTGAGGCGACCATCAGGTCGACGTTGCCGGGTGTGGGGGTGAGGGCGAGCACCGGGCGCTGGCCGCCGTTCTTGTCACGGAGCTGCGTCCACGGCACCGGGAAGATTTCGAGGTAGTAGGTGGTGGCGCCGGTGCGTTGCGCCACGCCGGGGATCGACGTGCTTTGTACGGGCAGGCCGGCGGCGGTGCCGGCGTCGCGCAGCCAGTCGGCCAGTACGCCGCCGCCTTCGCCGCCTAGCGCGGCGATGAGGATGGTGATCGGCCTCATTTGGGTCACAGGTTGGGTCAATGAGTTGCCCAAAGCCGAGGTCAAAGCCGGGTTGGAAACGTCGTTCATGCGGTGCGCATTCCTCAGGCCGGCTGCAGCGCGCCGATCACGGCGCCGCGGAACTTGGCCTTGAACTTGTCCCACCAGCTTGCGTTCTGCATGATCTCGGCGCGGAAGAACGAGGGACACAGCACGGCGGCATGCGCCACTTCGCCGCACAGGCCGCAGCCGACGCAGTTGTTGTTGACGTAGGCGACCGGGTCCACTTTGAGCGGGTCGGTCGAATCCTTGATCGTGAGCGAGGGGCAGCCGGAGAGGCGGATGCAGGAGTGGTCGCCGGTGCAGGTGTCTTCGTCGACGCCGTAGCGTACGCGCACGACACGCTCGCCGGCCTTGAGTTTGGCGGCGTTGACCGGCTTGATGCGGCGTTGCTGCTCCAGCATGCATTCGCCTTCGGCGATGATCACCTTCAGGCCCTTGAAGGGCGTGGTCATGGCTTCGCGCAGCACCGTGAGGGTGTTGGCGACGCGGTAGTTGTCGACCGTCTTCATCCACTTGACGCCCATGCCGCCGAGCACGCGCTCGATGCCCATGTCGGTGGCGCGGTGCTCCTGGCTCTGGTGCGGGCTCGAGGGCAGCTCCTGCGTGCCGGTGGCCGAGGAGTAGCCGTTTTTCATGATGACGAGGATGCCGTCGTCGTTGTTGAATACCGCGTTGGAGACACCGCTGGAGAGGCCGTTGTGCCAAAAGCCGCCGTCGCCCATCACGGTGACGGTGCGCTTGGCAAACAGCGGGCTGATCGCCGAGTTGCTCGCCAGGCCCAGGCCGTAGCCGAGCACGGTGTTGCCGATGTTGAAGGGCGGCAGGGACGAAAATAGGTGGCAGCCGATGTCGGCCGAGACGTGGTAGCCGCCGGCTTCGCGCTCGAGCAGTTTCATCGCCGAGAACACCGGGCGCTCCGGGCAGCCGATGCAAAAGCCGGGCGGGCGGTTGGGCACGGCGCCGCCGAGGAGTTGCAGGGCGCGTTGCTTGGAGGCGGCGAGTTTTTCTGGGGCGGCGGCGATGGCCGTGACGGCGTTGAGGTCAAGGCCGCGCGGCGCGGCATTGGCGATGTATTTGGCCAGACCGCCAAGCATCACTTCGCCGGTGTATTCGCCGGCCATAGGCAAAACATCTTTTCCATAAACCTTGGTCTGGATATCGGCCTTGCGCAAAATCGCATGCAGCGCGTCTTCGATGAAATTGGGCTGGCCTTCTTCGACCATCAGCACCGACCGCTTGGTCGCGCAGAACGCCGTGAGCTCGTCGGGGATCAGCGGGTAGGTCACGTTCATCACGTAGAGCGGCACTTGCGAGTTGCCGAAGGCGTCGGCCAGGTTGAGTTGCTGCAGGCCGCGAATCACTGCGTTGTACATGCCGCCTTGCAGGATGATGCCGATGTCCGACAGGCGCGCCGTGCCATCTTCCAGGGGGCCGTCAAAGGTTTCGTTAAGCTTCTCGCGCTTGATGAACTCTACCGCGGCGGGCCAGCGGTGTTCGATCTTGTGTTTCTCCTGCGCGTAGGAGGAGGGCGGCAGCACGATGTTGCCGTATTCAAACACCGGCTCCTGCAGCAGCGCGTTGCGCGAGATCTTGGCTTCGACGTTGTCCTTGCACTCAAACGAGCCGTGCACGTGGCAGGCGCGGATGCGCAGCTCGACAAACACCGGGGTGCTCGACGCTTCCGACAACTCGAACGCCTTTTCGACGGCGTTGACGATCGACGGCAAATTCGGGCGCGGGTCGAGCAGCCACATTTGCGACTTCATCGCAAAGGCGTGGCTGCGCTCCTGCATGATCGACGAGCCTTCGCCGTAATCCTCGCCGATGATGATCACCGCGCCGCCTTTGACGCCAGACGAGGCAAGGTTGGCGAGTGCGTCCGAAGCGACATTGGTGCCGACTGTGGATTTCCAGGTCACTGCGCCGCGCATCGGGTAATTGATCGTGGCGCCGAGCATCGCGGCGGCACCGGCCTCCGAGGCATTGGCCTCGAAGTGGATACCGAGCTCCTTCATGAATTCGCTGGCGTCGGCCAGCACGTCGATCAAATGCGAAATCGGCGCGCCCTGGTAGCCGCCGACGTAGGAGACGCCCGATTGCAGCAGCGCCTTGGTGACGGCGAGGATGCCTTCGCCGTGAAAGGTGTCGCCTTTGCCGAGTTTGAGGAGTTTTACTTCCTCCTTGAATGAGCGTTCCATGGTCAATCCTTTTGCACCAGCCTGCCTCGCAGGCCCGGCGGTCAGTCGAAGAACAGGTTCTTAAACCGGCGATTCCCGGCACCCCGGTACACCGAAAAATCGGTGCGGTCGGTCGTCGCAATCAACACCGTATCCAGATGGCGTGACAGCCACACCAGAGACGCGTCGGCCAGGTCCATCGGCAGATCATCATATTGCTCCATCAGGCCGGCAAGCTGCGCAGCTTGTTCGTCGGGCAGGTGAAACACCGACGCGCCGCCCGAAGCGATCCAGCGCAACAGCCCGGCGCGGGCCGGCTGCGGCGCGAGATGACAGACTTCGGTGATCACCGGCCAGGTGGTGACAAGGCGCTCCGGCCGCGCCTTGAAAAAAGCGGCCGCGCGCACATGGTGGTGGTCGCGCGCATTGAGCCACGCCACCAGCGGGCCGCTATCGACGGCGAGCAGATTCGGCACGCAGTTTTTGCCTTACGCGCAGTGCAACGTTTTCGGATAAATCGGCGCGCCCGCGAAACGAGCCGATCAGGCCCATCTTCTCGGCCAGGTCGTGCGCCGAGGGGCTGCGCAGTGTTTGTTGCGCCAACGCACTGATGCTGCGCTTGACCACTTGCGATCGGGTTTCGCCCAGTTGCTCACTCAATTTCGACAGCGCGGCGAATTCGGCATCATCGAGCCGCACGGAAAGCATTTTCATGTCAGCCTCCGCTGCATGTTGTATGACAAGGCATCATACAGGAAGCAGAAGGCTCACCGAGCTGTCCACTTGAGTGAGCTTTCCATCGCCGGTTCTTTCAAAAGGCCGTGGCTACAACCGGGTAACTGCGGGGTCCAGGCCGGAGACGCGCCGCGAACGTTTCGCCAAATTTTCGTCCAGGGTCACGAAATCATCACATCCCTGACTCAGGGCGTGGTGCAACGCATCGGCAAAATCCCAGCCGTGCGCGAGCTTGGCGGCGGCGCCAATCACCGCATCGCGCTCACCCATCACGACGTTCGCCAATGCCGCAATCTTTTCGATAGTCTGCGCGATCACCGGGTGCGGGTAGGCGTAGCGGGAACGCAGTACCCTTTCGAGTTCAAGCACCACCGTGACGGGCACATACACCGTATCGCTTTTCAAAAGAGCCAGCGCACGCCGTGTCTGTGCCGGATCATCCTGCACCAAGGCGCGCACCAACACATTGGTGTCAATGGAGCGCACCGCTCAGCCTTTGTAGTCGGTCACGCGCATTGCGCTCACCGGCACAGCGGGGCCGGTATATTTGAGCAGCGCTTGAATCTCTTCAATGGTCGTGGTCTTCTTCGCAGGGGCAGGCGTCAATTTCGCGCTCTTGCCCTCCACCCTGACGTTCACACGCATGCCGGGCCGAAGCCCGAGTGCCTTGCGTACCGCGACGGGAAGGACGATTTGCCCTTTGGTGGAAATCAGGACGGCGCTCATCGGCATACCCCATAAAGTTTTACCAGGTGGGTATTTTACGCCCACCGCCGAGCGCGATCGGCAAGATCAATGGCGCTGGTCAAAACAGCACCGAGATGCCGTCGAGTTCCGCCTCGGAGTTGACGAGATCGACGCGCTTGGCGGCGATGCGCAGCCCATCAACCGTGCGCCTGAGCGTGTGCTCGACCAGGGCACCCCACTGCCGCTGCCGCTCTTGCCGGTATTCGATCAGCACCAGCGTTGAGGCGACGCGGATGCCCTGCGCCGAATCATCGAGCACCAGCACGTTGCCCACTTGGTGCACGGTGCGGGTGAGCGGCAGGCGCGCGTGGGCGCGCGGGTGGGCGTACTGGCGCACGCGAATGGCGAGCAGCGTGTGGTCGTCGTGGATGATCGAGGAATGTGTGTAGGGGTCCGCCTGGCCTTGCACCAGCGGCACCCAGTAACTTGCGTCTTCAGTGAATAGGCCCAGCCAGTCTTCGAGGCGCTGCGTGTCGAGCAGGCGTGCCTCCTGGTACAGGAAGCGTTCCACCTCGGCCTGGAGGGCGGCGTCTGCGGGAATGGCTGCGTCAGCTTGAATGGCCGTGTCCATGGGGAGGGCGAGACCTGCGGGCTGTGTCATTGCCAGCCCTCGGCCATGTATTTGCGCCAGGCTTCGAACTGGCGGATATAGATTTCGCTGGTGCCGGTGGCGCCGCGCCGGAATCCGTCAGGCTCCTGCACATCGCCGCCGCTGCCGCGTGCGAGCATCACCCATTCGGGCATGGCGGCAGTGAGACCGCGCTGCACCCGCTCGTAGACTTCGAGGTCGTCGGTGAGCACCCACGAGGCAGTGCCATTGACGACGTTCGAGAACGCCACAGTGTCGCGAAACATCTGTTCGGGCGCGCCCTTGAGACGGATGTTGTAGGTGTAGACCACGGTGCGGTCGACCGTCAGCGGATGGACGATGCGCAACTGGCGATACTGGCTCATGAACGAGACGTTGGGATACACCACCGAGTTGAAACGCGACACGCCGAGGATGCGCTTGGCTTCGTCTGCACCGGTACGCGCCTCCAGGCGGCGCCGGTAGTCGGCAAACACCGGGTGGTTCATCGCCGCGACCAGGCGGCTGTCGGAATGGTAGTCGCCCATGTAGCCGTGGCCCCATGCGGTAGCCCAGATGCCGAGCGCTTCCCACACCGGTTCCGGTGCGCCGTTCTGGCGCATCTGCCGTAGCGAAATCTCGGCATAGCGCTCGCTGCCGGGCTGTGCCGCCGGATCGTCGGCGGCGCCGCGTGCCGCATCCACCGACGACGCGTGCACATAGTTGGGATGCACGCCGTCGAGATGGTTTTCCAGCACCAGTTTCCAGTTGCCGTTGTAGGCGTGCTTGAACACCCCGCCCGCGATCTCGATGCCGCCTTCCGGCGCGCGGTCCACCAGGTCGTCAAACGAGGTGGCGATGGGGCCGAGATGTTCCGCCAGCGTGGGGCCGGCAGCGGCCAGCGAAGCGAAGATGAAGCCGCGGTAGATCTGTACCCGCGCCACGTGCGTCAGGCCCAGTTGTGTAAATTTTTGCGCGAACTGGTCCGGCGCGTTGGCGCCGTAACCCTGCGGCAGCGGCACGCTGCGCAGCGCACCGTCGGTATCGAACACCCAGCCGTGATACGGGCAGGCGAACTGCCTGGCGTTGCCGCCGGCTTCGTGGCACACCATCGCGCCGCGATGGGGACAACGATTGATCAGCACGTGCACCGCGCCGTCGCGATGGCGCGTCACGATGACCGGTTCACGCCCCATGCGCGTGGTGAAGTAGTCGCCGGGAGCGGGAACCTGGCTTTCGTGGCCAAGCAGCAGCCACGCACGCCCGAAGATGCGCTCCATTTCGAGATCGAAAATCGCCGGGTCGCTGTAGACCGAGTGATGCACCCTGTCTTCGGCTACGAGGCCAGCAAGGGTTTGGTCATTGAGGGTGTGGCCGGCTTGGGTGCTGCCGGCGAGGCCACGCGTGCCGGGCATATTGATGGTGTGCGTACCAGGAGCGTTCATCGCAGGTGCCTCGCCCGAACTGGCGGTCATCCCAGTTTCACGCCAGCCTTGCGGATGATCTCACCCCATTTCGGGCCTTCATCGCGCACCGTGGCGGCGAACTCCTCGGCGGACGAGCCTTCGATCAGGCGCCAGCCGAAGCGGGTGTACACGGCGCGTATCTCGGGGCGCGCCAGCGCGGCGGCCGTGTCGCGCTGCAGACGCGCGACGATCTCCGCTGGCGTCCCGCGCGGCAGCACCAGGCCGAACCAGGTTTCGCCGGGCACCCGGCGGCCGAGGATCTCGCTCACCGTAGGCACATCGGGTAGGGTGGGTTCACGCACCGTGCCGGTAACGGCCAGCGCCTTGAGCGCGCCGGCCTTGACATGCTGCACCACCGTTGATGGCGCCTCCACCGCGAGCGGCAGGTCGCCGGCCCGGCAAGCGGCCACTGCGTCCACACCCCCCTTGAACGGCACCCATTCGAGCCTGAGGCCGGCCTCACTTTGCGCCAGCAAGCCGAGCACATGCGGCGGCTGGCCAAGCGGCGCGACACCCACCTGCAGCGGGTTGGGCCGGGTGCGCGACAGCGCCATCAGGTCCCTGAGCGAATCGGCCGGCAGCGACGGGTGCGCCACCAGCACGATGGCGACACTCGCCGTGCGGATCACCGGCTGCACATCGCGCACCGGGTCGTAGGGCAGCTTGTCGAACAGGTGCGGGTTGAACACCATCTGCGACTGCGAGGCGAGGCCGATGGTATAGCCGTCGGGCGCGCTGCGCAGCACCGCCTCCATACCGACGATGCCGCCCGCGCCGGGGCGGTTTTCCACCAGCACCGGTTGCCCGAGCGCGGCGGCGAGCGCCTCGGCCAGCGGCCGTGCGGTCACGTCAGGCGGGCTGCCCGGAGCAGCCGATACCACCAGCTTGAGTGGCCTGGATGGTGTCCATTGGGTCTGCGGTGTCTGGGCGCGGACAGACTCGATGCCGCCGAGTCCGGACAGGGCGGCGAGCGCGCCCACGGTGAATTCACGTCGTTGCATGGTGCTTGAACCTTTCGTTGCGGACTGCGTTCGCCGGCGCGGCATGATTCAGCTAAGCCCAGAGTGTAATCAATACCGCTGGCTAAGCGGCTTCAATCGCGCAACCTCTCCCGCACAAACTGCCGCAACACCGCCATCACCGGCGCCTCGGTGCGGCCGGTGAGCGTCACATAGGCGAAGCGTGCCCCCGCCTTGAGCGCGGGGGTGACATTGAGTTCAGCCAGCTTCTTCGCCGCGATGCCCGCGCGCGCGGCCGCCACCACGCCGAGAAAGATCGCGTCGGTCGCCGCCACGGTGTCGATCAGGCTGGTGACATCTTCGCAATGCAGCGAGATCATCTGCGCGGGCGCCGCGCGCGCGCCGTAGCGCGCCACCAGCAGCCGCGCAATTTCATCGGACAGCGGCGTCGAGGCGAGCGGATACGCGAGCAGGTCGTCGAACCCTACGCGCGTGCGCCGCCGCAGTGGGTGCTTGGCGCGGCAGATGAAGCCGGCGCGCAATTCGGCCACGTGCTCCAGCGTGAGATCGGGCGCGGGAGCAATGCGGCGCACATCCACGATCAAGGCATCGAGTTCACGCGCGCGCAGTTGCAACACCTGCAACTCGGTCGAGCCGCGCGTGATGCTCACCCTGACGGCGGGATGCCGTTGCGCGACGTACTGCAACAGCGGCGTCATCAACAAGGCACCCGAACCCGAGCCCATGCCAACACGGATCGCGCCGCCGCTGCCGCTTTGCAGCAGCTCGGCACTGCGCTTGAGTTCAGCGGCCTCAAGCGAAATGCGTTTGGCGCGCTCGACCACGGCCTGCCCCAGCGGCGTGAGGTGATTGCGCTTGCCGATGCGGTCCATCAGCTTGCCGCCGAGCTCGCCTTCAAGTGCTTGAATGCTGCGGCTCAGCGCCGGCTGGGTCAGATGCAATTGCTCGGCCGCGCGGCTGAACGAGCCGGTCGCAGCCAGCGCGAGAAAGTGCTCCAGGTGTTTGAGATTCATGCGCTCCCCCTATCTCATATGCATGAGCAAATAACATCATAACAAGAAAAATTATGCATTGGACACATGCATTGTGAGTTTGTACGATGACCCACCCTGCGCACTTTCCGCCGCCCGTCCCGCAGCAGCTTCCGCTGCACCCTTGCGCAGCCAGCCGCCGGCCACAAGAGCAGGCCACAAGAGCATTCGATATCCACCGCACTCGATACCCACCGCCTCAAGGAGACATCATGCGCACTGCCCGTATCCTCATCACCCTGTTGTCCGGTGTCTTTGCCAGCGCGATGGCAATGGCCCAGACCTTCCCCGCCAAGCAGGTCAACCTGATGGTGCCCTACCCCGCAGGCGGCCTGTCGGACACCATCGCGCGCATGGTCAACGCGCCGCTGGCCAAGCAGCTCGGCCAACCAGTGGTGATCGAAAACCTCGGCGGCGCCAGCGGTGCCATCGGTGCGCAAAAGGTGCTCTCGGCGCCCAGCGACGGCTATTACCTGTTCCAAGGCTCGCCCAATGAGTTGATCCTCTCACCGCTGGCCAACGCCGCCGTCAAGTTCAAGAGCGAAGACTTCCGCCTGGTACAAATGATCGGCGTGGCCAACATGGCGGTCTTCGTGCGCAAGGACTTGAAAGCCAACACCTTTGATGAACTGGTTGCACTGGCTAAAGCATCGAAAGACAAGCCGCTCACCTATGGCAGCGTCGGCGTCGGCTCCTTCTATCACCTGCTCGGCGAGCACCTTGCCAAGATCTCCGGCGCGACCATGACGCATATTCCCTACAAGGGCTTTGCCGATCTGGTGCCCAATCTGGTTTCCGGCGACATTGACTTCGCCATGATTCCCTACAGCAAGTCCTTTGCGGCACTCGCCGACCAGGGCCGCATTCGCATCATCGCCACGTTGTCACCCACCCGCCTGGACGCCGCCAAGCAGGTGCCGAGCGTCTCCGAAGGCAAGACCTTCAAGGATTTCAACTTCAGCATCTGGACCGGCTACTTCGTCAAGAAGGATACCCCCGATGCCATCGTGCAGACCTATCACAAGGCACTCACCGAAGTGCTGGGCGACACCAGCCTGCGCAATTCGCTGCTGGCGCAATCGACCGACCCGGCCACGCCGCTATCTCTGGCGGATGCCGCCAAGACCTATCAGGCCGGCACCGAGCAATTCCGCGCGATTGCCAAGTCGATCAATCTGCAGCCGCAGTAAGCGCCCGCGCGGACTGAATAAACGCTCACTGTGCTCGCATCGAATGCCATGACGACGCTGATCGACCAGTTGCGCCTCCACGCGGATGAATTCACCGCGTTGCGCCGTGACATCCACCGCCACCCCGAGTTGGGCTTCGAAGAATTTCGCACCAGCGATATGGTGGCGGAGCGGCTGACAAGTTGGGGCTATCGCGTCGAGCGCGGCCTGGGTGGCACCGGCGTGGTCGGGCAACTCACGAGGGGCAAAAGCGGCGGCAAAGGCACGCGCCGCCTTGGCCTGCGCGCCGACATGGACGCGCTGCCGATCACCGAGGCCACCGGCCTGCCGCACGCGAGCGTGAACCCCGGCGTGATGCATGCCTGCGGCCACGATGGCCACACGACCATGCTGCTCGCCGCCGCGCGCCATCTGGCCGAGCACAGCGCCTTCGACGGCACGCTTAACCTGATTTTTCAGCCGGCCGAAGAAGGCTTGGGCGGCGCGAAGAAAATGATGGCTGACGGGCTGTTCACCAAATATCCGTGCGACGCCATCTTCGCCATGCACAACATGCCGGGCCAGCGGCAGGGGCGGTTTACCCTGCGCGATGGCGCGTCGATGGCCTCGTCCGACTACGTCACCATCACGCTCGACGGCACCGGCGGCCACGGCGCGATGCCGCACCTCGCCGCCGACCCGGTGGTCGCGGGCGCGGCCATCGTGATGGCCCTGCAAAGCATTGTCGCGCGCAATATCGACCCGCTGCACACCGCGGTGATCACGGTCGGCGCATTCAATGCCGGCGTGGCCAATAACGTGATTCCGCAAACCGCCACCCTCAAGCTCAGCGTGCGTGCCCTCGACCGCGAGGTGCGTGCCACCCTCGAGCGCCGCATCCACGAACTGGTGGCGGCGCAGGCGCAAAGTTTTGGCGTGCGTGCGCAGGTTGACTACCAGCGCGGCTACCCGGTGCTGGTCAATACACCGGCCGAGACGGCGTTTGCACGCGCAGTCGCGCTCGAACTCGCGGGCAGCGATCAGGTCGAACCGCATGGCCGCCCGCTCACCGGCAGTGAAGACTTCGCCTTCATGCTCGAACAAGTGCCGGGCTGCTATCTGCTGATCGGCAATGGCGATGGTTCCGCCGAGGGACACAATGCAGGCCACGGCGCGTGCATGGTGCACAACCCCGGCTACGACTTCAACGATCACAATCTACCGGCCGGCGCAGCCTACTGGGTATTGCTGACTGAACGCTTTTTGACCACTGCCGCTGCGACTGATGCCAATGTAACGGCCACGAGAGCGACCGGCATCACTGCCGCAGCATCGGGCTGAACCTTTCCGGAGAATGCAATGAAAGTCGTGATATTGGGGGCGGGTCTGCTTGGCGTAACCTCGGCCTATTTTCTGCGTCAGCTCGGCCACGACGTGACCGTGATCGACCGCCAGGCGTCACCAGCCGCCGAGACCAGCTTCGCCAACGGCGGGCAAATTTCGGTCAGCCACGCCGAGCCCTGGGCCAACCCCAGCGCACCGCTCAAGGTGTTGCAGTGGCTCGGCAAGGAAGACGCGCCGCTGCTGTTCCGCCTGCGTGCCGACATGCGCCAGTGGCTGTGGGGCCTGCAATTCCTGCGCGAATGCACGCCCGCGCGCACGCGCCACAACATCGGCCAGATCGTGCGTCTGGGCACCTACAGCCGCGATATGCTGCAACAGTTGCGACGCGACACCGGCATTGCCTACGACCAGCGCACTCAGGGCATCCTGCATTTCTACACCAGCGAAAAAGAATTCGCCGGCGCCGAAGCCCCGGCCGCACAGATGCGCGAACTCGGCTGTGACCGGCGTGTGATCTCCGCCGACGAAGCGGTGAAGATCGAACCCGCGCTGCGCCATATCCGCCCGCAGCTCGCCGGTGCCACCTATACCGCCGAAGATGAATCGGGCGACGCCAACCGCTTTGCGCGCGAGCTGGTGTTGCGCTGTCAGGACGACGGCGTGCAGTTTCTGCTCAGCCACACCGTCACTGCCTTGCGCGAGACGGGCGGACAGATCGACCACGTCGAAGCCACCGATGCCGAAGGCCGCTTCCAGCGCATTCGCGCCGATGCCTACGTGCTGGCGATGGGCAGCTTAAGTCCGCTCTACGCCAAGCCGCTCGGCATCAACCTGCCGATCTATCCGGCCAAGGGCTACTCGGTGACCATGCCGGTGGTGGACGAATCGATGGCGCATCAGGTCTCGCTCACCGACGATGAATTCAAGCTGGTGTTCTCGCGCCTCGGCGACCGCCTGCGCATCGCCGGCACGGCCGAGCTCAACGGC
>JANPAR010000014.1:0-7261 GCA_031430015.1 Burkholderiales bacterium
GAAATGGTGATGCCGGGCGACAACATCAAAATGATAGTGACCCTGATCAACCCGATTGCGATGGAACAGGGCCTGCGCTTCGCTATTCGCGAAGGCGGCCGTACTGTTGGCGCCGGCGTGGTCGCTAAGGTTATCGAGTAAGTTGATCCAGACAACCGTTACCGAATCAGTTGCAGCAGCGCGCGTTTCAACTATTTCACGGCTGTAGCGCATCGCGCAGCCTCGTTCTTTAAGGAAAAACCATGCAAAGCCAGAAAATCCGCATTCGTCTCAAAGCATTTGACTACCGTCTAATCGATCAGTCGGCTCTAGAAATCGTCGACACTGCCAAACGTACGGGCGCTGTGGTGCGTGGCCCGGTGCCGCTGCCAACCAAGATCCAGCGCTACGACGTGTTGCGTTCACCGCACGTGAACAAAACCTCACGCGACCAGTTTGAGATGCGCACCCACCTGCGTTTGATGGACATTGTCGATCCGACCGACAAAACGGTAGATGCGCTGATGAAACTCGATCTACCTGCCGGGGTGGATGTTGAAATCAAACTACAGTAATTGGGGTTTTGCAGTAATTCGTACTTGATGCACTGCAAGGTTTACGTTATAATCCAAGGCTTTTCGGAATTCCCAGATTTGGGCGTTCCAAATTTATCACCCGGCCAATCGTAGCCGGGCAGGAGCTAAAAAGTGACCACGTCAGCAAGGGTAGGCCTTGTTGGGCGCAAGGTTGGCATGACCCGCATTTTTACTGCGGACGGCGACGCCGTACCAGTGACTGTGTTGGATGTGTCAAATAACCGTGTGACCCAAATCAAGACACCGGACACCGACGGCTATGCCGCGATCCAGGTGGCTTTTGGCAGCCGGCGCGCATCCCGCGTCAGCAAGCCGCTCGCCGGGCATTTGGCCAAAGCGGGTACCGAAGCCGGTTCGATTCTCAAAGAATTCCATGTTGCTGCCAGCGATCTTGGCAAGTATTCGCTCGGCGGCAAGATTGGCGTTGACCTCTTCAAAGAGGGCCAGAAGATCGATGTGCAAGGCACTTCGATTGGTAAAGGCTATGCCGGCGTTATCAAGCGCCATCATTTCTCGTCCAACCGCGCGTCTCACGGCAATTCACGTTCGCACAATGTGCCGGGCTCGATCGGCATGGCGCAGGATCCGGGCCGCGTGTTTCCGGGAAAGCGCATGACCGGCCACTTGGGTGATGTGACCCGCACTACGCAGAATCTGACCATCGCGCGCATTGATGCCGAGCGTGGTCTGTTGCTGGTACGCGGCGCTGTGCCCGGTTCGGATAACGGCCACGTTGTGGTCACCCCTGCCGTGAAGGGGGCTTGAGATGGAACTCAAACTGATTAACGCGCAAGGGCAGGCGGCAGGCAATGTGGCTGCGCCCGACACCGTGTTTGCGCGTGACTACAACGAAGCGCTCGTGCATCAGGTCGTCGTGGCGTATCAGGCCAATGCGCGCAGTGGCAACCGTGCGCAGAAAGACCGCGCCGAAGTCAAACATTCGACCAAGAAGCCTTGGCGTCAAAAGGGAACGGGCCGTGCCCGTGCCGGTATGACCTCCAGCCCGCTGTGGCGCGGAGGCGGCCGCATTTTCCCGAATTCGCCCGAAGAGAATTTTGAGCACAAAGTCAATCGCAAGATGTATCGCGCCGGCATGTGTTCGATTCTGTCGCAACTGGCGCGCGAAGATCGTATTGCGGTGGTTGACAGCATTACGGTGGATTCGCCCAAGACTAAATTGTTCGCACAAAAAGTCAAAGGCATGGGTCTTGATTCGGTGCTGTTCATTACTGACAACGTCGATGAAAATCTATACCTTGCATCGCGCAATTTGATCAATGTTGCCGTGGTGGAAGCCAAGCACGCCGACCCCGTCTCTCTGGTCCACTTCAAAAAAGTGCTGATGACCAAGGGCGCGGTTGAGCAGATGAAGGAGATCCTGGCATGATCACCGGAAATTACAACGCCGAGCGCCTGCCGCTCGTGCTGCTGGCGCCGATTGTGTCGGAGAAGAGCACGATGGTGGCAGACAAGCTGCGCCAAATCGCCTTCCGCGTCGCTGCTGACGCAACCAAGGCGGACGTGAAGGCTGCGGTCGAAGCCATGTTCAAAGAGCAAAAGATCGAGGTCGCCTCGGTGCAAGTGCTCAACGTCAAGGGCAAAGAGAAGAAGTTCGGCCGCTTCAACGGGCGCCGCCGCAACTGGAAAAAAGCCTATGTCTGCCTCAAAGAAGGCAGCGACCTGAATCTCGCGGAGGCCGCATAACATGGCACTCGTTAAAATGAAACCCAACACACCTGGCACTCGTGGCCAGGTGCGGCTGGTCAACGCCCATTTGTATAAGGGCCGCCCGGTCGATGCGCTCACTTCGAGCATGAGTAAGAGCGCCGGACGCAATAACAATGGGCACATCACCGTGCGTCACCACGGCGGCGGTCATAAGCAGCAGTACCGCATGATCGATTTTCGCCGCGACAAGGATGGCATCCCGGCCAAGGTCGAGCGCCTTGAATACGATCCGAACCGTACTGCGCACATTGCACTGTTGTGCTATGCCGACGGTGAGCGCCGCTACATCATCGCGCCGCGCGGTATCGAAGTGGGCGCGACTCTGGTGTCCGGAGCGGAAGCGCCGATCAAGCCAGGCAACGCGCTCCCGATTCGCAATATCCCGGTCGGTACGACGATTCACTGCATCGAGATGCTGCCGGGCAAAGGCGCGCAGATGGCGCGTACCGCAGGCGCTTCGGTTCAGTTGCTGGCGCGCGAAGGCTCTTACGCCCAGCTCCGATTGCGCTCCGGCGAAATTCGCAAGGCGCATATCGAATGCCGTGCCACCATCGGTGAGGTGGGCAATGGTGAGCATTCACTTCGTCAAATCGGCAAGGCAGGCGCCAATCGCTGGCGTGGTATTCGCCCGACGGTGCGCGGCGTTGTGATGAATCCTATCGACCACCCGCATGGCGGCGGCGAAGGCCGCACGGCAGCGGGCCGCGATCCGGTCAGCCCATGGGGTACCAAGACCAAGGGCTATCGCACTCGCAAGAACAAGCGCACGAACGTCATGATCGTTCAGCGGCGTCACAAGAAGTAAAGGGGCCAAGACATGTCACGCTCAATCAAAAAGGGTCCGTTTGTCGACGCCCATCTGGTGAAAAAAGTCGAGACCGCGCAAGCCAACAAGGACAAAAAGCCGATCAAGACTTGGTCACGCCGCTCGACGGTGCTGCCAGATTTCATCGGCCTGACCATCGCGGTTCACAACGGCAAGCAGCATATCCCGGTCTACATCTCGGAAAACATGGTCGGTCACAAGCTCGGCGAGTTCGCGCTGACCCGCACCTTCAAGGGCCACCCTGCTGACAAAAAGGCCAACATGGCCGGCAGCAAGGCACCGGGCAAGAAATAGAGGCCAATCATGGAAACCAATGCAAGCTTGCGTGGAGTGCGCCTGTCGGCGCAAAAGGGCCGCCTCGTTGCTGACCAAATTCGCGGTCTGGCAGTCGAAAAGGCTCTCAATATTCTTTCATTCAGCCCCAAGAAGGGTGCAGTCATTATCAAGAAAGTGCTTGAGTCGGCAATTGCCAACGCCGAGCATAACGATGGCGCCGATATTGACGAGTTGAAGGTAAGCCATATTTGTGTGGAAAAGGGCATGGTGCTCAAGCGCTTCACGGCGCGCGCCAAGGGCCGCGGTAACCGCATCAGCAAACAAACCTGCCACGTCTTTGTGACGGTCGGCGACGGCAAGAAGTAAAGGAATCGCAATGGGTCAAAAAATACATCCAATCGGATTCCGCCTCAGCGTCACCAAGGACTGGGCTTCGCGCTGGTATGCCGGCAACCGTGACTTTGCCTCCATGCTCGGTGAAGACCTGCGCGTGCGCGAATATCTGCGCCGTAAACTGGCGCACGCGTCAGTGGCGCGGGTGTTGATCGAGCGTCCGTCGAAGACCGCCCGTATCACTGTATTCTCGGCGCGTCCAGGCGTGGTGATCGGCAAGAAGGGCGAAGATATCGAGACGCTCAAGGCCGATCTTGCGCGCATGCTTAACGTGCCGGTGCACGTCAACATCGAAGAAATTCGCAAGCCCGAAACAGACGCCCAATTGATCGCTGATTCGATCGCGCAGCAGCTCGAAAAGCGCATCATGTTCCGGCGCGCCATGAAGCGGGCGATGCAAAACGCGATGCGCCTTGGTGCCCAGGGCATCAAGATTATGTCGTCGGGCCGTTTGAACGGCGCTGAAATTGCCCGTCGAGAGTGGTACCGCGAAGGCCGTGTGCCACTCCATACGCTGCGCGCCAACATTGACTACGGCTTTGGCGAAGCGCGCACCACCTACGGTGTGATTGGTATCAAAGTCTGGGTTTACAAAGGCGAAATACTCGGCAAAAACGAGCAACCTGTTGCCGCCCCGGCCGATGCTGCTGATCCGGGTGCTGATAAACGACCGCGCCGTACGCCGCGCGATGGCGCGCGCCCTGGCGCGAGAGAGGCGGACAACAAACCCGCTTCCCCCGCCAGTCGCGCACCGCGCAAGCGCACTGCCAAACCCGCAGGCGAAGACGTCAAACCGGATGCTGCTCCCGTTAGCGGTGAGGCAGAAACCGAAAAAGCTGCAACCAAGGCCCCTGCGAAGCGTGTGCGTAAAGCTGCCGCTACCCCGGCTGCCGATGGCGCGAAGGAGTAACCCATGCTGCAACCAGCACGCCGTAAATACCGCAAAGAACAAAAAGGCCGCAACAAGGGCATCGCCACGCGCGGTGCCAAGGTGTCGTTCGGTGATTTTGGGCTCAAAGCCATTGGCCGTGGGCGCCTGACTGCGCGTCAGATCGAGGCTGCCCGCCGCGCGATGACCCGGCACATCAAACGCGGTGGCCGCATTTGGATTCGTATATTCCCGGACAAGCCGATTTCGACCAAACCTGCCGAGGTGCGCATGGGTAACGGAAAAGGCAACCCGGAGTACTACGTTGCCGAAATTCAGCCGGGCAAAGTGCTTTACGAAATGGACGGTGTGGACGAGAAGTTGGCACGAGAAGCGTTCCGCCTGGCGTCCGCCAAGCTGCCCATTGCCACCACGTTTGTGTCCCGTCAGGTAGGAGCGTAATCATGAAAGCCAGCGAATTGCGCACCAAAGACGGTGCGGCATTGACCAAAGAATTGGCCGACCTGCTCAAGGCGCAGTTTTCCCTGCGCATGCAGTCAGCTACCCAGCAATTGACCAACAACAGCCAGATCAAGAAGACGCGCCGCGATATCGCGCGCGTGCGCACGGTGCGCCGCGAAGCTGAACTCAAGAAGGCCTGATCGATCATGACCGAAGCGACTGCCAGCATCTCCTCCCTGACGCGTACCCTGACCGGGCGTGTAGTCAGCGACAAAATGAACAAGACTGTGACCGTCCTGGTCGAGCGCCGCGTCAAGCACCCGGTGATCGGCAAGTACATCACCCGCTCAAACAAGTTTCACGCGCACAGTGACACCAATGAGTTCAAGCAGGGAGACATGGTCGAGATTGCCGAGACGCGTCCGATCTCCCGTACCAAGGCCTGGAAAGTGGTGCGCCTGATCGAAAAGGCTAAAACTGTTTGAAGTTTTCTGTTCTGCACTACTTGCGCGGAAGAAAAAAAAGCTTTATACTCTTTCGCTCTCTTGCGTTTGGCTGAAAGCGATTTTACGAAATAGCGCGGTGATGGGCCGGCAGCTTTGCCGGAGTAGAGCCGGATACAACCGGTGTTCCCGGATCAGCGCGGCCAGACGATTGAACTCAACCCGTACGGGTTCCAAAACTGACCGGTGGCCGCGTTGGCGGCAAGCGGAAAAGTTGGAAAAAGGTGAATCATGATTCAAATGCAATCCAGGCTGGATGTGGCCGACAATACTGGCGCGCGTTCCGTCATGTGCATCAAGGTGCTGGGCGGCTCGAAGCGCCGCTACGCGTCGATTGGCGACATTATCAAGGTGTCGATCAAGGATGCTGCGCCGCGTGGCCGCGTCAAAAAGGGCGAAGTCTACAGCGCAGTGGTGGTGCGTACCGCCAAAGGTGTGCGCCGTGGCGATGGGTCGCTGATCAAGTTTGATGGTAACGCAGCCGTGTTGCTCAACGCCAAGCTTGAGCCGATCGGCACGCGCATTTTCGGGCCGGTGACGCGCGAGCTGCGCACTGAGCGTTTTATGAAAATTGTTTCGCTGGCGCCAGAGGTGTTGTGATGGAAAAAATTCGCAAGGGCGATGACATCATCGTCATCACGGGGCGCGACAAAGGCAAGCGCGGCACGATTCTCAAGCGTGTAGATGAATCCCATGTGCTGGTCGAAGGCATCAATGTGGTCAAGAAGCACACCAAGCCCAATCCGATGAAAGGGCAGACTGGCGGCATCACCGACAAGACCATGCCAATCGATATTTCGAACATCGCGCTGTTCAATCCAGTGACGCAAAAGGCTGACCGCGTCGGCTTCAAGATTCTCGACGATGCGCGCAAGGTGCGGGTATTCAAGTCCAGCGGCGCGCAGGTGGATGCCAAGTAATTGGCGTCACGATACGGAAAACGGGAAGGACACTGAACAATGGCGCGTTTACAGCAGCAGTACAAAGAAAAAATCGTTCCCGATTTGATGCAGAAATTCGGGTTCAAGTCGATCATGCAAGTGCCCCGCATTACTAAGGTCACGCTCAACATGGGCGTGTCTGAGGCGGTGGCGGACAAGAAGGTCATGGACCACGCCGTGGGCGACATGACCAAGATTGCCGGCCAGAAGCCGGTGGTCACCAAGTCCAAGAAGGCGATTGCCGGATTCAAGATCCGCCAGGACTATCCGATCGGCTGCATGGTCACCCTGCGCGGTGCGCGCATGTATGAGTTTCTGGACCGTTTTGTCACCGTGGCGCTGCCGCGCGTGCGCGATTTCCGCGGCATCTCCGGGCGTTCATTCGATGGCCGTGGCAATTACAACATCGGCGTCAAAGAGCAGATCATTTTCCCCGAGATCGAGTACGACAAGATCGACGCGTTGCGCGGTCTCAATATCAGCATCACCACCACCGCCAAAACTGACGATGAGGCGCGTGCGCTGCTGGCGGCATTCAAGTTCCCCTTCAAGGCATAGAGATCAAGATGGCCAAACTGTCAACGATCAACCGCGAATTGAAGCGCACGCTGCTGGTCGCGAAGTACGCGAAGAAGTACGCCGAGCTCAAGGGCGCCGCCAACGACGCGAAGAAGTCCGACGAAGAGCGC
>JANPAR010000015.1:0-3020 GCA_031430015.1 Burkholderiales bacterium
CCGAAACTTGCTTAACGCAAGGACGCGTTGATCCGCTCCAGCATCGCGCTGCCCGGGCACAATTCCTTCACGCCCATGCGGTTGAAGGGCATCTCGGCGGTATTGAGATGCGCGTGCAGGTCTTCGGGGTCGGCATCCACATAGAGCAGGCCGGTGGCGACTTCACCGGCGGCCTGACGCTCCTGAATGTAGGTCATCGCAGCGACGCGGTTGGTCGGATCGTACCCGGCATGCAGCTTGCGCAGACGCATGATCGAGCCGTCGTGTTGCGCCACGTTGACGACTTCGCCTTCGGGATAGTCCACGGTGATCTCGGCGCGGCTGCTGATGAAGTCGATGCGGCTGACTGCCTCATTGTGCTCACGGATGTAGTCGTAGCTCTTGGTGCTGCCGGCGTGATTGTTGAACGCGACGCAAGGGCTGATGACGTCGATGAAGGCCGCACCCTGATGTGCGAGAGCGCCCTTGATCAGCGGCACCAGTTGGCGCTTGTCGCCCGAGAAGCTGCGGCCGACGTAGGTGGCGCCGAGCAGCAGCGCAAGCGAGGCCATATCTACCGGCGAATCGGTGTTGGCGACACCTTTCTTCGATTTCGATCCTTGATCGGCGGTGGCCGAGAACTGGCCCTTGGTGAGGCCATAGACCCCGTTGTTCTCGACGATGTAGGTCATGTTGACGCCGCGGCGCATGACGTGGGCGAACTGGCCGATGCCGATCGAGGCGGAGTCGCCATCGCCTGACACGCCCAGATAAATCAGCTCGCGGTTGGCGAGATTGGCGCCGGTGAGCACCGAAGGCATGCGCCCGTGTACGGTGTTGAAGCCATGTGAGTTACCAAGGAAATAATCCGGCGTCTTCGACGAGCAACCGATGCCGGAGAGCTTGGCAACACGGTGCGGCTGGATGTCGAGCTCCCAGGCGGCCAGAATGATGGCAGCCGAGATCGAGTCGTGGCCGCAACCGGCACACAGGGTGCTGATCTTGCCTTCGTAATCGCGGCGCGTATAGCCGGCCTTGTTCTTGACGAGGGTAGGGTGGTGCAGCGATGGTTTGGTGAGATAGGTCATACGGCTTCCTTGCCTTTGCGGATCGGCACAACGTTGAGGCCTGCAGCGCGCTCGGCGATTTCGCGGGTGATGAAGCGCGCGGTCACTGGGGTGCCGTCATAGTTGAGCACCGCGACCATCTTGGCCGGGTTGACGTTGAGTTCGTTGATCAGCATCGAGCGCATCTGGCCGTCGCGGTTTTGCTCAACGATGAACACCGTGTCGTGCGTGTTGATGAAGGCGAGCACCGAGTCGGGGAAGGGGAACGCGCGCAGACGCATCAGGTCGACGTGGATTTTTTGCTCTTCGAGCGTGTCGTAGGCTTCGTTCATCGCCGGGCTGGTCGAACCGAAATACAGCGCACCCAGTTTGGTCTTGTGCGTGGCGCGGCGCTCGATGGGCTGTGGCACCAGTTTTTTGGCAGTGTTGAATTTTTTCAGCAGGCGCTGCACGTTGTAGAGGTAGTCCGGGCCGGCTTCGGAGTAACGCGCGTAGGCGTCCTTGGTGGTGCCGCGCGTGAAGTAGCCGCCCTTGGTCGGGTGGGTGCCGGGGTAGGTGCGGAACGGCACACCATCGCCATCGACGTCGAGATAACGGCCGAATTCCTTGCCACTCTCGAGCAACTCATACGTCATCACCTTGCCGCGGTCGTATTCGCGCGCGTCGTCCCACTTGAAGGGCTTGCACAAACGCTGGTTCATGCCGATGTCGAGGTCGGTCATCAGGAATACCGGCGTCTGCAGGCGGTCGGCGAGATCAAGCGACGCCGCACCGAACTCGAAGCACTCGTGCGGGTCTTCCGGCAGCAGCATGATGTGTTTGGTGTCGCCGTGGCCGGCATAGGCGCTCGACAACAGGTCAGCCTGCTGGGTGCGCGTCGGCATGCCGGTTGAAGGACCGCTGCGCTGCACGTTGATGATGGTGACCGGTATTTCAGCAAAGTAGGCGAGTCCAATGAACTCGGTCATCAAAGACACGCCGGGGCCGGAGGTGGCAGTGAAGGCGCGCGCGCCGTTCCAGCCAGCGCCGGTGACGATGCCGATGGAGGCGATTTCATCTTCCGCCTGCACGATCGCGTATTTGCTCTTGTTGGTCGCATCGACGCGCAGCTTCTGGCAATACTTGATGAAGGCTTCGGCAACCGATGAAGAGGGTGTGATCGGATACCAGGCACACACGGTCGCGCCGCCGTAGACCATGCCGAGCGCCGCTGCGGCATTGCCTTCGACCAGAATCATGTCGCCGATGTTGTCTCGCTTTGCGATGCGAATCGGCAGCGGACACTTCAGTTTGGCCATCGCGTAATCACGGCCGAGTTGCAGTGCATGTACGTTGGGCTTGAGCAGTTTTTCCTTGCCTTTGTATTGTTCGCCGATCAATTCGGCAATCGCCTCGGCGTCCATGTCGAGCAGGGCTGCGAGCACGCCGACATAGATGATGTTCTTGAACAACTGGCGCTCACGCGGGTCAGTGTAGGTGTCGTTGCAGATCTCGGTCAGCGGCACGCCGATGACGTGGATGTCTTCGCGAAATTTGGATGCCGGCAGGGCTTTGGTCGAGTCGTACAGCAGATAGCCGCCCGGCTCGATCTCGGCGATGTCCTTGTCCCAGGTTTGCGGGTTCATCGCCACCATCATGTCAACGCCGCCACGGCGGCCGAGGTAGCCCTTCTCGGTGACGCGCACTTCGTACCAGGTCGGCAGGCCCTGGATGTTGGACGGGAAAATATTGCGCGGGCTGACCGGCACGCCCATGCGCAAAATCGCCTTGGCAAACAACTCGTTGGCCGAAGCCGAACCCGAGCCGTTGACGTTGGCGAACTTGACGACGAAGTCGTTGACGGCTTCCAGGCGTTTCATGCGGCGGCCTCCACGCGCTTGGCGCCCGGTTTGTGGTCACGGCAGGCCGGGCCGGCCTGCGTGGTCTGCAGCAGGAACTTCTGCATGTCCCAGGCGCCGGTGGGGCAGCGCTCGG
>JANPAR010000016.1:0-15285 GCA_031430015.1 Burkholderiales bacterium
GGCGACGATGGGGTCGGCACCGAGCCAGGGCATGGCACCGTGGGTTTGGCGGCCCTTGATCTTGATGAAGAAGTTATCGGTTGACGCCATCATCGCACCAGGCCGGTAGCCGACCTTGCCGGCGGTGAGGTGCGAGATCACGTGGATGCCGAAAATCGCTTCGGGGCGCGGATTCTCCAGGGCGTGCTCTTCAATCATCAGCTTGGCACCGCCGTTGGCGTAATTAGGCAGGCCCTCTTCGGCGGGCTGGAAGATGAACTTGATGGTTCCGCACACTTCATCGCGCATGCCGGCGAACAATTCGGCGACGCCCATGAGCATCGCGGTGTGGCAGTCGTGGCCGCAGGCGTGCATGGTGCCGACTTCGGCGCCGTCCCACTGCGTGCGGCGTTTCGATTTGAACGGCACATCGGTTTGCTCGGTCACCGGCAGGCCGTCCATGTCGGCACGCAGCGCGACACAGGGCCCGGGCTTGCCACCCTTGAGCGTGGCGACCACGCCGGTCTTGGCGACGCCAAGGCGCACGTCATCGAGGCCGAGCTTCTTCAGATGTTCGGCGACGATGGCGGAGGTGCGCACTTCTTCGTTGCCGAGTTCGGGATGGGCGTGAAAGTCGCGCCGCCAGGCGATGACTTTTTGCTCGAGGGCGGCAGCGCGCGCTTCGAGTTGCGAGAGGAAGTTTTCGGTGGGGGCGTTCATGCGGCAGACTCCGAGCGTTAGTAGACGGAAATTGTACGCCCGTCCCTCAGAGGAGAATTCGCGAATCTGCAGCGATTGGCGGATGCCTGTGAGTCGACCTTGTGCAGTAGAACGTTCCTCTATATCACTATCTAGACCTCAAACACGAGGCAGGTAGTGGTGCCATGCGCAAGTAGCTTGCCCGCCGCATCACGCAACCAGCCTTCGGCAGTCGCAACGCGCCGCCCGACCTGAATCACTTTGCCCTCCGCGCGTACCTTGCCGGTTTTGTCGGTCATGCCGCGGATCAGGCCGACCTTGTATTCGAGCGTGGTGTAGGCCTGGCCTGCTGCCATGGTGGTGTGCACGGCGCAGCCCATGCATGAGTCGAGCAGGGTGCCTGCGAAGCCGCCGTGAATCGAGCCGATCGGGTTGTAGAAGTCGCGCAGGGGTTCGCCTTCAAACACGGCGCGGCCATGCTCGATTTCGACGAGATCGAAATTGAGTGTCTTGGCGATGGGCGGGGCGGGGTAGGTGCCCTTGAGCATGCCTTCGAAAAACTCCAGGCCTGACAAATGGGCGACGTCTTTGGGGTTGACGGTGCCGTAGGTGATGGCGGCGGTGCTGGCGCGCAGGATGCGTGGGGCGCTGCTGTTGCTGCTGTCGTTGCTGCGCTCGCTGGTGCTCATGTTGGCAAGGCTCAAATTTGGTTAAAAGGTGTTGTAATCGCAGGCGTGAAACACAAGTGTATTCCGTCCCGCATGGCGGTGACCGCCGATGCAATTTAGCCGCCCGCAAATCTGGGTTATCGCTGCGGCGGCGCTGGTGTTCGCACTGCTGTTCGGCGTGCAGCAATCGCGCGCCTTGTTCATCGGCCCGCTCAATACGTCCACTGGATTGGGCATTGCAGCGATCAGCCTCGCGTTCGCCTGTGCGCAGTTGATGTGGGGCATCACACAGCCCTTTGCCGGTGCGCTGGCCGATAAATACGGCTCGGGCCGTGTGATCGCCAGCGGTGCCGTGCTGGTGATGGTAGGCACGGTGCTCACGCCCTATGCGCACACCACGTGGATGCTCATTTTGCTCATCGGCATCATCGGTGCCGGTGGCGCGGGCATGGCCGGGCTGGGTGTGTTGATGTCTGCCGTGGGCCGCGCGCTGCCGCCGGAGAAGCGCGGCATGGCGAGTGGTTTGGTGAACGCGGGTGGCTCGTTCGGCCAGTTTGCCGTGGTGCCGATCGCGCAGTACATGACCGGTGCGATTGGCTGGATCGGCGCGATGACCGGCATTGGCATCATGGCGCTTGCCGTGGTGCCGCTCGCCTTTGTGTTGCGTGGGAAATCGGTAGCCGCGGCTGCGGGTGCGTCGGGTAGTGCGCCGGAAAAGACCATGAAAGAGGCGGTGCGCGACGCTTGGCGCGATCCGAGTTTTCTCTATCTGACGGCGGGATTTTTTGTTTGCGGCTTTCACGTGGCATTCATTGCGACGCATTTGCCCGGCGTGGTCGCCTCCTGCATGCTGCCTCCGGAAGTGGGGGCGTGGGCACTATCGCTCATCGGACTATTCAACATTGCCGGCAGCTTCACCGCGGGTTGGGCCATCGGGCGCTGGCGCATGAAGTCGGTACTCTCCTTGCTCTATGCCGCGCGCGCGGGCGCGGTGCTGGTGTTTATGGCGGCGCCCAAGACCAGCACCACTTTTCTGATTTTCGCGGTGGTGATTGGCTTTACCTACCTCGCCACGGTGCCGCCCACCGTGGGGCTGGTCGCCAAGTTGCATGGCATGCGCTTCATGGCGACGCTGTTCGGCACGGTGATGTTGTCGCACCAGATCGGCGGTTTTCTGGGCGCATGGCTCGGCGGCAAACTGTTTGAAGCCACCGGCAGCTATGACTGGATGTGGTACATCGATATCGTGCTGGCGATTGGCGCGGCGCTGATCCATTTGCCGATCAAGGAAGCACCCAAGGCGACCGTTCCGGCTGTGGCCTGATACGTCGCGAACGCTTCTGATTTGTTTGTTCTGCGTGGTACGTTTGATTTGTTTGATTGAATTGATGTACTGCTTGTCATTCGCTGCTGACTGGAAATTGCATGGATAAAAACTGGCGTACCCCGATCATCGTCCTGCTCGCAGGTGCATTGATCGTCAATTTCTCGATGGGCATCCGCCACGGCATGGGGCTGTTCCTCAAGCCGATGACGGGCGATCTGGGCTTTACGCGCGAGGCCTACGGGTTTGCGATTGCGATGCAGAACATCATGTGGGGCCTGAGTGCGCCTATCCTCGGCATGCTCGCCGACAAATATGGCGCAGCGCGCGTGATCGCTGTGACCTGCGTGCTCTACGCAGTGGGCTTGTGGGGCATGGAGCTGTCGACCACGCCGCTGATGCTGGCGATGACCGGTGGCGTCATCATCGGCATCGCCCAAGGTGGCTGCACCGTCGGTGTGATCTCCGGTGTCGTGGGCCGCTCGGTGGATGCGTCACAGCGGCAGCAGGCGCTGGCGATTGCCGGCGCGCTCGGCGCGGCGGGGCAGTTTTATCTCACGCCCATGTTGCAGTGGGTCATTAGCGCTTACGGCTGGCGCAGCTCGTTGTTGGTCGCGGCGATTCTGATGGTGATCGTGGTGCCGGTGGCAATGGCGATGACCGAGCCAGGCAAGGCGGCAGCTACCAGCGGGCCGCAGCAATCGGTGAGCGCTGCGATCAGCGAAGCGTGGGGCGAGCGCAGTTTCAAATTGCTGTGTCTCGGCTACTTTGTCTGCGGCTTGCAGGTGGTGTTCATTGGCGTGCATCTGCCGGCGTATTTGCGCGATCAGGGCTTGAGCGCCAATGTCGGCGTGACTGCGCTGGCGCTGATTGCAGTGGGCAACATTTTCGGCACCTATGTCTGGGGCATGCAGGGCGCCAAGCGCCCCAAGCGCTATTTGCTGTCGGCCATTTACACGCTGCGTGCTGTGGCGATACTGGTGTTTCTTGCGGTGCCGCTGTCGCCATGGAGCGTGTACGTGTTCGCGCTGTGCATGGGGACGCTGTGGCTCTCGACCGTGCCGCTCACCAATGGCCTGGTGGCGCAAATATTTGGCGTGAAATATTTGTCGATGCTGGCCGGCATGGTGTTCCTGGGGCACCAGTTCGGCAGTTTTCTCGGGGCGTGGGCGGGGGGCGCGTTGTTTGATGCGACGGGCAGTTACACGCTGGCCTGGTTGATTGCCGCAGGCTTCGGGGTCTTCGCGGCGCTGGTACATTTGCCGATTGACGAGACGCCGCTGGCGCGACTCACGGCGCAGCCGGTGCCGGCTTGAGGCTGGCTGGTGCTTGTGACGCCGCGTGCTGGAATCGGATACAGCGGGAAACGGAATTGTTTTGGGCCAGTCTTCTGATAATGGCTCTCACCAAAGGTTTTGGCGCTAAGTGGCCCAAGACCCGCATGGATTGGACTTGACAGGGCGGCACGATGCGGCAAATCATTCTGGACACTGAAACTACCGGCCTCGACCCGGCACACGGACATCGCATCATTGAGATCGGCTGTGTCGAACTGGTGAACCGCCGTTTCACCGGCAACAACCTGCATCACTATCTCGACCCTGGGCGTGAGAGTGATGAAGCGGCGCTTGAAGTACACGGCCTGACGCGCGAGTTTTTGACCGGCAAGCCCAAGTTTGCCGAGATCGCCAAGGAACTCGCAGCGTTCGTCAAAGGCGCGCAAATCATCATCCACAACGCGCCGTTCGACCTCGCGTTTCTCGATGCTGAACTGGCGCGCGTCAAGCAACCAGCCTTTCGCTCGCTTGCGGACAGCGTGATCGATTCGCTGGTGATGGCCAAGGAAGCGCATCCGGGCAAGCGCAACAATTTGGATGCGCTGTGCGACCGCTATGGTGTCTCCAACGCGCAGCGCACCCTGCACGGCGCGTTGCTCGACAGCACGCTGCTCGCGGAGGTCTATCTGGCGATGACGCGCGGGCAGAACGGCCTGATGATGGATGACGATAGCGACGGCGGGGTGCAGGCCGGCCGAGAAGATCTGTCGGTGCCGCTCGACACCTTTGTCGTCCCCCCCAGCGCCGATGAATTGTCCGCCCACGACACGCTGTTGGCCGCGATCGCCAAAGAAGCGCGCAAGCCGGTGGTGTGGGGGCGTGCTTGATCGCTCGTGCCCGCTGTACTGCGTAGGCGGTGACTGGGCGCTAGGTGGGTGTTGATTTGCGTGGCGCATGTATGGCGGCGCACGCGCCGAATAAGGCGATAATCCGGCTTCGGCGCTGCATAGTGGTGCTGAACATGCGCGGGCAGCACAAAGCGCAGACCATCCGGAGGTACCGGGACCAAGTTATGGAGAGGAAACATCATGAACATCATCAAATGGCTGGGTGCTGGCACTAGCGTCGCCTTGTTTGCATTGCCTGTGTTGGCCGGCAACATATCCGGCGTGAAAGTCGAACCGGCGAACGCAGTCGTGGGCGCGCAGGTCAAAGTCACGGTCACGGGCGAAGATGAAGGCATGTGCGGCCTGCGCGTCGAATACGGCAATGGCGATTTCGACTTGACCAAAATGCAGGTTGGCCGCGACAACTTTCCGCGCAGCTTCATGAAGTCTTACAGCAAAGCTGGCACGTATACGGTGACCGCCAAAGGCGGTCGTGATGGTTCTGCACTCGGGTGCACCGGCGAAACCAAAACCACGGTAACCATTGCAGAAGCACCGAAGCCGGTGGCCGCCGCCGCGCCTGCGCCTGTAGCGGGTGTGCCCAAAGCCGCTCCCGATCCGATTTGCCCGGACGGCTACAACCTTGACAAGAAATCGGTCAACAAGAAATCGGGCGCCTATGCCTGCCGCATGACCAAGGGTGCGAAGAAGCCCGAGAAAATGCTTGAGTGTCCGGATGGTACCGAGTTCTACATGAACGCCAAAGCTACCGGTTGCCGCAAGGTTGCTGCGGCCAAATAGCGTTCGTTCCAGGACGCTGGCAGCGGAGAGCAGGACATGGTCATGCCGCGATGGCTGCTGGCGGGTGGCTGGCTCTCTGCATTTGCACTGCCGGCAGTAGTTTTGGCGGCGGCGACGGTGGCAGATTTGCCGCCACCGGCGGCCAAGGGCAATCCGGACGCCGGTGCCAGCGCGCCCAGTGAACCCAGTGCGCCCAGTGCACCCAGTGCACCCAGTGCACCCAGTGCACTCACATTGCCACTGCCGCAATATCCGGCAGGCTCGATCCGCAGCGTCGTGCAAGCCGATCAGGCCTTGCGCGCGGCGCGTGTCGCCACTATTGCGCAAGAGAAAGCGTTCGCCGCGCATCGCCAAGCGTGCTACGGCAAGCTGGTGGCCGAGCCATGCTTACGAGCGGCAATCGAAGACAACGTGCGCGCCGAGGTACGCATTCGCGCCGTGGAGGTCGAGGCGCGCGGATTCAAGCGCCAGCAGACTGATCGTGAAGTGCGCGCTTCGCGCGAGGCGCAGCGCGCGCGTGAGGCCGCAAGTGCGCCGAGCAAACAGGCCGAGACCGCGCGCACTGTGGCTGCTCGCAAGCAGCAGGCTGAACGCCACGCCAAGTCGGCAAGCGATTTCGACGCTGCGTTACCCGAGCGCGCCGCGCGTGCCGCCCGCGAGAAGCGGCGTGAGCAAGAGCGCACCGCCGCTCGCTTGCGCAAGGACAAGGACGAGTTGGCGCGCGCGGCTGAGCGCCGCGAAAACGCGCGTGCGCACGAAGCCAAAGTGCAGGAAGTGCTTAAACGCGCTCAGGAAAAGGAAGCGCGTGCAGAAGCGCGAGCGCGAGAAAATGCGGCACGTGGTGCGGGCGCGGGAAAGTCATAGCATCGCGCGCATGCGCGAACTTGAATGAACCGGCGCGATGGGTGACCAAAAACTGGGTGACCGGAAACGGTGAGCAAGAATGCCGAGCGCTAAACAGGAAAGCTTTACAACACGGCAAAGAAAAAGCCCGCATGCATGCGGGCTTTTTTCTTCCTTCCAGTACGGCGTACTGTCAGCCGTTACGTGATGCCGGTACTGCCAGTTGCAACTCCGTCAGACGTTGCGCATGTAGTTATCTACACACTGCTGGCGGCGGTTTTCCGTGGTCATCGGTGTTTGGCCTTTCTTCGATTTCTTGGCAGCCTTCTGGCCGGTGGGAAGGTCATTGCAGGCCAGTTGCGCTTTCTTCCGGATATCGCAGACGTTGTCCCACGGGTCATCGAGCTTGGTGCAGGTGTCCTTCGGTTTGCGCTTCATGGCAACGCGCCTTTTCTTCGGTGCGTCAGCCTTTTCAGCCGCCATGGGTGCGGCGGGCGCTGCGGCAGGTTTCGCTGCACCAGCAGCGGTAGCGGGTGACACAGGGGCAGGCGCGGTGGCCGCAGGTGCGGCTGCCGGCGCTGGTTTCGGCGCTGCCTTGTCTTGTGAATACGCGGGGACTGTCATTGCCAACAGCAGTCCCAATCCCAATGCATGCAGTCGTGTCATGTTCGCCTCCCGAGTGGAGCCGCGTGCGCGGCTTTTAAAACATGGCCGCGTAGCGCGGCATTTCATGCGACACCAGCTTGCCGACTCCCTTGAGAGAACCCTTTAGGTAACTCAGCTAACCCATTGTACTCGTTTTATTTTTTGCCGAAAAGGCTGCCGAACATGCCTTTTTTCTTCTCTGGCTCAGGGGGTGGCGCGGGTGCTTTGACAGTTTGTTGCACCACCGGTTTCGGGCGTGGCGGCGGGGGCGGCGGGGGTTTCGGCTTCTCGTCTTCGAAATAGGTCAGCTTGATGATCGCCAGTGAGCAGTTGTCGCCGCGACCGTTGCCCTGTGCGCGTGCTTGCGCAATCAACTGCTCACTGGCGATGCGCGGCGAGCATGCGGCGAGAATGCTGCCCATTTCGTAATCGTTGAAATAGGCCCACAGACCGTCGCTGCACAATATGAAGCAGTCATCGGCTTCGAGCTTGTCCGTGCCGCCAAAATCAATCAAGGGTGGATTGACGCCGCCCAAACAGTGCACCAGAATATTTTTGTTCGGGTGCTTCTCCATGTCCTCTTCTTTGATCTTGCCTTCGCGGAACAATTGCTCGACGTAGGAATGATCGCGCGTGCGCTGCACAAGTTGCTGCCCGCGGAAGTGGTACAGGCGGCTGTCGCCGACATATGCCCAGTCGGCGCGCTCTTTTTGCAGCAGCATCGCCACCACCGTGCTGTGCGGCTCGGCTTCGCTGGTGTAGCTCGACAGCGTGATGATCAGGTGCGACTCATGGATGATGCTGGTCAACAGCTTCTTTGGCGAATCTTCGGCCGAGTGGAAATTGGCGAAAATCTGCTGCGCCGTCGCCATCACTTGCTGTGCCGCCATCGCGCCGCCAGTGTGACCGCCCATGCCATCGGCGACGATGGCGAGAATCACTCCCGGCTCTTTTTTGCTCGGGATGATCAGAAGGCGGTCTTGCTGTTCTTCGCGGTCACCAATGTGCTGACCGGTTCCAGCTTCGATACGGATGGGCATGTTGGCGATTATAGCGGCGGGCAGGGCCGTTGCCGCAGTGTCAGACGCACGGCGTCAATTGCGCAACAAGCGGTTTATCTGTCCGGACGCGCGTAGCGCCGCACATTGTGCGGGTGTTAGTTGCTGCCTTCCGGGTGCTGTCTGGTCATGCATCAGATTGGTTTTGTCGTCGCTATGCGCGCCGCTGTTGGCGATAACATGGAACAACTCGTGCGCCAGCGTTTCAGGCAAATCGGGTGCGCTGCGTGTGACCCAGACCGTGTTGACGAGTTCCGGACGCATGCGCGTGTTGTCGAGGCCAAACGCTTCAGCCTCGAACGGCTGGCGCATGCGGGTGTTGCGTACAAAGAAAATGGCGGGCCGCGCTGGAGCCAGGTGGGCCGCGAGTTGCCGGGAGGCTTGCGGCGAGAGGTCGCGATAGGCCGCAGGTGTCGCGATCTGTACAAGTTTCACGCGCTGCGCGGCAACAGCGCACTGCGCGAGGATAGGGAGCGCCAGCATGATCGCTTGGCGCGCATCTTCAATCTGCCATCCGGTGCTGTCGAGGACGACGGCCATCAACTCAAAATGCAAGATGCCGCTCGCCGGAGTTGTGTCCAGCGCTGCCATCGTCGGCGGCAGTTCCACCACGCGCTCGTACATTACCCTGATGCTTTCAATCGAGGCGTCGTCCGCACACCACGCAGGCAGCGCAAGCGAGACGTGTATCATGCATATCCATACTCTGGAGGCGCGGCGGAACAGATTTATGCTCACGGCAGAAGACATAGAAGCGATTCAACAGCGCATCGTCGAACTGCAGATTGAACATCGCGACCTCGACCAGGTGATCGACCGGCTCAACGCCACGCCTGACTTCGACCAGTTGCAGATGCGGCGCCTGAAAAAGCGCAAGCTGCAGTTGAAAGATACCATCACGCTGCTCGAGATGCGGCTGATTCCGGATATCCCGGCCTGAATGGCGGTCTGCGCAAAGCCGGTGGCGAGGTGACATCATGATACGAAATCGATTCTGGCTGGCGGCACTGCTGCCCTGGTTGGCATTGTGGATTGGGCTCGCGGGTGTCTCTGCCGCCCTCGCGCAATCCCTCGAAATTATCGAATTGCGCAACCGGCCCGCCGAGCAGGTAATTCCCATCGTGCAGCCAATGTTGGAAAAAGGTGGTGCGCTGAGCGGCACCGGCTTTCAGCTATTCGTGCGCACCTCACCCGCCAACCTGGCGCAAATCCGCCAGATGGTAGTCAGCCTCGACCGCGCGGCGCGCCAGTTGATCATTCAGGTGCGCCAGGACTCTGACAGCCGCGACAGCCGTTTTGACGCTCGTGCCGGCGTAGTGCTCGAGCCGGGCAACAGCCGCGCAGGTGGCAGCATTACCGACAGCACATCCCAGGGCCGCAACAATATTGCCCAACAGGTGCGCACCCAGGAAGGCTCGCCGGCGTTCATCCAGGCCGGCACGTCGCAGTTGGTACCGTCGCGCACCGTCACACGCACGGTCAACGGTGTCATCGTGCAGGAAACCGCGACGCCGCGCGATATCACCTCGGGCTTTTACGCGACGCCGCGCATCAGTGGCGATACCATATATCTCGACATCTCCACGCGGCGCGACACGCCCGGCAGTCTCGGCCCCGGCAGCGCCGACGTCAACCGCGCGTCCACCACCGTCAGCGGCAAGCTGGGACAGTGGATTGAAGTCGGCGGCACGTCGCAAGCGCGCTCGTCCGAAGGCAGCGGCATTCTCGCGCGCTCCAGCGAGGCGGGCTCACTCGATCAACGCATCTACTTGCGGGTCGAGGAAGCGAAGTAGGAAAAAAAAGGCGCATGCCACTCAACATCCCCAACCTGCTGACTTGCCTGCGCATCATCCTGATCCCGCTGGTGGTGGGCGTCTTTTATTTGCCGGATGAATGGCTCGCGGCGCATGAGAAAAATCAGGCCGCCACGTTCATGTTTGTGCTCGCCGCGATCACTGATTGGCTTGATGGCTGGCTGGCGCGCAAGCTCGATCAGCAGTCTGCGTTTGGCGCGTTTCTCGATCCGGTTGCGGACAAGCTGATGGTGGCTGCTGCGCTGATCGTATTGGTGAAACTCGGACGGGTCGACGCGTTGATTGCCCTCGTCATCATCGGCCGGGAGATTGCGATCTCGGCGCTGCGGGAATGGATGGCGCAAGTGGGCGCGGCCAAAAAAGTGGCGGTCAACGCGATGGGCAAGATCAAAACCATCGTGCAGATGATTGCCATACCGTTGCTGCTGTTTCACGACAATTTTCTCGGTTTGTTTGATGCACAGTGGTTGGGCGACTGGTTTATTTACGCGGCCGCGCTGCTGACGCTGGCGTCAATGGCGGTGTATGTGCGGGCCGCCGCCCGGATATAGCGCAGGATTTGGCGTGGCGCTTGCACACCACGCAGCGGATTTGCTATAATGCGACGCTCTACAACGCGGGAGTAGCTCAGTTGGTAGAGCGCAACCTTGCCAAGGTTGAGGTCGAGAGTTCGAGACTCTTCTCCCGCTCCAGATTGCCAAAAAGGGGAACGCAAATTTCCCCTTTTTCATTTCCGGAGCTTTTTCCGGATGCGGCGCGGTAGCAAAGCGGTTATGCACTGGATTGCAAATCCATGTAGGTCGGTTCGACTCCGGCCCGCGCCTCCACCCCATTCGTTTCCTCAGTGCGATGAATGTGCGGTCGCGCTGCCAGCTTCGAGGGCCGCAGCGGAATGTGCGGAGATTCCTAGTACACTTCGAGGCTCTGCCCGGATGGTGAAACTGGTATACACAAGGGACTTAAAATCCCTCGCTTCCTGCAAAGGGGCGTGCGGGTTCGACCCCCGCTCCGGGCACCATCAGCGTTTCTGCCGCCGGACTTCACTGTGATCGTTTTCAATCTCGCCTGCGAACAAAGCCACGCCTTTGAAGGCTGGTTCGGATCGGCTGCCGACATGGCGTCACAGCAGGCGCGCGGCCTGCTCGCCTGCCCGGTCTGCGGTTCGGCGCAAATCGAAAAGCAGTTGTCGGCGCCGCGGCTCAATTTGTTGCCGGCTGGTGCCGTGGCCCCGCAGCCGGAAGGATCCGAAGGATCTACCCGGAACCTGCCTGCGCCGCCGTCTGCCTCCGGCACGGCCATCACTCTGTCTCCCGAACAGGCGCAACTGCGCGACATCATTCGCCACGTGGTGGAAAATACCGAAGACGTTGGCCAGAATTTTCCCGAAGAAGCGCGGCGCATTCACTACCGCGAAGTGCCCGCGCGCTCGATCCGCGGCATCGCCTCGCGCCAGGAAGCCGAAGCGCTGGCCGAAGAAGGCATCGCGGTTGCGCAACTGCCGTTCCCCGTACTGGAAAAATCCGGACTCAATTGAACCAGGCTGTTGTGGCGCAGTGCCTGCGTCACAGCCTTGGCGCCACACTCTGCACAACGCCATCACGCTACGACGCCACCTCAGGAGACTCGCGCATGGAACTCAACTACACCGCCGCTGATGAAGTCTTCCGCACCGAAGTGCGCGATTGGCTCGACGCCTGCCTGCCGCAAGGCATGCGCGCCAAGGTGCTTGGGCACCGGCGCCTGACCAAGCAGGACTTCCAGCAATGGCACCAGATCGTCGCCGCCAAAGGCTGGGTCGCACCGGCGTGGCCGGTGGAGTGGGGTGGCACCGGCTGGTCGCCCACGCAAAAACATATTTACGATGAAGAATGCGCGCGCGCCGGTGCGCCGCAGATTCTGCCTTTCGGTATCACCATGGTGGGGCCGGTCATCATGCGCTTCGGCAATGAAGGGCAGAAGCGCCACTTTTTGCCGCGCATTCTCGATGGCTCCGACTGGTGGTGTCAGGGTTACTCGGAGCCGGGATCGGGTTCTGACCTTGCGTCGCTCAAGACGCGCGCGGAGCGCAAGGGTGACAAGTACATCGTCAATGGCCAGAAAACCTGGACCACGCTCGCACAGCACGCCGACATGATTTTTTGTCTTGTGCGCACCGACCCGGAAGCGAAAAAGCAGGAGGGCATTTCCTTCCTGTTGATGGACATGCATGCCAAAGGCATCACCGTCCGGCCCATCGTCACCATGGACGAAGACGCGGAAGTCAATGAAGTATTTTTCGACAACGTCGAAGTGCCGGTGGAAAACCTGATCGGCGACGAGAACAAGGGCTGGACTTACGCCAAGTATCTGCTCGGCCATGAGCGCACCAACATTGCCCGCGTTGGCAATTCGAAGCGCGAATTGGCATTCCTCAAAAACATCGCTAGCGAACAGCAGATTGACGGCAAGTCGCTGATGCAGGATATGCGCTTTGCCAGCAAGGTGGCGGACCTTGAAATTGAACTCATGGCACTGGAGATGACGGTACTGCGCGTGGTGTCGGCCGAGTCCAGTGGTAAAGGTCCCGGGCCGGAAGCCTCGCTGCTCAAGGTCAAGGGCAGCGAAATCCAGCAGCGTCTCACCGAGTTGATGGTCGAAGCGATCGGGCCACGCGCGCTGCCGTTTCATGTCGATGAATTTGACGACGCCACCAAGGGCGAGTTGATTGATCCACTCGCCGCGACATACTTCAACTACCGCAAGACCACGATCTACGGCGGTTCGAACGAAATCCAGAAAAACATCATGACCCAGATGATTCTCGGTCTGTAGGAGACAAACATGGACTTCTCATTTACCGAAGAGCAAACCCAGTTGCGCGATGCCCTGCGCCGCTATTTGTCGCAGGAGTACACATTTGAAGCACGCCGCAAGATCATTCATGGTGCCGGCACGAGTGATAGCGCGTGGGCCGGGTTGGCGGAACTGGGCCTGATGGGCGTGCCGGTGCCAGAACCCTACGGCGGCTTCTCCGGCACCGGTGTCGACATGCTGGTGGTGATGGAAGAGTTGGGGCGCGGCATCGTGGTTGAGCCTTACTTCGCCACGGCCGTGCTGGGCGCGGCCTTCATCAAACATGGTGGCAGCGATGCGCACAAGAGCACGCTGCTGCCGAAAGTTGCCGATGGTTCGTTGAAACTGGCTTGCGCACTGACCGAAAAGCAATCGCGCCATGAATTGCACAACATCATGCTCACGGGAGCCTCTTCCACCAACGGCTTCAGCCTCAATGGCGCGAAGACCGTTGTGCTGCATGGCGCGCAGGCCGGCATGCTGATCGTTTCTGCACGCACAGCGGGTGCTGCACGAGACAAAGCCGGCATCACCGTCTTCATCGTCGATGCTACGGCGGCGGGCGTCAGCATCAAGGACTGCCGCACCATCGATGGGATGCGCGCAGCCGACATCAATTTCACCAATGTCGCGGTGGGCAGGGACGCCGTGCTGGGGAAAGTGGGCGAGGGCCATGCGTTGATCGAGCGCGCCGCGCAAGTGGGCGTCGCTGCGCTGTGCGCCGAAGCCGTGGGTTGCATGGAAGCGATCAACGCGCAGACCATCGAATATCTCAAGACGCGCAAGCAGTTTGGTGTGCCAATCGGCAAATTTCAGGTGTTGCAGCATCGCGCCGCGGAGATGTTCATGGAAGTCGAGCAGGCGCGTTCACTCGCCTACCTTGCAGCCGTCAAGGTTGACTCTGCTGATGCATCCGAACGCGCGCGCGCGATTCACGCGGCCAAGGTGCGCGCAGGCCGCGCGATCAAGTTTGTCGGGCAAGCCGCGATCCAGATGCACGGCGGCATGGGCATGACGGACGAATTGCCGGTGTCGCACTACTTCAAGCGCGCCACCATGATTGACTTCGCCCTGGGTGACGTGGATCACCATCTGGCTGCATTTGCCGCGCTCGGCACCGATCCCGAGCGTACTGCGGCCAAGGCTGCTGCTGCCGTGGCTTGACCACTCAACCAAAATGTTGCGCGCGCTGCCACCCTTGCACTGCTGAGAATCGCCGCGATCAGGAGAGACTTTTTGTACACGCACTATTACGAAGATTTCAAGGTAGGGGAAACCATTGAAATCGGCCGGCACACCGTCACGCAAGACGAGATTCTCGACTTCGCGAAAAAGTACGATCCGCAACCCTTTCACATCGACGCGGAAGCCGCCAAGCAATCCATCTATGGCGGCCTGATCGCCAGCGGGTGGCACACCTGCGCCATCGCCATGCGCGTGATGGTCGATGCCTACGTGTCGAAAGCCGCCAGCATGGGGTCGCCCGGCATGGAAGAAATCCGCTGGTTCAAACCGGTGCGGCCGGACGACACGCTGGTGTTCAAACGCACCGTCGAAGAGGCGCGCCACACCAGCAAGCCGGATCGCGGGCTGGTGCTATCACGCTGGGATGTTTATAACCAGCGTGACGAACACGTGATGATGATGCGTGGCTACGGTTTATTCGGGCGCCGTCCCGTGGTCAAGTAAACTCGGAAACCCGGTGGCATAGGTGCCCGTCAGCCCCTGAGCCATCAGACCTCGGTTGCGCTCAGAGATTCGCACCGCCCGCAGAAAGTTGGGCGATGAACGCCTGGTCTGCCGGGGTGGTCCCTACGCTGCTCACCAACTTCATCTCACGCCGGTAGGCAGAAGAGCGCTCAGCGTAGCCGCTGGCAATGCGCCGCAGGCCAGCGACATCGGCGTCAGTCAATTGCCGCACCACTTTGCCAGGCGAGCCCACGACCAGCGAGTTGTCGGGAATCACGCGGCCTTCCGGCAGCAGCGCGTTGGCGCCGATGATGCAGTTCTTGCCGATCACGCAGCCGTTGAGGATCACTGCATTGATGCCGACCAGTGTGTTCTCGCCAATTGTCGAGCCGTGCAACATGGCGAGGTGGCCAACTGACACGTCCTTGGCAAGTTTCAAGGGAAAGCCGGGATCGGCATGCAGCACCGCGCCATCCTGCACGTTGACGTTGTCGCCAAGTTCAATCACTTCGTTGTCGGAGCGCACCACGGCGCTGAACCAGATTGACACGTTGTCACCGACGGAGACGCTGCCGATCACGCTGGCCGTGGGGGCGATGAAGTGGTTTGCGCTTTTGAATACCGGCGTGCGCGTGCCGAGAGAGTAAACGGGCATGATGGCGTCAAGGGACGAGAAGGGCGGATGTTAGCAGCGCGCCAACAATGCTCAGGCTGTGGGATCAGGCCAATGGGCGTTAGGCCAATGGGGCTTAGGCCAACGGGGCTTAGG
>JANPAR010000017.1:0-2416 GCA_031430015.1 Burkholderiales bacterium
GCAGGCCGGCCAGCTGATACTGCTTGACGAAATTCACCCCAAGACCGCCGGGAAAAAAGAAGTAGATCGCGTCGGGCTTATTGGCTGCTACCTGCGCCAACTCAGCGGAGAAGTCAGGCTGCGTAAGCGCAGTGTAAATCTCGGCCATCACCTCGCCCTTGAAAGTGCGCTTGAACCCGGCCACGAAGTCCTTGCCGGCCTGATAATTGGGGGCCATGCCGATCACGCGCTTGATGCCCTTGTCGGTCGCGTATTTGCCGACCACTTCGGCCTGGGCATCGTTCTGCCACGAGGTCGAGAAAAAGAAGGGCGAGCACTGCGCGCCGGCGATGGGCGATGGGCCGCCGTTGGAGCCGATGGCAAACACTTCCTTCTCGGTGATTGGTTTGTGCACTGCCATCACGATGTGCGAGAAGGTCAGGCCAGTGATGATCTTGACTTGTTCTTTTTCGATCAGCTTTTGCACAATCTGCGTTGCCACTTCCGGCTTGTTCTGGTCGTCTTCACGCAGGATTTGCACCGGCACACCGCCGAGCTTGCTGCCGTTGGCTTCGACATGCAGCATGAAGCCGTCGTACTGGTCTTGCCCGACGGGGCCTTGCGGGCCGGAGAGCACGCCCATGAAGCCAATTTTTAGCGGGGTTTGGGCAAACGCCAGCGGGACGCTGAGCGCCACACCGGTCACCGCGAGTGCCGCAGCCAGAGTTTTGAGTTTCATGTAGTTGTCTCCTTTATGTTGATTTGATGACATCGCTGCCAAGCTGCGCAGTGTAACCAAAACCGCCGCTGAACGATGGCGTTTGGTTGCTCGCCGCCATGATCAGCTTGCCGATGCAATTCATGCTGTTAGTGGGATGCCTGGAGAAGAACGCGCCTTTAAAGATCGAGTACCAGCAGGGCGCTCTTGGCGCGCGAGCAGCAGGGCGTGAACTGATCGTTCTTGTCCTGTTCATCTGGCGTGAGAAACATATCGCGATGATCTGGCTTGCCCTCCAGCACTGGCGTGAGGCAAGTGCCGCAAATGCCTTGCTCGCACGAGGTTTCGATCGTGATGCCGGCGACCGACAGCGCTGCAATCACTGACTGATCCGCAGCCACGCTGATGACGCGGCCGGAGCGCTGCAACCTGACTTCAAATGCGGTATCACTCATCGCTGAAACGTTTCTCCAAAGGGTGGGTGTACTCCATCAGGCCGCCACGCGCTGCGCGGGCGCGCCGTTCTCGGCGGCAATCAGCCGGTCTACGGTGCGGCGCATGTGGACGCGCGCGGCGTCGGAAATGATGTCCACCATGCCTTGGTCGCCCGTGCGGGTGAGGATGGCCTGCTGGGCTTCGACAATGGCTTTGTCTTCGAGGAAGGCGCGGTCGATTTCGCTGTAGAGGATTTCCGTTGCTTGCGGATCATCCTGGCGGTAACCGTTGGCGGTGGACCAGAAGTAGAAGCAGGTGGTGTCGGTTTCCGGCGTGAGGCCATGGAACAGGCGTAACTGGAAACCGCCGTCCTGCTCGCGCTGTTCCTGCGCGCCACGTCCCACGGCGAGAGCACCACTCCATTGAATGATGTTGCCGGGGGCGATGTATTCGAACTCCTGCCAGCGGTCTACATTGCCTTCAAACCCGACCGCCTTGACGTAGGTCGGCGGCGGCTTGCTGTTGAGCAGCCAGCGGATGTAGTGCAAGCCGGTATCTTTGGGGGTAACTTTCATCTGCGCGTCGACGTGCGCCTTGGCGTTGCCGCCGATGGTGTTCTTGTGCACGAAACCAAGATGGGTCAAATCCATGAGGTTGTCCACCATCAGCATTGCGCCGCCTTTGATGTGATACATGGCGTGCTTGTGAGGCCACTTTTTGTAATCGTTGTGGATCGGGTAGTCGATGATCTTTGAGGTGTCGGCCGCAGCCGCATCGCCCATCCAGATCCAGATGAATTCGTCTTTCTCGACGATCGGGTACGAACGCACGCGCGCCTTGGCCGGAATTTTGTCCTGGCCCGGAATGTGGACACAGGCACCACTGGTATCGAACACGAGGCCGTGATAGCCGCACTGCAAACCTTCTGGCACCACTTCGCCCAGACTCAAGGGCGTGCCGCGATGGCAGCAGCGGTCTTCAAGCGCGCCGGCTTTGCCGTTGGCGGCATCGCGGTACAGCACCACCGGCTCGTTGCAGATGGTGCGCGCCAGCGGCTGCGTGGTGATCTGGTGGCTCCAGGCGGCGATATACCAGGCATTTTTGATAAACATGGTCGGGGCTCCTCAAAACGGAATGGCGGACACTGCGGGTGCAGCAGCACCATCATGGCACCGGCAGGATGGCACCGGCATGGCACCATGCGTGCATGCACAGCGTAAGTGTAAACCGTGCCGCGCCATCGTCAAGCGCAGTCTGACTGGCGCTACACTGTCAATCTGATGG
>JANPAR010000018.1:0-18186 GCA_031430015.1 Burkholderiales bacterium
TGATCAACCGCGAAATCATGATGCAGGAAGCATCCAAACTCGGCCTCTCCAAGTTACCTGAAGTCGAAACCCAACTGGAGTTCGCGCGCCAAAACGTCTTGGTACGCGCCTACATTCAGGATTATTTCAAACGCAACGCCATCACCGATGCACTGGTCGGTGCCGAATATGCGCGCATCAAACAAGAGTTAGGGGCCAAGGAGTACCGCACCCGCCACATCCTGGTCAAGACCGAAGACTTGGCCAAGGGCATCATCACCAAGCTCAAAGCCAACGGCAAGTTTGAAGACCTCGCCAAACAATCAGAAGACCCGGGATCCAAAGACCGCGGTGGCGATCTCGACTGGGCGACTGCCGCTACCTTTGTGCCGGAGTTTTCAAATGCAATGGCGGCACTGAAGAAAGGTGAATTCACGCAAACCCCGGTGAAAACGCAATTCGGCTTTCACATCATCCGCCTCGACGATGTGCGCGATACGCAACTGCCATCGATCGAAGAAGCCAAGCCTCGCATCATGGAAAAGCTGCAGCGCGACCAGTTCACCAAAATGCTCGGGGATTTGCGCAGCAAGGCCACCATCGAGTAGTGCTGGCTGCGCCCGGAAAACGCCACCCATGCGGTGGCGTTTTTATTTTCACTGCCACAATCGTTTTTCCAGTTTGAGGGCCGGCAGCGCGTCATGTTATGCTCTATTAATAGTTTTCCTAAATTAACATTATGACTCTGACAGAACTTCGCTATATCGTCGCTGTAGCCCGTGAACACCATTTCGGCCGCGCGGCCGACGCTTGTTTTGTCAGCCAACCCACGCTCTCTGTGGCGATCAAGAAGCTTGAGGACGAACTTGGCGTCGCTCTGTTCGAGCGCACCAGCAACGAGACTGCCGTCACGCCGGTGGGCCGCGAAATCGTCGCCCAGGCCCAGCGGGTACTGGAGCAAGCAGCCGCGATCAAGGAATTGGCCAAACACGGCAAGGACCCGCTGGCCGGGCCGCTGCGCCTGGGCGTAATCTATTCGATCGCGCCGTATCTGCTGCCGCTGCTGGTGCCGAAGATCATCCAATCTGCGCCGCAAATGCCGCTGATTCTGGAGGAAAATTTTACCTATCGCCTGCTCGAAATGCTAAGGAGCGGTGACATCGACGTAGCCTTGATCGCCCTCCCCTTCGACGACAGCGGGCTGTCCGTGCAGGCGCTTTATGACGAGCCGTTCATGGTGGCCTTGCCGGCTGGCCACGCTTGGGAAAAGCGCAAGACCATTGCCGCTGCCGACCTCAAAAAAGAAACCATGCTGCTGCTCGGCGCCGGCCATTGTCTGCGTGACCAGGTGTTGCAGGTGTGCCCGGAGCTGATGCGCTTTTCGTCCAGCAGTGCCGAGGGCATCCAGAAGACCTTTGAAGGCTCGTCGCTCGAAACCATTCGCCATATGGTGGCATCGGGCGTGGGTCTCACCGTACTGCCCGCCTCGGCCGTGGCCGACGCGCCGCCGCGAAAGAAAGACTTGATCGTCTACCGGCCCTTTGCCGCACCGGCGCCAAGCCGCCGCATTGCACTGGCGTGGCGCAAGAGTTACAACCGCTCGTCAGCGATTGAGACCTTGCGCACCTGTATCGCCAATTCAGGTCTGCATGGCGTCAAGATGGTTGTCACTTAGCGCCCAGCGAATTTTTGACCGATTTCACGCCGCCAACTTTGGCCAGCACGGTGCCAGCGCGTTCGATCACGTCAGCGCTGTCCACAAAGCCGGACCACAGCACGACACCCTTGTAAGTCTCCACGGTAATCGCCGTCGAGAGGATGCCCTTCTCGGCCAGCAGCGCGGCCTTGACCTTGGTGGTGATCACCGAGTCGCTCGCGTACTGCGCAGCCTTCTCGCGGCCTTCCTGCGAGCGTGCCTTGACCCGTTTGTGGCGGACCGAAGAACCGCGGCAGATCACTGCCCATGCATACCGCGCCAATACAGCGCACCGATCCATACAACGATGGAGAGCAGCGCAAGGCCGAGCGCAATCCACACTCCCTGCGTTGCCGCCAGCGCGTGGATCAACCAAAACGCGAGGGTGAAGGGCGCGAGGCCGCGCAGCACGCTCGCCATCATCGCGCGCGTGGCTGCTGCGCCAATTGCCGGTTGCATGATCAGGATCGAACTGGTGAGCGTGACCGGGAACGACATCGCGATGCCGGTCCAGGTGGGGCCGATGAGCGCGCTGATGGTCAACACGGCGCCCACCAGCGCACCGACCAGCAAGGCGCGCAGCGGCAGCGCGTACCAGCGGCGCACGCGCGGCACCGGCGGCGCGCCCGACAAGGCGCGCCGCGACAGGGGAATGAACACCGCCGAGGCGATCACGTTAAGCAACACCAGCCACATCGCCGAGGGTTCGAGCAGCTTCAAGGCAACCACGCCGGTCAGCCACGCTGCGACCGCCACGCCCACACTCAGCACCAGCGGCACACGCAGCGCGAGCGCGAGGTAGCTCACAACGAACACACCGACCATCGCGTTGGAGGCGAGACTGCCCAGCGCACTTTGCGCGATGAACTCAGGGCTGGCCTGCAACGCCAGCAGCACGTAGGCCGGGCCGACTGACACCGGCAAGGCGAGGATCAGGCCACCCACAAACGGGCCGCTCTTCTCCGCGATCACCGAGGCCGTCACCACCACGCTCGCCGCAATCGCCACCTTGAAGGCGATCTGAAACCACAGAGGCAGGTCGGCTGTCACGCCCTATCCATGCGCTTCTTGGGTAGATGGTGGCCCAAGAAGCGCTCCTGGAGCGTCTCTTGGGGCGATGGCATGGTGAAAATCAACCCAGCCACTGGCGCGCATTGCGGAACATGCGCAGCCACGGGCCGTCGTCGTTGCCAATGTGCTGCTCGCTGTTCTGCCCGCCGTGTTGCAGCCCGTGTTGCCACCCTCGCGGCACCCACGAGTGCTGTACCGTGCGGAACACGCGCTCCGGGTGCGGCATGACGATGGTGAAGCGTCCATCATCTGTGGTGTAGCCATTGAGGCCGCCCTTCGAGCCGTTCGGGTTGAGCGGATAGGTTTCGGTGGCCGCGCCGCGGTTGTCGACATAGCGGATCACGGGCGTTGCCTTCCTGGCGTCGCCCTGCTGCGAGAAATCGGCAAAGCCTTCGCCGTGCGCCGTCGGTACCAGCATGCGGCTGCCCACCATGCCCTTGAAAAACAGCGAGGGCGAGTCGAGCACCTCGACTGTCACAAAGCGCGCTTCGAACTGCTCGCTTTTGTTCTTGGTGAAGCGTGGCCAATGCGCCGCGCCGGGAATGATGGCCGTAAGGTTGGCCATCATCTGGCAGCCATTGCAGACGCCGAGGGCGAACACATCAGGCCGCGCGAAGAAGGCTTCGAAATCGGCACGCGCACGCGGGTTGAACAAAATCGACTTGGCCCAGCCTGCGCCACCGCCGAGTACATCACCATACGAAAAACCGCCACAAGCCGCAAAGCCCATGAAGTCCTTGAGCGTGATGCGGCCCGCGAGAATGTCGCTCATGTGGACGTCATAGGCCGCAAAACCGGCGCGGTCGAAGGCAGCCGCCATTTCAATCTGGCCGTTAACACCCTGCTCGCGCAGGATGGCAATCTTCGGTCGCGCGCCGGAGGCGATGAACGGTGCGGCAATGTCTTGCGCCGGATCAAACGACAGAGTGGGCGACATGCCAGGATCAGCCGCATCGGCCAGCGCGTCAAACTCCTGCTGTGCCGCCACCGGGTTGTCGCGCAGCGACTGCAGGCGATAGCTGGTCTCGCTCCATACGCGCAGTAATTCGGCGCGTGGCAAGGCGAACACGGGCGTGGCGTTGCGGACAAACCTGATTTCGTCGCGGGTGTTGAGTTCGCCCACGACGAAGGTGCACTCGCCCAGACCCAAGTCTTTGAGGCGCGTGACGACGGCGTCGCGCTCCTCGCGGCGCACCTGCACCACCGCCCCGAGCTCTTCGCTGAACATGCCGGCGAGGATGCGGTCGTTAAAGCGCCCGAGCGTTTGGGTCGATTTGATCTCGATTTGGTCCAGCGCGCCGCGATCCACACTCACCGTATCGAGATTGATGGAGACACCGGTATGCCCGGCAAAGGCCATCTCGCAAACGGTGGCAAACAGGCCGCCGTCGGATCGGTCGTGATAGGCAAGCAGCTTGGCTTCGCGGTTGAGGGTCTGAATCGCAGTGAAGAAGTTTTTCAGCAGCGCCGGGTCGTCCAGGTCCGGCACGGCATTCCCGAACTTGTTGTACGCCTGCGCCAGCGCCGAAAAACCCATGCGATTCTGCCCGCGTGACAGGTCAATCAGGATCAGCGAGGTATTGCCGACATCCGTACGCAGCTGCGGCGTGAGTGAGCGGCGCACGTCATCGACCGGCGCAAACGCCGAGATGATCAACGACAGCGGCGCGGTCATTTCCTTGAGCCCACGGTCGTTCCAGGTGGTCTTCATCGACATCGAATCCTTGCCGACGGGAATCGCCACGCCGAGCGCGTTGCACAGTTCGATAGTCACCGCTTTCACCGTTGCATAGAGCGCGGCATCCTCGCCGGTCTTGGCATGTCCTGCGGCGGCCATCCAGTTGGCGGAGAGCTTGATGCGCGCAATGTCGCCGATTTCGGCGGCGGCAATGTTGGTGATGGCCTCACCCACCGCCATGCGTCCCGAGGCTGGTGCGTTGAGCACGGCGAGTGGCGTGCGCTCGCCCATCGCAAAGGCCTCGCCGGAGTAACCCTTGAAGTCGCGCAGGGTCACCGCGCAGTCGGCCACCGGCACCTGCCACGGACCGACCATCTGATCGCGCGAACACAGGCCGCCGACGGTGCGGTCGCCAATCGCGATCAAAAAAGTCTTGGCCGCCACCGCGGGCATGCGCAGTACGCGCGCTGCGGCTTCTTTCAAATCCACATCGGTGAGATCGATCTTGGGAAATTCCCGCGGCACGCTCTTTACGTCGCGCAGCATCTTCGGCGTTCTGCCCAGCAGCACATCGAGCGGCATGTCAACCGCTTTGTTGTTGAACAGCCGGTCCCCCACCACCAGTTGACCGTCATCCGTCGCAGTGCCCACCACCGCAAACGGGCAACGCTCGCGCTCGCACAGGCGCCTGAAGTCGTCGAGGCGCGCAGGCGCAATCGCCATCACGTAGCGCTCTTGCGATTCATTGCTCCAGATTTCTTTCGGGGCCATGCCCGGCTCTTCACTGGGCACATCGCGCAGATCAAAGCGCGCGCCGGTGATCTTGCCGTCGGTCACGCCACCGGCATCGACCAACTCGGGGAAGGCATTCGACAATCCGCCGGCCCCGACATCGTGAATCGCGAGAATCGGATTGTCCGCACCCATCATCACGCAACGGTCGATCACCTCCTGCGCGCGGCGCTGAATCTCGGCGTTGCCACGCTGAACCGAATCGAAATCGAGATCGGCCGCATTGGCCCCAGCGCCCATGCTCGATGCCGCACCGCCGCCCATGCCGATCAGCATCCCGGGGCCACCCAACTGGATCAACAGCGTGCCCGCGCCATAGGGCAGCTTGTGGGTCAGCGCATCACTGATCGCGCCGACACCGCCGGCAATCATGATCGGCTTGTGATAACCGCGCGTCTCGTCGGCAAAGGTCTGCTCGTAGGTGCGAAAGTAACCGGCCAGATTGGGGCGGCCGAATTCGTTGTTGAACGAGGCTGCGCCAATCGGCCCGTCGAGCATGATCTCCAGCGCCGAAACAATGCGATCGGGCTTCCCAATCGTGGCTTCCCATTCGTGGGTGAACTCCGGGATGCGCAGGTGTGAGACCGAGAAACCGCACAGGCCCGCCTTCGGTTTGGCACCTCGCCCCGTCGCGCCTTCATCACGTATCTCGCCGCCCGATCCGGTGGCCGCGCCGGAGAACGGCGCAATCGCGGTCGGGTGGTTGTGCGTTTCTACCTTCATCAACGTGTGCGCGACTTCGGCGTGATAGCTGTACGAGCCTGCGTGTTCCCCGACGGCATTCGGGTAAAACCGCTCCGCCGCACCACCCTGCATCACGGCCGCATTGTCCGAGTACGCCACCACGGTGCCCTGCGGGTTGGCCTTGTGCGTCTCGCGCACCATGCCGAACAGCGAGAGCGGCTGTTTTTCGCCGTCGATGATCCAGTCAGCATTGAAGATTTTGTGACGGCAGTGTTCCGAGTTGGCCTGCGCGAACATCATCAGTTCAACGTCGGTCGGACTGCGCTGCATCGCGCCGAATTTGTCGGCAAGGTAGTCGATTTCATCGGGCGCGAGTGCGAGGCCCATCTCGCGGTTGGCCGCTTCGATTGCGGATTTGCCTTGGCCGATCAAGTCAATGCTGGACAAGGGCTTGGGTTCGATGTGCGCAAATAGCCCATCAGCCGCGTCGAATGATGCAAGCACCGTCTCGGTCATGCGATCATGAATCGCCGCGCGCAGGTTCGCCTTGTCTGCCGCAGAGAATGCGCCGATGCGTTTGGCAAACGTGAACGCGATGCCACGCTCGATGCGCAAGATCGCATCGAGCGCGCACGAATGCGCAATGTCGGTCGCCTTCGACGCCCATGGCGACACGGTACCGAAGCGCGGCACGACGAGAAACAGCTCGCCCTTCGCAGCCTTCTCCTGCGCCGGGCCGTATTCGAGCAGCTTGGCCAATACGGCCGATTCGTCAGCGGTCAACGTACGGCTGGTCTCGACAAAATGCCAAAAGTCAGCGGTGCAGCGGGAGAAACTCGTCCCGGAGGAGGAACCTGTGCCGGAGGAGCTATCCGCCCCGGAGGAGGCCCCCGTGCCGGTTATGCGAGTCTTGAGTTTGTCGAGACGGAATGCAGAGAGCGCAGGTGAACCGCGCAGCTTCAGGATGGAAGGCATGCTGATGAAGGCTCGCGTAAAGCAAGATTATACTCTGGCGCATCTGCTGCAAGACCCGCATTTTCCGTACGCCAATGCTTGCGCCGCCGATCAATTCATTGAAAACCGTTGGTGGAAGCCATTCTTGGCGGAACACTCTTTTGGCCTCTCTCTGAATATCCACTCTACAAAGCCCGCCCACGCCATGCATGAAGACACCAAAGCAGTCCACCTCGGCCGCCACCCGGATCGCTTCGCCGGCACCGTCAATACCCCGGTATTCCGCGCCTCGACCATCCTCTCGGAAACGGTCGCCGAGTGGGAGCAAAAAAAGAAAGACCGCATTGCGGAGGCGCCCGGTACTTATTACGGCCTGCATGGCACGCCGAATCGCCATCTGCTCGAAGAAGCGCTGGCCGAACTCGAAGGCGGCTACAAGTGCCAGATTTACCCGTCCGGCCTCGCAGCCTGCGTAATCCCCATCCTCGCCTACGTCAAGACGGGCGATCACATCCTCGTCACCGACAGCGTCTATGGCCCGACGCGGCGCTTTTGCGACGTACAACTCAAACGCTTTGGCGTCGAAACCACCTACTACGATCCCCTCATCGGCGCCGGCATCGCGGCGCTGATCCGCCCGAATACAAGAGTCGTCTTCGTAGAGTCGCCCGGCTCGCTCACCTTTGAAGTGCAAGACATCCCGGCGATTGCCGAAGCCGCGCACCGTCACCAGGCCACCGGCGGCGGCGATGGTGAAGGCAATACGAACAAGGTCATCGTCATGACGGACAACACCTGGGGCACGCCGCTCTACTTCAAACCTTTCGAGCACGGCGTCGATGTCTCGATCCAGGCCACCACCAAATACATCGTCGGCCATTCCGACGTCATCATGGGCTCCGTCACCTGCACCAAGGAAGCCTGGCCCGCCCTCAAAGCCGTGACCAATGATTTCGGCCAAACAGCAGCGCCCGACGACTGCTACCTCGCCACACGCGGCTTGCGCACCATGGCGCTGCGCCTCAGGCAACACCACGAATCGGGCGTCCAACTCGCCGAATGGATCGCATCACAACCCGAAGTCGAACGCGTGCTGCACCCCGCATTGCCCAGTGACCCCGGCCACGCTCTGTGGAAGCGCGACTTCAAAGGTGCGTGTGGCTTATTTGGCGTGGTGTTAAAGGCAGGCATCAAGCCCGAAGCGCTGCATGCCCTGATTGACGGCCTTGACCTCTACGGCGTTGGGGCGTCATGGGGCGGCTATGAGAGCCTGATCCTGCACTTTGATCCTCGTGAAGTGCGCACAGCGACGAAGTGGGTACACGCCGGACCGTGCTTGCGCGTGCATGCTGGGTTGGAGCATATTGATGACTTGATCGCAGATATGGCAAGAGGATTCCAATTACTACGCACAGCCTAACCATTGTGGTCCCACAAATCGAGACCAAATGAATCTGCTGCCACCTTACATTGCATCTCCGTGCTTTTTTGCGTGCAAAAAGCGGTATTCGGTTTACAGGAGATCGTTGCCGCCTCCACCGGGTCGCGTGCTTGAAACGACGTGCTCCACTCACTGCGTCCCGAGATGCGTTGCAAATGCCGCGGAACGACAAGACGACAATAAAAAATCCCATGACGGGATTTTTTGAGGTGAGACGCAAGCTTCATAGTCCAAAACCATACCAGTTAGGGACACCAAATTGGTACACCGATTTGGTTTTATGCCTTCAACTATTTGATTTGATGATTATTTTTTGTTTGGCGGAGACGGAGGGATTCGAACCCTCGATACGGTTATTAACCGTATAACGCCTTAGCAGGGCGCCGATTTCAGCCACTCATCCACGTCTCCGGATACTGATACTGCAGGGCTGGCACCATTATAGGCGGTCACTCGTCCCGCTTCAATCTCCAACTCGCATTTGCGTTGATTTTCACGTTCATTTGCCACTGTTGCTCACATCAAATCACGCCGCCTGGTCGAGACCAAAAGCCTTGTGCAGAGCGCGTACTGCGAGCTCCATGTATTTGTCGTCGATCACCACGGAAATTTTAATTTCGGAGGTGGAAATCATCTGGATGTTGATGCCCTCTTCCGACAAGGTACGGAACATCTGGCTGGCGATGCCGGCGTGGGTGCGCATGCCAACGCCGACCATCGAGACCTTGGCGACCTTGTCGTCACCTCTGATGGCCGCGGCGTTGATCGCCCCTTTGACCTTCGCGTTGAGCACATCAAGCGCCTTGGTGTACTCGTTGCGGTGCACGGTGAACGAAAAATCGGTGAGGCCATTGACGCTGGCATTCTGAATAATCATGTCGACGTCAATGTTGGCGTCGCCCACCGGGCCGAGGATCTGATATGCAATGCCCGGGCGGTCCGGCACGCCCTGAATGGTGATCTTGGCTTCGTCGCGGTTGAAGGCGATGCCGGAGATGACGGCTTGTTCCATTTTCTGGTCTTCCTCAAACGTAATCAGGGTGCCCGATTTGGCCTCGTCTGCCAGCGGGATCATCGGGTCGGTCAGGCTCGAGAGCACGCGCAGCGGCACCTTGTATTTGCCGGCAAATTCGACCGAGCGGATCTGCAGCACCTTGGAGCCGAGGCTCGCCATTTCGAGCATTTCTTCAAAGGTCACCGTCTTCAGGCGCCGCGCGTCTTCAACGATGCGCGGGTCGGTGGTGTAGACGCCATCGACATCGGTGTAGATCAGACACTCGTCAGCCTTGAGGGCGGCCGCCAACGCCACCGCTGACGTATCCGAGCCGCCGCGCCCGAGCGTGGTGATGTTGCCCTGCTCGTCCATGCCCTGAAAGCCGGCGACGACGACAACGTAACCTTTGGCAAGGTCGGCGCGAATCGCCTTGTCATCAATGTTCATGATGCGCGCCTTGGTGAAGGCGCTGTCGGTCAGCACCTTTACCTGCGGCCCGGTGTAGCTCTTGGCCTTGAGACCCTCTTGCATCAGCGCAATCGCCAGGAGCCCGATAGTGACTTGCTCGCCGGTCGCGGCAATCACGTCGAGTTCGCGCGGGTCGGGATTGGGCGAGAGTTCTTTCGCCAAGCCGATGACGCGGTTGGTCTCCCCCGACATGGCGGAGGGCACCACCACCATTTGGTGGCCGGCACGCTGCCACTTGGCGATGCGCTTGGCGACGTTTTTGATGCGGTCAGTCGTGCCTACCGACGTGCCGCCGTATTTGTGAACGATCAATGCCATGATGGAAACGGATGTGTTTTGCGCTCCCGGAAAGCCACCGCAATTTCGCCTACACCACGAGTGGGGCGTATTGGATTTGGCATTCGAGAGGCCGGCGGACGCGACCGGTGGAGACGCAACAAAGCCCATGATTTTAGCGCAGTTGCCAAGCAAAATCACGCTCTTGGGCCACCCTGAAGCGTTTACGCGCCCACAGGCGTGCCCGTTGCCAACACCGCTCCTGCCCCTGGAAACAGCGCATCACCAGACACCATCCAAAACGGTAAATCTTTGAAATTTTGTTAATTGGCCTGGTAAATGCACCACGCAAGCCGCACCCGTGCGAATATGGCATTGTCATATTCGAACAGCCGATGGAGGCGATCAGACATGGCCCTTTTGGATCATTTGAACCCGCGCAGTCTGCGCGAGAAACTCGGCTTGAATCAGGACGAGTTCTGGACCCGCATTGGCGTCACCCAGTCGGGTGGCTCCCGCTATGAGGCGGGGCGGGACATGCCCGCTCCGGTGTGCGAGTTGCTGCGTTTGGTACACGTCGAGGGCATTGACCTGACGCGCGTGCGGCGTGTCGATTTCGAAATCATCGAATACCTCAAGAGCAGCCAGCCAGAGGTGTATGCCACGCTGCGTGACACAGTGCGGCAGCGGCGCCCCCGTGGCGCGCGGACAACGCGAGACTGAACCTTCGCCAAGTGAGGCCCGCAGCCCGACCTGCACGCGCCACGTCGCGCCACATCCGCGTGCGATAGGACGAGGCTGATGGAGCATCGCTGATATAATTTGCTTCTCGGCGTGTGGCGCAGCCTGGTAGCGCACTTGCATGGGGTGCAAGGGGTCGAAGGTTCGAATCCTTTCACGCCGACCAATCGATAAAATGGATCAGCTGCCGAAATGCGCTGATCCATTTTTTTTGCCTGATTTCTTTTTTGCGCTGACGCGCCGCCGCCAGTGCTTGGAGATGACAAGATGAACTTTTCATTGATCGCACGCCTGCTGGCCAAGCGCCTGATCCGTTCGTTGAGCGCTGTAGTCGCGGGCGGTGCGTTTGCCCTGCTGCACCTGACGCCTGCTCAGGCACAGACCTACCCGTCCAAGCCGGTGCGCCTCGTGGTGCCGCTAACACCGGGATCGGGTGCTGACATCGTCGCGCGCTTCCTCGCGCCGCGCCTGCAGGAAATCTGGGGCCAAACCGTTACGGTTGAAAACCGCCCCGGCGCGGGCGGACAAATCGGCACGCGTGAAGTGATCCGCGCCACGCCCGACGGCCATACTCTGTTGGTGCAGAGCGCCTCGCACGCGGTAAACCCGGCGCTGTACAAGAGTCTTCCTTACGATGTCTTGCGCGACATGATTGATGTGTCCTTGCTGGCCACCACGCCCTACGTGATGGTAACTGCGGGCAACGGCCCCTATCAAACAGTCAAGCAGATCATTGACGCGGCGCAAGCCAAGCCCGGTGCCATCCCCTACGCGTCAGCGGGAGTCGGCACCTCGACGCACCTGACCGCAGAAATGTTCGCGCAGCGCGCGGGTTTGCGCATGATTCACGTGCCGTTCAAAGGCTCGCCCGATGCCATCACCGATCTGCTCGGCGGGCGCTCGGCGTTTTACATGGCGCCGTTGCCCACCGTGGGCGGCATGCTCAAGGACGGCAAGTTGACGCCGGTGGCGGTTACGTCGAACAAGCGTGTCGCATCACTGCCGGCCGTGCCAACCCTCGCAGAAACGTCTCTGCCCAACTTCCGCATCGAACTCTGGTTTGGCCTGTGGGCTCCGGCGGGTACGCCTGCTGCGTCGATCACAAAATTGTCTGCCGACGTGACCAAAGCACTGCAATCGCCTGAACTGTTGCAGCAGTTCGCGCGCGGCGGCAACGAGGTGCAACTGATGACGCCTGCCGAATTTGCCAAATTTGTACGCGACGAAATCGAGACCAACAAGGCGCTGGTGCGCGACGCGGGCATTCAGCAGGAGTGAGCCGCAGGGCGTGCCTCTAGAGACCCCGCAGGGCGTGCGTCTGAGTACACCGCATGGCGCGCAAGCGGGTAAGCTGCGGGGCACACGTGAGTAAGGCGCGCAGCGTGCGCCTGGCGCTAGGCGGCGTTTCCTTCGCCGCGCTGCGTTAGCCACGCCGACAGCACGCTGGCCCCCATCACCAGCACGCCACCGGCGATTTCTTTCGACCCCAGCGTCTCACCGGCAAGCCACCAGCCACCAAGCGCCGCGAACACCAGTTCGGACAAATAGATCACGATGGCCAGATTGGCTGGTGTGCGCTCGAGGCCGTATTGCACCACCCAGTTGCACAACAGCATCACGCAGCCCACAAGCACTGCCAGACCCGCCGTGAGCCAGGGTTGCGCGGGCATGGTGAGCGGCTGATCGAGCACCGCCGCCGCGAACAGACCAGCAGCCACGCAGCCACCGAAGATGTAGAACGAGCGCACACCTGTCTCGACACTGCCGGTCCTGCGAATCAGCACATTGGCCAGCGCAAACGTCACGCCCGAGGCGAGGCCCAGCCACTCCGCCCAATCGCGCGGCCACGGCAGGCCCAATGCAGGATTCCACAGCATCACAGCGGCACCAACCAGTGCAATGGCCGTGGCCGGCAAGCTGCGGCGCGACGGCACTTCACGCAGCAACCACCACGCCAGAGGCACCGTCCACACCGGCGCGATGTAAAACAGCAGCACCACACGCGCGACTTGCCCGTAGATGGCTGCGATCAAAAACCCGACATTGGCACAACCCGCCGCCAGCCCCACCCACAGCAACATACGGGTCACCGGCACCGCGCGCACACGGCGGTGGAACAGCGCGGTGATCACGATCAAGGCAAAACCGTAGGTGAACACGGTAGCCCAGGCCGCCGCCAAACCATCGGCACGCAAGAAGCGGTAGGGGTACCAGACCAGCCCCCAGATCAGCGCGCCGGTGAGCAGGGCAAACACATTGGCGGCGGGCAGATGCATGCGGTTTTGAGAGGAGAAAACGTGAAGCGTACGTCGCAGTGTGCAGGGCATCGCGTGCAATCACGCAAAGAGGGGGCTTTATAATTGCGTGATGAATCCGCGTCTTGCTTTGCTGCAGCCCTACCCGTTCGAGAAGCTGCGTTTGCTATTTTCGTCGATCACTCCGCCCGCTGGCATCAAGCCGGTCAGTCTGGGCATTGGTGAGCCGCAACACCCCACGCCCGCGTTCATCAAAGACGCCCTGACGGCGAATCTCAAAGGCCTGGCCAGCTACCCCGCGACTGCAGGCAGCGAAGCGCTGCGGCGCTCGATTGGCGCGTGGCTGGAGCGGCGCTACGGCCTGCGCGGCATCGACCCCATGACCCAGGTGCTGCCGGTCAACGGCTCGCGCGAAGCGCTGTTTGCATTGACGCAAACCGTGGTGGACCCGAGCCGCACTGGCGCGACGGTAGTCTGCCCAAACCCGTTCTATCAAATTTACGAAGGCGCAGCCCTACTGGCCGGCGCGCGCGCGCATTTTGTGCCGGTGAGCGCAGCGCGCAATTACGCTTGCGATTTTTCCAATGTGCCTGCCGAGGTGTGGCGCGCCACGCAACTGCTATTCGTCTGCTCGCCCGGCAACCCGACTGGCGCGGTGATGACGCTGGACGACTGGCGCGAAGTGTTTGCGCTGTCAGACCAATACGGCTTCATCATCGCTTCTGACGAGTGCTACTCGGAAATTTATTTTGATGAAGGCGTGCCGCCTCTTGGCGCTCTGGAAGCCGCACAAAAACTCGGCCGCAGCTTTGAGCACCTCGTGATGTTTTCCAGCCTGTCGAAGCGCTCGAACGTACCCGGCATGCGCTCCGGGTTTGTGGCGGGTGATGCGGCGATTCTGAAGCAGTTTTTGCTTTACCGCACCTATCACGGCAGTGCCATGGGTCTCGCCGTGCAGGCCGCCAGCACAGCGGCGTGGAATGATGAAGCGCACGTGGTGGAAAACCGCCGCCTCTATGCCGAGAAGTTTGCTGCGGTTGTACCGATCCTCAAGACCGTACTCGATGTCGACATGCCCGATGCGTCGTTCTACCTCTGGGCAAAAACCCCCAGGAAATGCGCGAACGGCTCGGATGTCGAATTCACCCGGCAGTTGTATGCCGCGCAGGGCGTCACCGTGCTGCCCGGCAGCTATTTGGCGCGCGCAGCGAACGGGGACAGCGCCAGCGTCAACGCTGGCGTCGCCCCTGGCACCAACCCCGGTGACGGTTACGTGCGCATGGCGCTAGTTGCCGAACCTGCCGAGTGCATCGAAGCCGCACGACGCATCGTCCAGTTTTGCAACGCTCTTTAAATCCGCTCCTTACTGTCACTTTTACATCCGCTCTCTACCTCAACAGGAAGTCACATGGCGCAACTCGAACAACTGATCAACGAAGCCTGGGAAAAGCGCACCGAATTCTCCCCGGCCAAGCACCCCAAGGAAGTCAAGGATGCGGTGGAGGCCGTCATCGCCGATCTCAACAAGGGGCGCGTGCGCGTTGCCGAGAAAATCAATGGCGAATGGGTCACCCACCAATGGCTCAAGAAAGCGGTGCTGCTGTCATTCCGCCTGACCGACAACGCACCGATGCATGCGGGCGATCTTGGTTTTTACGACAAGGTACAGACCAAGTTCGCGCACCTCAACGACGAGCAAATGAAGGCGACGGGCGTGCGCGTGGTGCCGCCGGCCGTTGCGCGGCGCGGTGCTTACATTGCCAAGAACGTGGTGTTGATGCCCTCTTACACCAACATCGGCGCCTACGTCGATGAAGGCACCATGGTCGATACCTGGGCCACCGTCGGTTCGTGCGCGCAGATTGGCAAGAACGTGCACTTGTCGGGCGGTGTCGGCATCGGTGGCGTGTTGGAGCCGATCCAGGCCAACCCCACCATCATTGAAGACAACTGTTTTATCGGCGCGCGCTCCGAGGTCGTTGAAGGCGTGATCGTCGAAGAGAATTCGGTGCTGTCGATGGGCGTCTACATCGGCCAGAGCACGCGCATCTACAACCGCGAGACCGGCGAAGTGACCTACGGCCGCGTGCCGTCGGGCTCGGTGGTGGTGTCAGGCACCCTGCCCGACTCGACCGGAAAGGTAAACTTGTATTGTGCCGTGATCGTCAAGCGGGTCGATGCGCAAACGCGCGCCAAGACCGGCATCAACGAATTGTTGCGCCTCTAGATTTTCCTTGTTGGACACCCGGCGCTGCCGGGGCGGATACAGGACATTTCCTGCTCCGCAATGCACAGTTTGCGGGAGAACACCATGTCAGCGATGAAGCGTTTGTTCCAGTTGATGGCCGAGAAAAAGGCCTCGGACATTTTCATGTCGGTGTCCTCTCCCATCAACATCAAGATCAATGGTGTGGCGGTGCCGGTCAACCAGCAGGTGATGGATTCAGAGACCATCACCAAGCTGCTGTACGAAGTGCTGAACGAAAAGCAGATCAAGGAATACGAGGATCAGCTTGAACTGAACATGGCGTTCTCGATGCCCGGCATCGGCGCGTTCCGGATCAGCGCAATGCGGCAAAAAAACACCCCCGCTGTCGTGGTGCGTTACATCCCCGGCGATATCCCGCCGATCGACACGCTGGAACTGCCTGAGGTGCTTAAGGAAATCATCATGGAGAAGCGCGGGCTGATCCTCATGGTGGGTGCGACCGGCTCGGGAAAATCGACCTCGCTGGCGGCGATGCTGGACTATCGCAATGAATTGAAGTCGGGTCACATCCTCACGCTCGAAGACCCGGTCGAATTCATTTTCAAAAACAAAAAATCCATCGTCAACCAGCGCGAAGTCGGCACCGATACGCTTGACTTCAAGATCGCACTCAAGAATGCCCTGCGTCAGGCACCTGACTGCATTCTGATCGGCGAGGTGCGCGACAAGGAAACCATGGCCGCATCGATTGCCTATGCGCAATCGGGCCATCTGTGCCTCGCCACCCTGCACGCCAACAATTCGTATCACGCGCTCAACCGCATCATCGGCTTTTATCCGCTGGAGAACCGCCCCGCACTCCTTCAAGATCTGGGGGCGGCTCTCAAGAGCATCATCTCGCAGCGCCTGATCCGCAACAAGGCCGGCGGGCGCTATGCGGCAGTCGAGGTGATGCTCAACACGCGCCACATCGCCGAGCTGATTGAAAAAGGCGAAGTGAGTGAGATCAAGGATGCGATGGACAAATCGATGTCGCCTGGCTCGCAAACATTTGAGCAAGCATTCTTCCGCATGATCCGCGAAGGCAAGATCACGCAAGAAGAAGGCATGGCCAACGCCGACTCGCCGTCCAACCTGATCTGGCTGCTCAACAACACCGAGGCGGGTGTCAACGATGCGCCGGCCGGCATCGAAATGCCCAAGCAGGCTGAAGAGATGAAGGTCGAAGAAAGCGGCGGCGCGTCGTTCACCGAGATCACGCTGATCACCGACGACGTCAAGTAGCGCATGACAACAACGCGCGCAGCCGCCGGCGAACGCAAGCCACGTGCGGGTGCGGCTGGGACTGGGGACGCGGCGGCGACCGCAGCTGGAGCCAGGACAGCGATTTTGCGAACGAATTCACCTGCGCAGACCACGCTCTACGGCATCCCCAATTGCGATCAGGTCAAGAAAGCGCGTGCCTGGCTTGATGTGCACCAGATCACATACGCGTTTCACGATTTCAAAAAAAAGGGTTTGAGCGCTGCCCTGGCACGTGCCTGGCTCGACGAAGCCGGCCCGGAACGCATCATCAACCGCAAAGGCACCACCTGGCGCGCACTCGACGATGGCCGCAAAGCCTTGGTGGACAAGGCTTCTGGCGCAGTGACCCTGCTTTGCGAAGCGCCCAGCCTGGTCAAGCGGCCGGTGCTGGCGCACGGCAGCAGCCTCACCATTGGATTTGACGCAACCGACTACCAACGCTTGTTCCCATGACCTCCCCTACCCTCGCCCTTACCCAACAACTGATCGGTGCACGCTCCGTCACGCCGAACGACGGCGGCTGCCAGCAAGTCATCGGCAAGCGCCTCGCCGCGCTCGGCTTCAAACTCGAACCGATGGCCTTTGGCGAAGGCGACGCGCGCGTTGAAAATCTTTACGCACGGCGTGGCGTCACAGCACCGCTAGTCGTGTTCGCCGGTCACACCGATGTAGTGCCCACCGGCCCGCTCGACCAGTGGCACTCGGATCCGTTCAAGCCGGAAATACGCGACGGTAAGCTCTATGGGCGCGGCGCCGCCGATATGAAAACCTCGCTCGCCGCGATGGTGGTGGCGTGTGAAGAATTTGTCGCGGCGCATCCAGCACACCAAGGCTCGATCGGCTTTCTCATCACGTCCGATGAAGAAGGCCCGTCGGTGAACGGTACCGCGCCCGTGGTGCGCGTGCTCAAGGCGCGCAACGAGTTGATCGACTACTGCATCGTCGGCGAGCCGACTGCCGTCAACCGCCTTGGTGACATGGTCAAAAATGGCCGCCGCGGCTCACTCTCGGGCAAGCTCACCGTGCGCGGCATTCAATGCCATATCGCCTATCCCCACCTTGGCCGCAACCCGATCCACGACGCGGCACCGGCCCTGGCCGAACTTGCCAGCACGGCGTGGGATGTGGGCAACGAATACTTCGCGCCCACCGCTTGGCAAATGTCCAACATCCACGGTGGCACCGGTGCCACCAACGTCATCCCCGGTGTGGTGGTGATCGACTTCAATTTCCGCTTTTCGTCCGAGTCCACCGCCGACGGCCTCAAGGCGCGCGTCCATGCCATTCTCGACCGGCATGGCCTTGACTACGACATCGCGTGGTCACTCTCGGGCCACCCTTTCCTCACGCCGCGCGGCAAGCTGGTCGATGCGCTCACGGCGAGCATCAAGACCGTAACCGGTGTCGATACCGAAATCTCGACCACCGGCGGCACCTCGGATGGCCGCTTCATCAAGGACATCAGCCGCGAAGTGGCGGAACTGGGGCCGGTCAACGAGAGCATTCACAAACTCAACGAGCATGTCGCGCTGGCGGACATTGATCCTCTCAAGGACATCTACCGTCATGCCTTGATTCAACTGCTCACCTGAGCCACGTCTCATGCCCAAATCCGCTCGCCCGCCGTTTCAAACCATTCGCGA
>JANPAR010000019.1:0-4914 GCA_031430015.1 Burkholderiales bacterium
GATCGAATCAGCGCGTGCCATCACCTGCAAGGAAGGCGAGTTGTATCTGGCCGGCGGCGTCGAGTCGATGAGCCGCGCCCCCTTTGTCATGTTGAAGGCGGAGTCACCGTTCGCACGTGAATTCAAGATGGCCGACACCACCATCGGCGCACGCTTCCCCAACCCCAAGCTGGTCAAGCACTACGGCAATGATTCGATGCCCGAGACTGGCGACAATGTTGCCAAGGAATACGGCATCACGCGCGAGCAATGCGACGTGTTCGCCCTCGCCTCGCAGGCCAAGTTTGCCAAGGCCCAAAAAGACGGCTTCATGGCCGGTGAAATCGCCCCCGTCACATTGCCGCCCAAATCAAAGAAGGACGAACCGGTCATCGTGAGTGTGGATGAGCATCCGCGCGAAACCACGATCGAGACGCTCACCAAACTCAAGAACCTGTTCGAAGGTGGGGTCGTCACGGCCGGCAACGCATCGGGCATCAACGACGGTGCAGCCGCCCTCTTCGTCGGCAGCAAGGCTGCAGGCGACAGGGCCGGTGCCAAGCCCATGGCAAAAATTCTCTCCGCTGCCTCGGCTGCGGTGGCGCCGCGCATCATGGGCGTCGGCCCGGCCTATGCGATCCCCAAGGCGCTGGAACGCGCAGGCCTCACGTTGAAAGACATGGACATCATCGAGATCAACGAGGCGTTTGCGCCGCAGGTGCTGGGCTGCCTGCATCTCATGAAAGTCGATTTCAATGACTCACGCGTCAACCCCAACGGCGGTGCGATCGCCGTCGGACATCCGCTCGGGGCGTCCGGTGCGCGCTTGTCGATTTCCGTGGCGCGTCAATTGCAGCGCATGAACGGCAAATACGCCGTCATCAGCCTGTGCATCGGCGTGGGCCAGGGCCTGGCCATGGTGATCGAGCGCGTATGAGCAACGGCGCAAACGGAACAGCCGGCAACGCCAACGACGCCGGCAGCGGCGTCGCCATGCGCGACGAAGGCACCCCGACTCAAATGCGCATCGAGCAACGTGGCGCGGTGGTCATTCTTACCATCAGCAACCCGCCCATGCGCAATGCGCTGGGGCCCGAGGTCTATCGCGGCTTGGGCGAGATCGCCGAGCGCGCCAGGAGCGACAAGTCGATTCGCGCAGTGATCCTGACCGGCGCCGACGGCGTGTTTTGCGGCGGGGGCAATCTCAATCGCATCCGCAACAACCAGTCCAAATCGCGCGAGTATCAGGCCAACGGTATCGACATCCTGCATGGCGCAGTGCGCCAGATCCGCGCCTGCCCGGTTCCGTTCATTGCAGCGGTCGAAGGCGCAGCGGCCGGCGCGGGCTTCTCGATAGCCATGCAGTGCGACATGATCATCGCCGCCGAGGATGCCAAGTTCACCATGGCCTACGTCAAGAGCGGCCTGACGCCCGATGGCGGTGGCTCGGCCATGCTCGGGCGGTTGCTGCCACGCCAGCTCGCGTTTGAGTTGATGGCGTTTGGCGATGTGATTTCCGCACAACGCCTGCATGCACTCGGCGTTGTGTCTCAATGTGTTTCCAAGGGTGATGCCCTGAAAGCCGCTCTGGCGGCGGCTGAGCGGCTGGCCAAGGGGCCACGCGGCACTATCGGGCGGATCAAGCGTCTGTCGGAAAAAGCGGTACCGTCGCAAGACTCGCAGCTTGATCTGGAGCGCGATTTGTTTGTCGACAACCTGCACACGGCGGAGGCGCGCGAAGGTGTCGGCGCTTTTCTCGAAAAGCGCAAGCCCGATTTTTCGGACAAGGCATGAGCGGAGCCAGCCCGGTCATTCGCGAACTTGCTGCGCGCGAATGGGGCCAGCGCCGCCGCATTTATCTGCTGCGCCACGGCGCGGTCAGCTACTACGACGCCGCTGGTAATCCGGTACCGTCGAGCGACGACGTGCCGCTCAACGAACTTGGGCGCAGCCAGGCCACCGCTGCTGGCTTGATGCTCAAGGATGTGAATTTTGACCGCCTGATCGTCTCCGGCTTGCCACGCACGGTGGAGACCGCCCAGCGCGTGCTCGCCGAAAACCGCCACGGCACGCCGCGCACCGAGACGATTGGCGAGCTGCGTGAAATCAAAGGCGGAAAACCCGACGACATCAAGGAAGATGAAGCCGAGGCCGTGTTCACCCAGGTGTTTGGCCGGCCCAATAACTTCTGCGTGCCCTTCCTCGGCGGCGAATTGCTCGGTGACTTCACCGGCCGCATCCACGCTGCGTTCGCGCGCGTGCTCGCCGATCCCTCATGGCAAGAATTGTTGATGGTGCTGCACGGCGGTACCAATCGCGCCATCCTCTCCTATTGCCTCTCGGGTGGCCAGCGCCAATTCCTCGGCGCCCTGCATCAAACCCCCGCATGCATTAACCTTGTGGACGTCGGCGATGCAGCCAAACACGACTATGTGGTGCGCGCCATCAATATCGCGCCGCCCGACTTGATGCAAACCGCGACGCGCAAAACTACGCTCGAAGAATTGTTTGAGAAGTACCTTGATTACAAGTTGAAAAAATAAAGGGGTCAGACCCCTTTATTTTTTCGGCACCTAACATTCGTGACAAAAATGGTGACATAAATGGGGTCTGACCCCATTATTTTGGGTGAGTTGATGTTCGAAGAATTCATGGGCACCAAGCCGGTGTCCGATAAACAGAAGTTCGATACCGGTGCGCTGCACGCCTACCTGAAGGCGCATGTGCCGGACTATCCGGGCCAGAGTGCGGATGATTTGAGTGCCGAGCAGTTCAAGGGCGGTCAATCGAACCCGACCTTCAAGCTCAGCGTGAACGATGGCAGCCACACCGCCCACTTCGTCATGCGCACCAAGCCCGGCCCGGTCGCCAAGCTGTTGCCCTCGGCGCACGCGATCGAACGCGAATACCGCGTGCAGGACGCGCTCGGAAAAAACGGCTTCCCCGCAGCGAAGATGCACACGCTATGCGATGACGAATCCGTGATCGGCCGTGCGTTCTACATCATGGAGATGCTCAACGGCCGCGTGTTGTGGGATCAAGCACTGCCCGGCATGACGCCTGCGCAGCGTGGCGACATCTATGCCGAGATGAACCGTGTGATGGCGAAGCTGCACACTACCGATTACAAGGCGATTGGATTGGAGTCGTACGGCAAGCCGGCCAACTACATCGCGCGCCAGATCGAGCGCTGGAGCCGGCAGTACAAACTGTCCGAGACCGAGTCGATTCCCGAAATGGATAACCTGATCGAGTGGTTGCCGAAAAATATTCCGGCGGGCGATGAGACCACCATCGTGCATGGCGACTACCGTCTCGACAACATGATCTTCCATCCCACCGAGCCACGCATCCTCGGCGTGCTTGACTGGGAGTTGTCCACGCTTGGCCATCCGCTGGCGGATTTTTCGTATCACTGCATGAGCTGGCATATTGCGCCGGGGCAGTTTCGCGGCATTCACGGCATCGACTTCAAGGCGCTCGGCATTCCCACCGAGGCCGAGTACATCGACCTGTATGGCCGCAACACCGGCCGCTCGATCAGCACGCGCGACTGGCGCTTTTACATCGCCTACAACATGTTCCGCCTGTGCGGCATTTTGCAGGGCATCATGAAACGTTATGTCGATGGCACGGCGGCCAGCCCGCAGGCGCTCGACGCCGGCGCGCGCGCCAAACCGATGGCGCAGATGGGCTGGGCGCTGGTGGAGAAATTGTTGAAGCACTGAACACCGAAGCACATTTACTTCGTATCGCACTGTCACCCGACACAGACAGATTTCACCCTGAGAGGAAACGCATCATGGATTTCGAATACTCCCCACGCTGCCAGGAACTTCGCGTCAAGCTGCTCAAGTTCATGGACGACCACATTTATCCGAACGAGCACAAGCACCACGAAGAAATCGAGGCCAACCGCGCCAAGGGCAACCCCTGGGTGCCACTCAAACTGATCGAAGAACTCAAGGTCAAGGCGCGCGCGCAAGGCTTGTGGAATTTGTTCCTGCCGCGCTCGCCGCGCGCACCCGACGGCGGCCTGTCCAACCTCGATTACGCACCCCTGTGCGAGATCATGGGCCGCCTCTATTGGGCACCTGAGGTATTCAACTGCTCGGCGCCCGATACCGGCAACATGGAAACGCTCGAGCGTTACGCCAGCGAGGAGAACAAGCGCTTGTGGATGGACCCGCTGCTACGCGGCGAGATTCGTTCGTGCTTCGCGATGACCGAGCCAGAAGTCGCTTCAAGCGACGCCACCAACATTCAATCGTCGATCCAGCGTGATGGTGACAGCTACATCATCAACGGCCACAAGTGGTGGTCGTCAGGCGCACCTGATCCGCGTTGCGCCATCTTCATTTTCATGGGCAAGACCGATCCGAACGCGCCGCGCCACTCGCAGCAATCAATGATCCTGATCCCGCGCGACACCCCCGGCGTCAAGGTGGTGCGGCCGCTCACGGTGATGGGGTACGACGATGCGCCGCATGGCCACGCTGAGATGTTGTTCGAAAACGTGCGCGTGCCGGCCTCCAACCTGCTGCTCGGTGAAGGCCGCGGCTTTGAAATCGCGCAGGGCCGCCTCGGGCCCGGCCGGATTCACCACTGCATGCGCTCGATCGGCGCCGCCGAGCGCGCGCTCGAATTCATGTGCAAGCGCGCCTCGTCGCGCGTGGCGTTCGGCAAGCGCGTCTCCGAGCAAACCGTGACCCAGGAGCGCATCGCCGAATCGCGCATCATGATCGACTCGACGCGCTTGCTGGTGCTCAAAGCCGCCTACATGATGGACACCGTGGGCAACAAGATCGCACGCGCCGAGATCGCGATGATCAAGGTGCTGGCGCCGACAATGGCGTGCAAGATCATCGACTGGGCGATGCAGGTGCACGGTGCGATGGGCATGTCAGGTGACGTGCCGCTCGCCAACATGTATGC
>JANPAR010000020.1:0-10699 GCA_031430015.1 Burkholderiales bacterium
GTGGCGCAAGCCGCACCGCGAGGCAGACCAAAATATGACGGCGGCTGGCGAGAACGCTTCCGCCGTTTCTGTTTTCTGAAACGAATGTCAAATCCATGAACCTGTTTTCGGCACTCAAGATGCGTTGGCAATCCGGCTGGAACGATGTGCGCGTGTTCGCCACTGGCGGCGGGCCGCCCGATCTCGAAGAACTGTGGCGCGACTTCAACCGCAAGCTGACCGGATTGTTCGGCGGCAAGCCAGGCGCCCCCCAGCGTCCGCAGCCCAACCCCGGCGGTACCGGCGGCGGAGCGCCTTCACAGCCGCCTAGCGCCAAACTGTTTGGCGGCGGTATTGCGCTGATTCTTGCGGTGGTGGCGCTGCTGTGGGCGTCGAGCGGGTTTTTCATCGTGCCGGAAGGTCAGACGGCGGCGATTCTGCGTTTCGGTAAATTTCAGTCGCTGACCGACAAGGCCGGCTTCAAGTGGCGCTTGCCTTATCCGTTCGAGAGCCACGAGATGGTCAATTTGCAACAGTTGCGGCAGGTCGAAATTGGTTATCGCAACAACGTCAAGACCAAGGTGCTCAAAGAGTCGCTCATGTTGACTGATGACGAAAATATCATCGACATCCAATTCGCGGTCCAGTACCGGCTCATCAAGGCAGAGGATTGGTTGTTCAAGAATCGTGAGCCGGGCGAGGTGGTATTGCAGGCGGCCGAGACGGCCATGCGCGAGATTGTCGGTAAGTCGAAGATGGATTTCGCCCTTTATGAAGGCAAAGAACAAATTGCCAAGGGTGCCGAAAAACTGATGCAGCAGATCGTTGACCGCTATGAGTCAGGCATTTCGATTGTGAATGTCACGATCCAGAACGCGCAGCCGCCAGAGCAGGTGCAAGCGTCGTTTGATGATGCCGTCAAGGCGGGACAGGACCGCGAACGTGCCAAGAATGACGGTCAGGCCTATGCCAACGATGTGATTCCGAAGGCGCGAGGCACGGCGGCGCGTTTGCTGCAGGAAGCTGAAGGCTACAAACAAAAAGTGGTGGTCTCGGCTGAAGGTGAGGCGAACCGCTTCAAGACTGTGCTGGCCGAATACAGCCGCGCACCGCAGGTCACGCGCGACCGTATGTATCTTGACACCATGCAGCAGGTGTTTTCCAACACGTCCAAGATCATGATCGATGCCAAGGCGGGTAATCAGATGCTGTATCTGCCGCTGGACAAGTTGGTTGGCGCAGCCGGCGCGAGTGCCGCTGCAGCTGGGGGTGAACCGCCGCCGGTGGCGCGCCCGAGTGTTGATCCCTCTCCACCCACGCCGGTCGATGCGCGTTCGCGTGATGCCGGGCGCACGCGCGAACGGGAGGTACGCTGATGAACCGTCTTGTCTCCGCCCTGTTTTTTGCGCTGTTCGCCGCGATGCTGGCGTCGAGCATGCTGTTTGTGGTCGACCAGCGCCAGTACGCGATCATCTTCGCCTTGGGCGAGGTCAAGGAAGTGGTGAGCGAGCCGGGGCTGAAGTTCAAGCTGCCGCCGCCATTCCAGAACGTCGCCTATTTCGACAAACGTATTTTGACCATCGACACGCCGGACTCGGATCGTTTCCAGACCTCCGAAAAGAAAAATCTGGTGGTCGATTCCTTCGTCAAGTGGCGCATTGCCGATCCCAAGCAGTATTACGTCAGCGTGCGCGGCCTCGAAACCGAAGCAGTCAACCAGATTCAGAAATTTCTGCGCGATGCTCTCAACAATGAGATCGGCAAACGGACCGTCAATGACATGGTGTCAGGGGCGCGTGAGCGCGTGATGCAGGACATTCGCACCAAGGTCAACGAAGATACCAAAAGCCTGGGCGTGGTGATTGTCGATGTGCGCCTGAAGCGGGTGGAATATTCCGATGAAATCAAGGACTCGGTGTTCCGGCGCATGGAGTCGGAGCGCAAACGCGTAGCCAATGAACTGCGCTCTACCGGCGTGGCCGATGGCGAAAAAATTCGCGCCGACGCTGACCGCCAGCGTTCAGTGATCATTGCCGAAGCCTATCGCGATGCGCAGCGCATCCAGGGTGAGGGCGACGGCAAGGCATCGGCGATTTACGCGCAGGCGTTTGGCCAGAATCCCGAGTTCTACAATTTCTATCGCAGCCTTGAGGCCTATCGCAACAGCTTCCGCAGCCGCAACGACGTCATCGTGGTCGATCCGAGCTCGGAGTTCTTCAGGTATTTGAAGAATGCCGGTGGCGGCAGCGCGCCGAAGAAAAAGTAGCCGGCAATTGCGCTGCCTGAGTTGCTCTGAGCCGTCCTCGACGTGATGTCTTCCCTCTTGACAGCCTTCGGGCTGCTGCTCGTGATTGAGGGCTTCCTGCCGCTTATTGCGCCGGGTGCCTGGCGCGAAACCTTTCGCCGCGTGCTTGAGATGAACGACGGGCAGATCCGTTTTATCGGTATGGCCGCGACCCTGGGCGGTTGTGTCTTGCTGCTGCTCGACTAAGAGATTCGTATGACACGCTGGGCGCTGCCTGAATACATTGCCGATGTGTTGCCCGAAGAGGCGCGCCGCGTCGAGTTTGTGCGCCGCCTGTTGCTCGACGCCTTCCGTGTGCATGGCTACGAACTGGTGATGCCGCCTTTGCTCGAATACCTTGATTCATTGATGACCGGTACCGGCCATGACATGGATTTGCGCACCTTCAAGCTGGTCGATCAGTTGTCGGGCCGCAGCATGGGCCTGCGCGCCGATACCACGCCGCAGGCTGCGCGCATAGACGCGCACCTGCTCAATCGCGAAGGGGTCACGCGCCTGGCCTATTGCGGGCCGGTGCTGCATGCCTTGCCGCAAGGCCTGAACGCCACGCGCGAGCCCTTGCAGATTGGTGCTGAAATCTACGGCCATTCAAGCATTGAAGCGGATGTCGAAATCCAGAATCTGTTGCTGCATGTGCTTGGACTGGCCGGTTTGACGAAGGTGCGCTTCGACGTCGGCCACGTCGGCGTGTTCCGCGCCTTGGCGGCTATGGCTGCGCTGGACGAGCGTCGCGCCGAAGCGTTGTTTGCGCGCATTCAGGCCAAGGACATTCCAGCGCTGCGCGGCGCATTGACCGGCTTGGCCGCACCGCTGCGCGAGGCGTTCTTGCTGTTGCCGCGCTTGTATGGCGGGGCCGAGGTGTTGGAGCAGGCCGCGCGTGAATTGCCTGCCGATCCGCGCGTCTCAGCGGCATTGGCACAGTTGCGTACTTTGGTGGCGCAAATGCGCGGGGCGCAAGTGAGCATCGATCTTGCCGAGTTGCGTGGCTACCAGTACCACAGCGGCGTGGTGTTTGCGGCTTATGTCGAGCGCTTGCCCAATGCGATTGCGCGCGGCGGACGTTATGACGAGGTCGGCAAATCCTTTGGGCGCGCCCGTCCCGCGACCGGTTTTTCGCTCGACCTGAAAGAGCTTGCGGCTGTAGCCGCGATAGTGCCGCATGCTGGTGCCATACTCGCGCCGCTCGACGATAGCGAAGCCCTGCGCACCAAGGTGGCGGCACTGCGTGCAGCAGGCGAAGTCGTCGTCCCCGACTTGCCCGGTCACGACAAGCGTTCGTGGCAGCCGCCCTGCAATCGTGAGTTGGTGCTGCGCGCGGGCGCGTGGACCGTCAGCCCCCTTTCCTGATTTGATCTTCCGGCAGAAAGCATCAACATGGCAAAAAACGTAGTCGTCGTCGGCACCCAGTGGGGTGATGAAGGCAAAGGTAAGGTCGTTGACTGGATGACCGATCACGCGCAGGGCGTGGTGCGTTTTCAGGGTGGCCACAACGCCGGCCACACGCTGGTGATCGGCGGCAAAAAGACCATCCTGCGCCTCATCCCCTCAGGCATGCTGCGCCCCGACGTGGCCTGCTACATCGGCAACGGCGTGGTGCTCTCGCCCGAAGCGCTGTTCACAGAGATTGACGAGCTCGAAGCGGCCGGCGTGCCGGTGTCCAGACGCTTGCGCATTTCGCAATCGTGCACGCTGATCCTGCCCTATCACGTAGCGCTCGATCAGGCACGCGAGACGGCCAAGGGCGCGGCCAAGATCGGCACCACCGGGCGCGGCATTGGCCCGGCCTACGAAGACAAGGTCGCGCGCCGTGCGTTGAAGGTGATTGATTTGTTCAACGCCAAGCGCTTCGCCGCCAAACTCGCGGAGACCATGGAGTACCACAACTTCGTCCTCGTCAACTACCTCAAGGCCGCGCCAATCGATTACCAGCAGGTGCTCGATCAGGCACTGGGCTTCGCGGCACGTCTCAAACCGATGGTGGCCGATGTGTCGCACGAGTTGTATCGCGAGATGGCGGCCGGCAAGAGCCTGTTGTTTGAAGGCGCGCAAGGCACGCTGCTCGACGTCGATCACGGCACTTATCCCTTCGTCACTTCCAGCAACTGTGTGGCCGGTGCAGCAGCAGCGGGCGCTGGCGTGGGGCCAGGCCAGTTGCATTACGTACTCGGCATCACCAAGGCCTATGCGACGCGCGTCGGTTCGGGGCCGTTCCCCACAGAACTCGAAGACGACACCGGTGACTATCTGCGCAAGAAAGGGAATGAGTTTGGCTCCGTCACCGGTCGCCCGCGCCGTTGCGGCTGGTTCGACGTGCCGGCGTTGAAACGCTCGATCCAGATCAACGGCATCAGCGGCCTGTGCATCACCAAGCTCGACGTGCTCGACGGCATGCCGGTGGTCAAACTGGCCATTCGCTATCGCACCGATGCCACCGGAACCACTTGTGATCTGCTACCGCCTGGTGCTGATGGTGCTGCAGCCTGCGTGCCGGTCTACGAAGAAATGCCGGGTTGGTCAGAGAGCACGGCGGGCATCAGCGACTGGGCCAAGCTGCCGGTCAACGCGCAGAACTACCTGCGCCGCATGGAGCAGGCCTGTGGTGCCAAAATTGCCTTGGTCTCGACCGGACCCGACCGCGACGAAACCATCGTGCTCTCTCACCCTTTCAAATGAGCCGTCAATCCAAACGCACGCATCATCATGGCTGACCTCTACGTTTCCTGGGATGACTATCACCACGCGATTGAGAGAATGGCTGCCAAGGTGCAGGCGTCGGAATATCGCTTTGATCAAATCATCGCTCTGGCGCGCGGTGGTCTGCGCGTCGGCGACACGCTGTCGCGCATCTTCAACCAGCCACTCGCGGTGCTGGCCACACAATCGTATTTCGCCAATGCCGACAAGACCGAAGAATCACAGGGCGAGTTGACCATCGGCCAACACATGGCCAAGGTAAACGAACGCCTCGGCGAAACCATTCTGCTGGTCGATGATCTGGTTGATTCCGGCAAGACGATGCAGGTGGTGGTCGAGCACCTGCGGCAGCGCTATCCCGGCATCAAGAAAGTCAAGACGGCAGTGATCTGGAAAAAGGGCTGCTCGGTGTTCACGCCGGACTATTGGGCTGACGACCTGCCCGACAATCCGTGGATCCACCAGCCGTTTGAGGTCTACGACAAGATGAAGCCTGAAGAACTGGCGGCACGCGTTGCCTAGTGTTGCAACCAGCCATAAAAAAAACCCGCCGAAGCGGGTTTCGCTCAGTGCTGCCGCGCGATGTTGCCACGCGACGCCACTGATAATGCTGGTGCCCAGAAGAGGACTCGAACCTCCACAGTGTTTCCACCGCTAGGACCTGAACCTAGTGCGTCTACCAATTCCGCCATCTGGGCGCGGAGACTGCAAACGGACAACCCATCAACATAAATCGTCTGCAATCAGATAAGAAATTATAAACCAAATTGAAACGTAAAACACCCAAAATTCGCTCTGCACCCGTCTCCAAACGGACGAAATCAAACCCACATGGCGCTGCGCCGGAAGGCCGTACCTACGGGGCAACTGCAGCGTTTGCGGCGCGCCCGCGTGATACTGGACGCGCCTCAGTACCTACCTCGGGGCGCGCGGATGCGCGCGATGCCGGGCGCTCCCACGGTCGCGCAGACATGCGCATCGCCATTCCCGAACGCGCACAAATTGCCACTGTAGTGGCGAGCGACCCCGGCCTCACCTACGGCATGATCGCCAAGCGCCTCGGCATTGACCGCGGCGTGGCCGAAGCCATGGGCCGCCGCGTCGACGCCATGCTGCGTGATGGCGAACTCATCATGAAGGCCGGTGGCAAGTTCCATCCAGGTCGCGAGCCGAAAACCGAATCAGGCGTGGTCAGCCGTCATCGCGATGGCTTCGGCTTCATTGCCGCCGCAGGCGGGGGCGATGACCTGTTCGTGCCGCCGCATTCGCTCGAAGGCGTGATGCACGGCGACACTGTGAGCTTTGTGCGCAAGGCTCCCGACCAGCGCGGTCGCCAGGAAGCACGCATCATTGAAGTGACTCAGCGCGCAGTGTCGCGGGTGGTTGGCAAGTTGCAACGCGACGGCGCTCGCTGGATGGTGATACCGCGTGACCGCAATTTTCCGCACCCGGTGGAAGTTTCCGTGCCAACGGCCCGGGCTAACAATGGTTCCCAAGGCGCAGGTGGATCTCAAGCTGAAGACGGCACAGTGGTCAGCGCCAAGATCACCTCCTACCCGCAAGACGGTCGCGGCGCCAAAGGGCGCATCGACGAAGTGCTGGGCAACGAGAACGACTCGGGCATCGAAATTGAAATCGCCCTGCGCAAATTTGATCTGCCGCACGTGTTCTCCAAACCGGCGATGGCTGAGGCCGCCGCGCTGCCCGAACTGCTGCGCAAGTCCGACTATGCGGGTCGCGTCGATTTGCGCAAGCTGCCGCTGGTCACGATCGACGGCGAAGACGCGCGCGATTTCGACGACGCGGTGTATTGCGAAATCAAGGGTGCGGGCAACCGGGCCGGCGGCCCCAGCTTTCGCCTGATTGTCGCGATTGCCGATGTGAGCCACTACGTGAATCCCGGCAAGCCGCTCGACGCCGACGCGCGTGAGCGCTCCACCTCGATCTACTTTCCGCGCCGCGTGATTCCGATGCTGCCGGAGAAGTTGTCGAACGGCCTGTGTTCGCTCAACCCTGAAGTCGACCGCCTCGTCATGGTGTGCGACATGACCGTGAGTGCGGAAGGTGACATCACGGACTACGAATTCTACGAAGGGGTGATGCACTCGCAAGCGCGCTTCACCTACACCGAAGTGGCAGCCATATTGGCCGATCCGGCTGGTGCCGCAGCAAAGCAACGCAAAAAACTGCTTGCCCCGTTGCATGCGCTCGAGCAGGTGTACCACGCCCTGCTGCGTGGCCGCGGCGAGCGCGGCGCGGTGGACTTTGAGTCGATGGAAGCACGCATGCTCTTCAACGAGGCGGGCCGCATCGAACGCATCATCAAGGTGGTGCGCAATGACGCGCACAAACTGATCGAGGAGTGCATGCTTGCGGCCAACGTGTGCGCGGCGAGCATTCTCGAAAAAGCCAAACACCCGGCGCTCTATCGCGTGCACGCCGGGCCGACGCCGGCAAAACTTGAAAAGCTGCGCGAATTTCTCGGCGGCATCGGCTTGCCCTTGAGCGGTGGCGATGACCCGCAAGCCAAGGACTACGCCAAGCTCGCGCAATTGATCAAGGGCCGGCCCGATGCGCTGCTGGTGTCCAGTGTCATGCTGCGCTCGATGCAGCAGGCGCAATACAGTCCCGACAATATCGGCCACTTCGGCTTAGCTTACGATCGCTACGCGCATTTCACGTCGCCGATCCGGCGCTATCCCGATCTCCTGGTACATCGGGCGATCAAGGCAGTATTGCAGCGGCGCAAGTATGTGGAAGCCGATTGGGACGCCCTCGGCGTTCATTGCTCGAGCAACGAGCGCCGTGCCGACGAAGCTTCGCGCGAGGTGTCGTCCTGGCTCAAGTGCATGTATGCGCGCGAGCATCTGGGCGACGAGTTCGACGGTGCCATCAGCGGCGTGGCCGGGTTCGGCATTTTTGTCACGATGGATGATCTGCTGATCGACGGCATGATTCACATCACCGAACTGGGCCGCGATTACTTTAAGTACGACGAAGCGCGTCATGTGCTGCGCGGCGAGCGCAGCGGCCAGACATTTCGTCTCGGACAACGCCTGCGAGTGAAAATTGTGCGCGCTGATCCAGACGCACTCAAGATTGACTTGCAGTTGGTTGATGCTTTGCCGGAGGTGGCGTTACAGACGGAACCAGCGCTGCTGGTCGACTCGGGCAAGCTGTCTAAATCAGTCAAGCCGCCCAGACCTGCTAAACCAGTCAAACAGCCCAAACCAGTCAATCAGTTCAAACCGGCAAAGCCGTCCGGCCCGGCCAAACCATCCGGGCCGGTCAAACTGTCCAAGCCAACCAAGGCATCGAAGAACGCAGCTTTACGCAAGCCCGCAAAATCACAATAGAGGACTCTCATGTTGCCCACCCAAATGAAATTCATCGACCACGGCACCGGCGGCGCACCCGACTGCATGCAGGTCAAGGACGGCCCGCTCCCGCAATTGAAGGCTGGCGAAGTCCTGATTGAAGTGGCCTACGCGGGCGTCAACCGTCCCGATGTAGCCCAACGCTCCGGCAGCTATCCGCCGCCACCCGGTGCGTCGCCTTACATGGGCCTCGAAGTTGCAGGCAAGGTGGTCGCCAAGTCCGCCGACGTCACGCAGTGGAACATCGGCGACAGCGTATGCGCGCTGACGCCCGGTGGCGGCTATGCCGAGTATTGCGCGGCGCCTGCATCAAACTGCCTGCCGGTACCCAAGGGCATGTCGATGCTGGAAGCGGCGGCCCTGCCGGAGAACTACTTCACGGTGTGGACCAACGTGTTCGAGCGCGGCGCGCTCGAGGCGGGCCAGACCATTCTCGTCCACGGCGGCTCATCCGGTATCGGCATCACCGCGATTGCGCTCGCCAAGACCTTTGGCGCAACGGTCTACACCACGGTCGGCAACGCGGACAAGATGGCTGCCGTCAAGAAGCTCGGCGCCGATGCCGCGATCAACTATCGCGAGCAGGACTGGGCTAAAGAAGTATGGGAGTTGAGCGGCAAGAAGGGCGTCAACGTCATTCTCGACATGGTAGGCGCCGCCTATACCGAGAAGAATCTCAAGTCGCTCGCGCTCGATGGCCGCCTCGTGCAAATCGCCTTCCTGCAAGGTGCCAAGTGCGAACTTGACATGACGCCGATCATGGTCAAGCGCCTCACCTTCACCGGTTCCACCTTGCGCCCGCGCACTGTCGAGCAGAAGGCGGCGATTGCGCAAGCGCTGCTCAAAAACGTCTGGCCCTTGGTCGAAGCCAAAAAAGTCGGCACCATCATTCACGCCACCTTCAATCTCGACGAAGTGCAAAAGGCGCACGAAATGATGCAGGCCTCGACCCACATCGGCAAGATCATGCTCAAGGTCAAGGGGTGAGCGTCGGCCGCTGCATGACGACGTTGGCCTTGACATCGGTGTCGGTGCGGCCTCTGCACTCGCTCTGGTCTGCGTGTATCATGCTCCCGAGAATGGCTTCCACCAAGGGTTTTCACACTATGGCTAAGATAATGGCTCCCACCAACGGTTTTGGCCGCTTTTCCCTCTGATGGCCGCGACCCATTTCATTCACGGCTTTCATACCGTCACCAGCCGCCTGCGCCAGCGCGCTGAGGGCGTGTACGAGATATTCATCGATGCCGAGCGCCGCGACATGCGTGTCAAAGACCTCGTGCAACTCGCCGAAACACATGGCGTACGTATCGTGCAAGCCAACGCCAAGCGGCTCGATGGCATGACCGGCGGTACCAAGCATCAAGGCGTCGCCGCGCGGGTGGATGATGTGCGTCTTTCGCACTCACTCGACGACATTCTCGACGCCCTCACCGAGCCGCCGCTGCTGCTGGTGCTCGATGGCATCACCGATCCGCACAATCTCGGCGCCTGTTTGCGCACGGCAGATGCGGCCGGCGTGCACGCCGTTGTCGCACCCAAAGATCGCGCGGTGGGCCTCAACGCCACAGTCACCAAGGTCGCTTCGGGTGCCGCGGAGACTGTACCTTTCATCACGGTCACCAATCTCGCGCGCACGCTCAAAGAGCTGAAAGAGCGCGACATCTGGGTGATCGGTACTGCTGAAGACGCATCCACCTCACTCTACGCGCCGGGCATGGGTCGCAGCCTCGCGCTGGTGCTGGGGGCCGAAGGCGAAGGCATGCGCCGCCTTACCCGCGAGACCTGCGATGAGCTGCGCGCGATTCCGATGGCGGGTAGCATTGAGAGCCTGAATGTTTCAGTGGCTGCGGGCGTCTGCCTGTTCGAGGCGCGCCGTCAGCGCCAATAGACGGTGATCAAGCGTCTGCCTCGCGCCGGTGCGTTAAGACGCGCGAGCGAGACTAATCCGAGCAATCAGGCCACCGCCTTCGCGCGGCAGCAGGTCAAAACGTCCAGCAGACTGGCGTACGATGCGGTCGACGATGGCCAGGCCGAGGCCAGAGCCGCCTTGTGCACTATCGACCGTACCGTCATTTGAGCCGCGCGCTTCGTCAAGGCGCGTGAACGGCTGCTTGACACGCTCCACATCTGCGGGCGGAATGCCTGGGCCACGGTCGCGAATTTCGATCATCGCTTGCTGGGCCGAGCGGGTGACGACAATCTCAATCTGGGCGAGGTGGTTTGCGTTGATGCCGTTGGCTTGTGTACCCGCGGCACTTAGATCCCGATCAGTGCCCATTGCCTTCCCACTAGCGTCCATCCCTGCGTCCAGCGGCTGGGGGGCACGCGGCACCGCATAGCG
>JANPAR010000021.1:0-52561 GCA_031430015.1 Burkholderiales bacterium
CTCAACCAACTGGACTTCAAGCGCGCTGACAAATATTATGGTGAGTACAGCGGCTACGCCAACTACGGCTACAAACGCTACTACGGCCAGAAGGCCTAGCCGCTCTAGCCAGCTTGGCGCGCCCGGTGCGCCCGCCCGCCGCGCCAGGAGGCCCGCGCGATGATTGATTTGCACTGCCACTACCTGCCGGGAATCGACGACGGCGCACAAACCCTCGATGAGGCGCTGGCGCTGGCGCGCGCGGCGGTGGCCGATGGCATCACCCACGCGGTCATGACGCCGCATGTCCATGTGGGCGTGTTTGAGAACCGCACGGCCAGCATTGAGCATGCCGTAGCGCAGTTGCGCGCAGCCCTGGCGCAACACGGCATCGCGCTGACCATCTCAACCGGCGGTGAAGTGCGCATTGGCGCCGAGTTGATCGAATTGCTGGAGACCGGCGAGCTGCCCTTCCTCGGGCATTTGAATGGCCAGCGCGTCATGTTGCTGGAACTTCCCCATGGGCAGGTGCCGGTCGGCGCCGAGCGCTTCACCGGCTGGCTGCGCAAGCAAGGTGTGCTGCCACTCATCGCCCACCCGGAACGCAACAAGGACGTGATGCGCAACCTCGCCAAGCTGGACCCGTTTATCGAGCAGGGCTGCCTGCTGCAGGTCACTGCCGGCTCGCTGGTCGGCAGCTTTGGCGAGCTGGCGCAACGCCACGCGCGCGAGCTGCTCGATCGCGGCGATATCTACGCGGTGGCCACCGACGCGCACAATTTGGCCAACCGGCCGCCGATGCTCGGTGCCGCGCGGGCGTTCATCGCCGGCGCTGCGGGTGAAGCGGCTGCCACGGCTTTGACGCACGGTAATCCGCGCGCGCTGTTGGGCCATTTGCTGCCGCAGTCACGGGTGCAAGACACCGCGAACCCGCCCGGTGAAGGTTCGTCCACCGGTGCGTCGAACCCACCAGCCGCCAACTGATGAGCGCAGGGCAGAGACCGAGCCGCGCGCTGCGGCTGTTGGCGGCGCTGGCCTTACTCGTGCTGTGTGCCTGGGCCGCGAATCAAGCGGCGCACTGGGGCTGGGCCAGCTTTCAATCGATCGAGGCGCGCGCCTTGCTCAAACGCGCGATGGATGGCGCCATTCCGATGAATGCCAGCACCTGGAACCGGGTTCGGGACGGTCTGGTGATCGCGCTTGACTGGGACCCGGACAATCCCGAGTACCACCAGGCGATGGGGGACGCCTACCTGCTGCGGCTGACCCGCGTTGCGGGTGACCGCAGCAAAATGGCGCCGTACTTTGACATCGCCCTAAAGCATTATTTCAAGGCGGCGGCGTTGCGCCCCACCTGGCCTTTCGCCCACGCCGGCATCGTCACCGCCAAACAGCAATTGGGCCGGCACGATGCAGACTTCAGACGGGCACTCTCACTCGCTTCACACTACGGGCCCTGGGAGTTGGCGGTTCAGGATCAATTGATCGTGGCCGGCTTTCGCAGCTGGGCTGCGCTGGGTGAGCCGGAACGCGAGATCATCCGCGGCAATCTGCGCCGCGCGCACGAGTGGCGGCCGGTTCAAACGGCAACATTGCTCACGTCGCTCAAGCTGGCCGCACCGCCCTGCGAGCAACTGCAAGTCAATATCGCCGGCGCGTGCCCGGCCGCGCCTGGGGCAGCCAAGTCTGGGGCAGCGAAATGACGGCTGCAACCCCCCGCGACGCAGACCCGGCAACGCTCTGGGAGCGTTTTGTCTATTGGGGCCTGGTGGCCTTGCTGTTCTGGGCGCCGCTGCCGTTTGGCAGCAACCGCGTGTGGGCCGTGGCGGTCATTGTGATGTGGGTCGCCGTGGTCGGGGCAATCTGGGTGCTCGGCTGGGCGGCCGGCCACTGCACCGTGCGCACTTCGTTCTACCGCGGCCGCACCGCACTCGGACTATTGGCGCTCTGGGCGGCGCTGCTGATGCTGCAAATCACCCCTCTGCCCGCAGCGTGGCTGGCCATCTTGTCTCCGGGCGCGGCAGCCGCGCACGCCACCCAACACCTGTATGGCAGCGCTGACGCCGCCAGCGCGCTGCAGGGCGTCACCCTCTCGATAGACGCCAGCGCCACCCAGCGTCACCTGCTGCTCAGTGTGGCACTGACCGGCTACTTTGGCTTGCTGCTGCTGGTGATCGCCCGCACCAGCCGGCTCAAGCACTTTGTCCTGATGATGGTGGTGAGCGGTATCCTTTATTCGGTGTTCGCCCTCTACGCCTATTTCACCGGCGCAAGTTATTTGTTGTTTCATGAGGAGGTGGTGCACGAGATGGCCAAGGGCCCGTTCATGAACCGCAATCATTTCGGCACCTATATCGAGATCTGTCTGGCCTGTGGTGTGGGGCTGATCGTCGCCGACTTCGCGCCGGTGCAGTTGACCACCGGCAGTCAGCGCCTGCGCTGGGTGCTCGGCGTGCTGCTCAGTGCCAAGGCACGCATGCGCTTGATGCTGATCGTCATGGTGATTGCACTGATCCTGACGCGCTCGCGCATGGGCAATGCGGCCTTCTTTACCGCACTGATCGCCGGCGGGGTGGTTGCACTGGTTTTTATGCATGCCGGTTGGAAAACCTTGCTGCTGTTCCTGGGCAGCATGATCATTCTGGATGTGGCGGTGATCGGCTCGTGGATCGGTGTCGAGCAGGTGCTCAAACGGGTGCAGGGCACGGCCTTGACCGCAGAGATCAAACGCAGCGAAGGCCTGCAGGAGGAATCGGTCGAGGACCGTACCGATCAGGGGATTTCTGCCTTGGCCAGCGCCAGGGCATTTCCGCTGTTTGGCACCGGCGCAGGCTCGTTTGAGGCCATGTATCCCCGGCACAAGCCGCCGCGTTACGCCACCACGCTCAATCACGCGCACAACGACTACATCCAGTTTTTTGTCGAAAGCGGCATCCTCGGCACATCCTTGTTGTTTGCGCTGATCGTGCTTGCCTACCTGGCGGTGTTACGCACATTGCGCAGTTCGAAACATGTGGTGCGGCGCGGTCTGGCGCTCGGTGCATTCATCGGCATGCTCTCAGCGATGATTCATGCTTCGGTCGAGTTTGCGTTTCAGATACCGGCGGTGGCACTGTTGTTCACCGCGCTGCTGGCGATCGCCTTCCTGACGCAGGACCGGGTCAGAAACGTCAGAGACCAGCAAGAAGATCCTGCCAGGCCTTGAACGCGATAGATTTGTCGTAGCGCGTACACAGCAGCGCGCGCGCGCGCTGCCCCATTGCCTCGCGCTGCGCAGCATCGCCCGCCAGCCGCACCAGTTGCTCCGCCAGGCCCGCCGCATCACCCTGGCGCACCGCCACGCCGACACCTTCACGCTCCACCAGACGGCCGATCTCGCCATCGGACGCGCCAATGAACACCAGCGGCCGGCCAGCGGCGAGAATGCCGTAGAGCTTGCTCGGGAACACAAAGCCTTCGACCTCCGGGCGTTGGGACACCAGATGGATGTCGCCCACCCCAAGGCTAAGCGACAAATCTTCGCGCGCCTGATAGGGCCGAAACTGCACGTTGGACAAAGCATGGCGTGCAACTGCATCCTCAACCCGGCGGCGTTGCGCACCAGCGCCAATAAAAACAAAGCAAATGTTTGGCGCCGTCACCGCCATTTGCGCCGCCGCCTCAAGGATGGTGTCAAATTCATGCACCCGGCCCATGTTGCCCGAGTAGCACACCACCAGCTGGTCCGCCAACCCCCACGCCTGCCGCAACAGATTGTCCGTGGCAAGCAGCGGTACGATGGCGTCTTGATCAGCCCAGTTGGGGATAATGCAAATGCGCTGGGCCGCCACCCCTTCCCGTGCCAGCACCGCGGCCATGCGCTCTCCCAGCACCACGTTCATTACCGCATGGTGCATTGCCCGGTTGCGCAGTGCGTGCAACAGCCGCCCCTGTGGCCCCGCGACTGCGCGCATGCCCAGAGCCTGGGCCACCTCGGGAAACACATCCTGCATCCAGTTGACCAGCCGCGCCCCGCGCGCGCGCGCAATGGCTGCTGCGGCCACCATGATGAGGGGTGGGTCCGTCTTTGCCACGATCACATCGCCGGCGCGCGCAAACAGCCACAATCGCCAGCCTGCAGTCAGGTAGAAGCTGGCGTAATCTGCCGCGCGACCGAACAGATTGGACCGGCCAAACCGCGTGGTGCGCACGCGATGCACCGCCACACCCTGGATGACCTCAAATGCCGGCAGGCGCGCGGTGGCGTCATCGTATTGCTGAGCGCTGGTAATCACAGTCACCGTGTGACCTGCGCCAGACAAAAACAAGGCCAGATCGGACAGCATCTGGCTGGTGGCCGAGTGGTCGGGGTAAAAATAGCGATTGAGGAAGATGACTTTCATGGTGTGGCCGGCGCGGCTGCAATGGTCACGCCGCCAACCCGGCGAAGCAATCGGCGGCGCGCACGGCGGACTCCCCACTCTCTCCACTCGGTGCCAGCCACGCGGCCAAAGTGCGCACAAGAATGCGCCACAAGGTACTTATACCTGCGCGCGCCGGATTATTCAGGCTCGGGCAATACTGCAAGAGGCAACAGCAATTTGGCCATGCCGCGCCCTGCGAGATTGCGCGCCAATTTTGAGTCATGCGTGGCGATTTTCAGTTTGAGGCGCTGGGCAATTGAGACGTACATGGCATCGTAGGCGCTGATTGCGTGTTTGATTTGCAGATCAAACAGCGCTGTCGGTGAGGGCGCGTCGGCAAATTCGATGCGCAGGGCTTGAAGGCGGCGCAGAGCAATGCGCGCCGCAGCCTGGCTGATTTTCTTTTCGAGATAGGCCTGATGCAGACCACTGGCGACTTCCACCCGCCAGGTGTGCGGGCAGACCGGCTTGCCGCGCCGTTCCAGCAGGCGCATCACACCTTGCGCGTACACGTCATCCAGCGCTTGCGGCACGGCGATGCGGATCGCCGTCGAAGCATCAAGAACAAATCTCATGCGCCGTAGCGGCGGCCTTTTTCAATCAGGGCACTGACATCGCGAATGCGTTTGCCAACCGGAACCTTGCGCGCCTCCTCGCGCACTTGATTGAACATTGCTCTGAGTTTGGTGTCGATGCCCGCGCCGTTCTTTCTCTTCGCTGATTTACGCGGTGCGGGGTGCAAGTCAAGAATCGCGCTCATCTCAGTCTCCCGGGGGCATGTCAAAAACGGATGATGAATTGTAGCAGTGCGGCTCGCTTTGGCGCAGTGGCGCGTACAGCACGAAACCAATCCGGCCGCATCATCCTGACACACCGCCATGCCGACGCGTCATTTCATACCCTTCGGGCTACAATTTGGCCCAATCTCTCCAAAAGGCTTCAATCATGGCCACAAATACTGTCGTTCGTGTCCGGATTGACGAGCACATCAAACAAGAGGCCACAACCGTGTTGGCGACGATGGGACTCACCCTGTCGGATGCTTTCGGCATCATGCTAACCCGCATAGCACGGGAAAAAGCACTGCCGTTTGAACCGTTGGTGCCGAACGCAGAGACGATTGCAGCCATGAATGAGGCACGCAGTGGCACTTTGTCTTCGTTCAACAGCGTCGACGCCCTCATGGCGGACCTGAATGCGGCGGGTTGGACCAACCCACGCCTTCATGGCGCGCTGGGGCTGTAGTGGGCAAAGCGGGTGTCCGCGTCACCCCCGCTCCACCACCCAATCGCCCATCACCAGCAGATCCATGCGGGTGCGCAAAAAACAGGCGAGCGCTTCCTCGGGCCGGCACACCACCGGCTCGTTCTCATTGAACGAGGTGTTGAGCACCATCGGCACGCCCGTCAATGTGCGGAACGCCTCGATCAGCGCGTAGTAGCGCGGGTTGGTGTCGCGCGTCACCGTTTGCAAGCGCCCTGAACCGTCGACGTGGGTGACGGCCGGAATCAGCGCGCGCTTGGCTTCGCGAATCGGATAAACCTGCATCATGAACGGTACGTCGTCGTCGTCCTCGAACCACTCGGCAACATGCTCACGCAGGATCGAAGGAGCAAACGGCCGGAACGACTCGCGCCGCTTGATCTTGAGGTTGAGGATGTCCTTCATGTCGGCGCGGCGCGGGTCGCCGACGATGCTGCGATTGCCGAGCGCGCGCGGGCCCCATTCCATGCGGCCCTGAAACCAGCCGACCACCTTGCCATCGGCGATCGCCTGGGCGGTACGGCGGCACAATGCGACTTCATCATCGACCCGCGTGACCACGCAACCCTGCACGGCGATGTCGGCTTGCCTGGCATCAAGCAGCGCACTGATTTCTGCTGCAGAAAAATGCGGTCCCCAATAGGCATGATTCATGGCAAACCGCGCTGAAGCGTCGGCTTGCGGCCCCCGCACCTGGTGCCAGGCGACCAAGGCAGCCCCGATTGCCCCGCCCGCATCGCCTGCGGCCGACTGCACATAGAGGCGGCGAAACGGCGTATTGCGGATAACCTTGCCATTGGCCACCGAGTTCATGCCGCAGCCGCCGGCCAGCGCGAGCGCATCGATTTGATGGCGCTCATGCAAGCGATTGAGCAGGTGGAAAAATGCCTCCTCATACATTGCCTGCACCGAGCGGGCAATGTCTTTGTGATGCTGGGTGAGCGGCGCATCCTTGCCGCGCACCGGCCCGAGCAAATCAGCCAATTGTGATGAATAGAGAGGGCCGACGCGCGGCTCGCCGTTGTCCCACTCGTATTCGACCTTTTCGCGATGGTGGCGAAAATAATCAAGATTGAGCCGGAACGCGCCGCTCGCTTCGAGATGCACGATGCGCCGCATGGCGCCGATAAAGCGTGGCTCGCCGTAGGGCGCGAGGCCCATGACCTTGTACTCATCGCCGTAGTTTGAAAAACCGAGGTGTTGCGTCAGCGCCTGATAAAAAATACCGAGGGAATGCGGAAAGTAGACCTTGTCTTCGACCTCAATCCGGTTGCCCGAGCCCACGCCCCACGCGGCGCTGGCAAAGTCGCCGAAGCCATCGACCGAGACAGCCACCGCCTCGGCAAATGGCGACACCAGAAACGCCGAGCCCAGATGCGCCAAATGGTGCTCGATGTGCCGCACCTCTGCGCGCAATGATTCGCCCGGAAAGGCCCGCGCCAGCTCGACCGCCACGCCGGCGCGCTCACGCTTGTTGCGAATGCGGTCAAGCACGAGAGAGAGATCGGGGCGGCGCGTGGCGGTGTAGGCGAGCTTCTTCCACAGGTTGGCACCGGCGTCCTGGTTGATGGCGACCACTTGGACATCAGCCAGACCACAGCCGGCTTCTTGCAGGCAATAGCGGATCGCCTCCGACGGAAACCCGGCCCAGTGCTTGATGCGGCGGAAGCGCTCCTCCTCTGCGGCGGCAACCAGCACCCCGTCTTTGACGATGCACGCGGCCGAATCGCCATGGTAGGCATTGAGTCCCAATATCAGCAAGCTGCTTCCCGTTTCTGGTGAATGCCGGCGACCGGCGAATTGATTACCTGCTGCCTTACCCGCGACTCCCCGGCGCCGGCTGTGCGGAAAACCAGCGCCAGGCGGTTTCAACAATGTCTGACAACGCATTGAAGCGCGGCGTCCAGACCAACTCGGCATGCGCGCGCCCGGCGCTCGCCACCAGGCGGGCCGGGTCCCCCGCACGCCGCCCGGCGATGCGGTATTGAATGTCCTGGCCGGTGACGCGCCGGCAGGTTTCGATCACGTCTTTCACCGAGTATCCGTTGCCGGTGCCGAGGTTAAAGGCCTCAAATGCGCACCCCTTGCCTTGCAACAGGCGCTGCATCGCCAGCAAATGCGCTGCGCACAAATCGGCGATGTGTATGTAGTCGCGCACGCAGGTGCCATCCGGCGTATCGAAGTCGTCTCCGAACACCTGCAAACGCGTCTCTGGCGGGTTGCCGCCGGCCCGCAGGCGCAGGGCCTCGAGAAGCACCAGCGGAATCAGATGCGTCTCCGGATCGTGGCGCTCGCCGAGTGCACCTTCCGGGTCGCAGCCTGCCGCGTTGAAGTAACGCAGCGCCACGCTATGGATGCCGTACGCGCGCCCATAGTCGGTCATGGCGCGCTCGGCAGTCAGCTTTGTCATGCCATAAGGATTGACGGGCCGCTGCGGATGGGTTTCATCCATCGGCACCGACACCGGATCACCATAGGTGCTGCAGGTCGACGAAAACACCAGGCGCCGCACCCCTGCCGCGTGCATGGCCCCGAGCAGATTGAGCGTGCCGATGACATTGTTTTCGTAATACTTTGCCGGCTGCAGCACCGACTCGCCCACATAACAACTGGCGGCAAAATGCATCACGACATCGATAGCGCGCCCGGCAAAGGCGGCGGCCGTATCGGTAGCGCGGCGCAGGTCACCTTCGATCAACTCCACCGCTGCCACCCCGGCTGCGGCAGCCACGGCGTCGCGATGGCCGGTGGAAAGATTGTCGAACACCGTCACCCGGTGTCCGGCCTGCACCAGCGCCTTCACCATATGCGAGCCAATGTAGCCGGCACCGCCGGTGACCAAAACGGAGTGCGTCATCGAACGCCTTCGCGTTGCATGTCATGTTTTTTTGCCACGACCATCCCCTGATACAAAGCGCGCATCATGCAGAACACCAGGCCATCCTTGCCATCGAGAAAGCCGCGGCGCCACACGTAGCTATATAAAAAATATAGCAAGGGGCGCGCTGGAACCTGCATTGCTAGATGTTTGAGCGCCGTGCGGCGCAGCAACGGGTCGCCCCGGAACAGATCACCCCACTTGAATAACCCGGTGTCACTGGCCATTTCAAACTCTGCTTCCTTGCGCGAATAGCGGTTCTGGCGCGCGAACCATTCGTCAATACCCTTCAGGTTTTCATCAATCAGATCGCTTTTGAGATCGCGCACTTCGCCATCGACCTCCTGGGTTTCGGCATGACCCCGGTTGACATAGCGCACCCGCCCGTTGCGCACCAGACGCACTACCCAACTTGGATAAAGGCTGCTGTACCGCAGCCAGCGGCCCCACATGTGAAAGCGGCGGCGCACGCGAAACGCCGCGATGGCGTTCGAAACATTGGGCAAGGTCAGCGCCAGCTCTGCCACCAGTTCGTCCGTGAGGCTCTCATCCGCATCGAGGATCAGCACCCAGTCGTGGCGGGCACCGGCGTGCGCCAGCGCCCAATTGCGCTGGTCGCCGAAGCCGGTAAACGCATGTTGAAAAAAACGCACTCCGGCGCCCAGGCAAATGGCTTCGGTACGGTCACGGCTAAACGAGTCGATAACGATAACGTCGCTACACCACGCAAGACTCTGCAGGCATTTTAGAAGATGCATCTCCTCATCGAGCGTGAAGATCATCACCGTGACCGGCACGCCGGCACTGCGCATTTGCTCCATGACTTCAGTGCATTCGAGCGTTGCGGCTGGCCAGTATGGTGTGCCCCATGCGCACGCCGTCAGCCCTGAAGCTTGCCGAAACGCGCGGTGGACAGCGCGGGTGCCGCCAGCTTCGCCCCCTGCGCCGGCGCAACGCCGGCACGCGGCGATGCGCACAGGCGCGGTGTGGCGAGCAGTGCGCCAAACAGTATGCCAAGCAGGATCAGCACGAACGGGTCGCCAAATACCTGCGAGGCGGTGACGAACAGAATCATGTTGGTCACCAAAAAAGCGCTCAATGCATTCGTCACGATTACGGCCTGCGCACTGGACTGATCCGCGAATGCAAGCAGCCTGCGGACAGTGCGCACCAGCACCGTCAACACCCAGGTCACGACTACCAGGCCCGGGACACCCAGTTCGATAATGATCTTGGCCAGCCCGCCTTCTCCGGCGCCAGCAAGGTTTTCATCACTGCCAAAATGCTGCCCTCCCTGGCTGATGACGCCGGCACCGGCACCAAAAAACCCTGCAGCATCAATGGCCCAGCCGAGAGACGAGATGCCCAGCGAGTAAAACCGCTCCCATGCATCGCCAACGGCGCTATCCCCACGTTCGCTATAGGCCCTGAAGCCAGCGCCGTCAGCCAAGTTGTCGGATAAAAAAGACGCCGCGACTACTGCTGCTGCGGCCACGCCAAGCAGCGCAATGCCGGTACTACGCGCGTCGCGGCGGCGGGAGAACTGGAGCAGTACGATCAACAGGCCCGTGAACACCACAATCATGCCAAGTGCCTTGCGCCGGCCGGTAAGGTAGATCGCGGCAATCAGGAAGGCAACGATGAACGCTAGCGCCGCCACCTTCACCGCTGTGGGCCGCAACGTGGCCGACACGATGGCAATGCAAGTGGCCGCACCCAGATGCCAGGCCGTGACCTCGGGAGCACGCATCAAGCCCGTGTGCATGGTGATGATGCCGGCGTCACCATAAAACACCAGAATATCAGCTTGGTCACCAACCTGCTTGAACAGCGCCCATTCAGCCCCCCCCTGCCACGACAGAAAAACCGTGACCGCCAACACGACGGCGAATGCAACTTGGGTTAGCGCCAGTTGCAGATAATCCTTGTCAGACCGGCAAAACCACCATCCCACCCAGATTGCCGGCAACGGGCTGAGGTAAGCGATCAGCCCGATGCCCGCCAGCGGCAGCGAGCCGTAGCTCAACAGGGTCACCATTGCCTGCAAAAACACGACGGAGCAAAAAAAAGCAAACGCGCGGGTAACCGATGGATAGTGGACACCGATGCTCATCGCCTGCGCCTGCCCGCGAAACTGCCCCATCCCCATGCCCCAAACAAACAACATCACTACACCGACGGCGATCGAGATGACGACCGGCTCACCCGGCACCAGTTTGCGCACCGGGTCCTGTAAAAAGCCGACCGCGATGATGAAAAACAGGCCGAGGCGCCAATGGGTATGCACCTGCACAAAAAGGAAAATCGCCAAGACTGCGGCAACGACGATGACGAGTGGGTCCACTGAATGAGACGCTTTCTTCTGATGACTTTCAATAGCTGCTGATTTTAAGCTTGCGCAGGGGTGCCCGGTCAGCCCGGACGGCTGCGCCAAAGATGCCTCACACCCAGAACGAAGCCCACCATCCACGCGTAAGGCCAGGCGTAGTGAATCAGCACGAAGACAAAGTGCCGTCGCGGATGCGCGAGATTGGCGTCGTTCAGCATGAGCCCGTGCAAGGGTGACGGCAAAAGAGCCAACAAGCCCAGCAGGCAGATCAGCCCGCATGCGGCTAGCGTAATCACGATAAAGGTCGCAAAATGCCCGCGCACCGTCAGTGGCGGCTGACGCGTCATGAAGCGCCACGCCGCCACAACAGTGCCGACGAACAAGCCCGCGCGCAGCCCGAGATTGACATAGTCTGACGGTCGCACGACGTAATCGCCACTCAACGCTGCCAGTGACACCCCGACACCCCAGCCAACAAGCACTCCTGCGGCAGTGATGGCACCAACCGTCACGCACCAGTGCATCACCGGCTGCATAGCAAGCGGCACGCCCTGCAACACCCTGCGCAGTATCACCCGCACTGGCTCGCCACTCTCATCCACTGGTCTGCCAACCCAGCAATGTCACGCGTAGCCGGGTAGTTGCGATACTCGAACCAGGCCGGGCCGGGGCGTTCTGCCCGATATGCGTCTGCGCGCGAAAAGCCGGCGGCCTGCTTCAGCCGGCATGCCGCTGCCGGACTATCTGAACGCTGCGTGGAAGTGATCGCAACGTTCCCGACATTGACTACGCCCGCAGGCAATTCGAAGCGCGCATCAGCAACGACATCGGCAAATACGTTGTTGACGACGCGCACATTTTTGACCGGTGTGCTGTGCCAACTGAGCCACTTGCCACTGAGGACATTGTGTCGAACAGTCACGTTTCTAGTTGGCCCCGACAAGACATTGCCCCGGCCCTGCCAAGGATTCAACCACTTCAGGTGAGCGCCGGGGCCAGAGCCTTGCGGATGCAAAAGCAGGTTGTCCTGTACCAACAACGGGCCTGTGAGCACGGGACTCATTCCCAAACTGCTAGGGAAGTTGTAGACCACGTTGTGGTGAAGGCGAACGCTGATGGCATAGCCATCAAGTTCAATGCCATCGTCTGTGCCATTGGCCACCAAATTGCCATAAATCTCCACCCCTTCATTGACATTCACGTCTGGCGTGTACAGTTGCATACCGTCTCCGGCGTGAGTGATCAAGTTGTATCGCGCGATGACTCCGTCGCCCGTAATGCTCATCAACGTCGAATTGGAATGGTGGCTGAAAATCTCCTGCCAGCTTAGCCAGTCTCTCATCCAGAAATATTGCGGATAGTTATCGTAATGGGAATGTTCTACAACCAAATTTCTGGACAAGCTGGCCCGTGGAAAATTGGAAACTCCGAACATTGCGCCGCTGAACATGGCATCACGCACCACAATGTTGTTCGCGTTCCACAGCAACAGGCCGGCTCCAACGCCAAGATGAAAGCGCAAGCCTTCGAAGCGCACATGATTGGCCTCAACCCAGACATTGGCCGAGCGTATTGACCAGGATGCGTAGGGGCGTGCAATTGCACGGTTGATTTGCAGAGCATGCTCCCGCGGCGAACGGCCATCGGCGAAGGCAATGTAAAGGCGCCCCTGCTCCCAGGCAAACGCGCCCCAAGCCTTGGGCCGGTCAGTCAGCTCGCGCAGGCGCGCTGCGCGGCCACGGGTACCCCCCCAGTGGTAAACATTGTCCCCATTGCCATCAGCCCAACGCACGTGATAGAAATTTTCGCCGTCGCCGAAGACGTGATAGACCGGCCACGGCGTAAGCGCAGACCACACCTTTCCGCCTTCGTGGCGCCACGCAAGACGCTCCACCACGTCATCGGGTGCGGCACCGCTGATCGTCACAGTGCCAGGGTGGACGGCACGGAACACGACCGGCTTGCCGAGCGTGCCGCCGTTACGGACCCGCACTTCTTCGCGATACACACCGGGAAGAATCAGGATGGTTTCCCCCGCCGCTGCCATGCCGGCAGCCCGCTGGATAGTGGCTACTGCTGCGCCGGGCGAGCGTCCACTGTGCCAGTTATCGCCCTGAGGTGAGACATAAATGACGCCATCGCCCAGCCATGAAAAGGGCGGATTCCACAGCGCCAATGCCGCCACAGCTATCGGAACCAAGAGCAAAAACTGGCGCAACATGATCAGGCCACCACGCCAGGAGGCGCATGGAACGGGCTTCCTGCCACGCCATAGGCCTTTAACCGTTGGTGGGAGCGGATTTTAGCGGCGTGACATATTAATGGTTTCGACTTCACGATTGCGCAGCGTCTAAGACTGACAGCACCACGCAAGGTTACTCGCGTGTTCGTTTGGTACCAAAAGGAGATCTTGAGAGTATGTGCTCGCATCGATTAACCGGCTAAATTTGAAGTCTTTACCCGGTAAACGCGGCCACACGAGATAGTCAATTGATTTTGCGAACTCGACGACATTCAAAATACTTTCGCCATGCCATTTCAAACAGTCAACCGCGAATTCACCGTAGATGGCTGGCCTGTTTTGGTTTAAGAATTCGCGGCCACCCTTGAGAATTTTGAGGTCATATCCGTCTGTATCGATTTTGATCACAGTACATTTCCCGGGCAGGGATTCTGAACGCATGAGAGCATCAATAGTCGTAATCTGTATCGGGATTTTTACGCATTCATACCGCCCGTTCGGATCCAAAGTTGAACCCGCTGGCAGCACGTTTGCCGTACCGGTACCCCCCCCTGATTTCAAGTCGCCCTCGACTTGAATATCAACCCTTCCTGGCACATCCCCCAATCCGGTGCCGATCACTGATATTAGTTGGTGTGCGTCGTTTAACTTTACGTTGTGCCGAAGCGCTTTTTCATTGTCTGGAACCGCCTCTATGCAGACGACATGTGGCTTGAAGGATTGCCCTTTATCGCTCTTGCTGATTGCAAGCGCGACCGGTATGCCGATTAGTCCGATATTTGCACCAACGTCCAGAACGTAGCCGGGTTTGCCGATACTGTCGCGCACTTTAATCAGCAGATGCACGGTGCTGGCCTCATATTCTCCGGATACATAGGCAAGTCTCTGGAGCCAACTATGCAAGTCCAGCCTGACCCAATAGCGGATTGGCGCGTGCAGGTACGCATCCACATAAATGTGCTGGGATTGCAGACCCAAAATGTTGAATAGCCTTAGGAAGGCGCCGTTTTTCCCCCTGAATGCAGGAAGATGCGCGGCCAATCGCCCAACAGTTGTAAAAACCTTCGCTGCAAAATTTGCCATGTTCTAGTCCTGAAATAGGTGGGTATGCAAAGCTGTCAATGTCCCCGTTTCGGCGGGGCATTTTGGCATTGATCCTACGATCCCGAAAACATTATGAGGCGCTCTTCCGGGACCGGTCAATCAGACATGCCTGATACAGGCATTCCATCTGTTTTGCCACCGAATCCCAACCGTACTGCCGTGCTACTGCTGCGCTGCCGTTCGCCGACATTCTGTGAAGCGCATCGGCATCGGACAACATCTGCGCGATGCCCGCCGCCAGCGATGCGGGATCACCGTTGACGACGACGCCGATTTCCACAGCGCCAGCGCCGCTACGGCCACCGAAACCAAGAGCAAAAAATGGCACCACATGAATCAGGCCACCACGCCAGTAGGCGCATGGATCGGACTTCCTGACACAGCATTGGCCTGCAATCGTTGGTGGAAGCGGCTTTCAGCGGCATGGCTGATGCGGAATTTCGGCTTCACGATCGGGTAGCGCCGATGTGTGAACTTCAGGAGCAATTTGTCAGCCACCAACGTCAGCCACAAGCATTTGCGGGCTTGCGCGCAATGGCGACTATGGATTTTGCAAACACCGGGATGCGCCCCACGCGGACAAGTGTTACGCCTTCTGATGCCGGTCAATCACGCACTCCCGATACACGTCTTCCATCTGTTGTGCTACTGTATCCCATCCGTAACGCTGCGCTACCATCGCTTTGCCGCGCTCAGCCATGTTGCGCAGTGATTCCGGCTCTGACAACAGGCGCGCAATGCCCGCCGCCAGCGATGCCGGATCACCGTTGACGACGATGCCGGCACCACTCTCGCGCACCAGGTCGGCCACGCCCATTTCAGGCGTCACCACCACTGGGCAGCCGGTCGCCATTGCTTCGAGTACGACATTGCCGAAATTTTCTGAGTACGAAGGCACCACCAGCGCTGTGGCGCCACGCAACAGCGCCTGCTTATCGCTGCCGTAGGCCGGGCCGATGAAGCGGATTTTTTCTGACACGCCGTGCTGCTGCGCCAGCGCCTCAAGCACCGGCTGATAGGCCTCTTCATCATTGCCGGCGATAAGCAGTTGAAGGTCTGTCTCTTGCGCCGCTAATTGCGTCGTCAATAACGCCATGGCGGGAATGAGCCGGTCCAGGCCCTTCTTCCAATTGATGCGCCCGATGAACAACAGGTAGCGCTGCCTTGTCGCGAGGGCTGCAATATCCGGTGCGGCACCGCCATCGCCCCGATCAGCGGGAACAGCATCAACGCCATTTGGAACGATGCGCAGCGGCGGCAAGCGCATGCCGAACTGCGCGAGGTCATCGCCCTCGATGCGGCTGGTAACGTGGATGGCGGCGGCATTTTCAACGTTACTGCGCTCGATGAGCCGGAGCCAAGCGGTCTTGACCAGACGGCTTTTGCGGCGGATCAGGTCGGCCACCAGCATGCCGCGCGGAGCGAGGACGTAGGGAATCATGTGCTGCGACGCCACCCGCGCTGCGGCCCAGGTCGGCCACAGGAATACCGAATGCGTATGCACCACGTCGAACGACGATATTTGCTGCCGCAAGCTGCAACCCATGCGCGGTGACCAGTACAGGCGTCTCGCCAAGGCAGCCACGGCGGGAACATCTTTGACGGCAAGCACCGGGAAGTACCAGACCTTGACCCCATCCAACTCCACCGGTAGCCCTACCGGCACCTTCGACTCGCCATTGCCATCGACGTTGGTGGTGAAGACATGCACGTCATGCCCGCGTTGCACCAACGCTTTGCACAGTCCATGCACCGACACGATCGGTCCGCCGTAACGCACGGCGGGGTAGTAGGACGGCACGACATGCAGAATGCGCACCGTCAAGCCCCTCCACGAGCGGCAAGTCTGGCGAACCACTTGAACGGCACCACTCGCCTCAGCCGGGTACGCTCGCCCGAAGTAAATGCGCCGCGCGCCAGCTCGACGAAGAACAGGGCGCCGATGCACAGCACGTACAGCAGCAATGCCGCCACGCCGGGACCGATCCGGGTGGCGCGCGCAAAGCGGACACTGGGTTCTACCATCGCCAGCCAAGACTCGAACATCCAATAGCTCAACCCACCAACGCAGAGGCACACTGTAACCGGTGGCCAGAGGCGCGCCACCGCACGGAAAGTATCGGCGACACGCCAGCCGAAATGTGCATGTACTGAGTGCAGCAGTTGCCCCGCGCCAAGCACTAGCGCAATTGCCGTACCGATCGCCGCACCCGCCAGACCCCAGTTGAGCACCAGCAACAGACTCAGCAGAACATTGAGCACCATGGATGTCCCAGCCGACCGGGCCGGCAAGTCGGCGCGCCCGGACGCCTGCGACAAAATGGCCGCCGGCAAAGTCAACACGCTCGCCATTGCACCCGTAAGCAGCGCGAGGAACACCCAGCGGCCAACATAGCCGAGCTCACCAGTCCAGGCGTACAGGAAAACCGGTGCCACCGCGAGCGGGGCGAGCATGAACACGCAAAGGCCATAAACGGTGATGCGCATGCTATCAAGATACCAGTGCAAGACACCGGCACGGTCAGCCTGCAGCAAGACGACGGCGGGCAGCATAGTTTCAACCCCGCTGGCCGGCACGCTGCGCAATGCCAGCACGCTGCGGTTGGCCACTTCATAGGGCGCCACCGCCCACAAGCCGACGAAGCCAGCAATGATGAGCTTGTCAAACTGAAAATTGATGAACTGCGCCCATTGCTCAACCTGCGTTTTCAAGCCGAATGCCGCCATCCGGCCCATCTGCACCACGCTGAAATTGGTCGCATCCAGAGTCGGCAGGCACTGGCGGCGAAACAAAAAGCACAGCAGCGCCAGCAGGTTCAGTTGCACAAACCAGAAGGCCAACAGGGTCAAGTCGAGTCGGCTTGTGCCCCAAGCCGTGCCGATGGCGGCCAGATTCGACAGCAAGGGCTGCAGCAGGGCAATCAGCGCCACGGTTTGAAACTGGCGTGCCGCATAAAGCGTTCGCGTTGCTGTTTCCAAAAATGCCTTGAGGGCGACAGCCACGAACACCACACAAACCGCTTCACGCGGCGTAAGCCATTCGGTGGCTGGCAAACGCAACCATGCCGCAAGCGGACCGCTTAAATAAAAAGCTGCCGCCAACCCTAGCGCGTAGACAGTGGCCAGCATGACCCACACAAGACCCAACGTCGCACGCACCTCATGCCAGCGACCGCTGGCGGCCGGCTCAGCGAGAAAACGGACGATGATGTTGTTCGCCCCGAGGTCCAGCAACGAGAACCCCGCCCCCAACGCGAGCAACAGGGCCCAGGCCGCAAAGCCTGTGCTGCCCAGATAGTGGATCAAAAACGGGATGGTCGCGATGCCCATGAGCATGCTGGCAACGCGCGCGCCCACCATCAGGGCGGCTGGGCCAAGCAGGCCTTCGTGAGCCTGAGATAACGGATCATCCATACGCACAGCTTTCAGGGCCATCTTCACGCAGCGGTACCGGCTGCATTGTTGGCCCAGCTAGGGCCACGCTGTGCGCAAGCGCGACGCCGAGCAGGAAGTTGATGGGGAAAAGCTCGGTCACCTGAAGCGTGAGACTGCACATCGCCACGACGGCGTAGAAAATGCGCGCCCGCTGGTCGCGCACCGCAGCCCACGCCAACGTGCCATAAAACAGCAATGTGCCTGCGACGCCCAGTTGGGTAAGCAAGCTGCCTAACTGGGATTCGCCGGACCAGAAATGCAAGCTCAAATACCGGGGAAAGGACTCGACCCCAAGCGTGCTCACCAGCATGTTGACGGTGTTGGTATCGACGCCAAGGCCACTGCCGAACAAGCGTTCCCACAACGACTTTCCTGAAAAAATCATCTTAAGGCCATCCACGCGGCCCCAAAGCGATTCAAACACGCGGGGGCGCCCGATCAGATCAGGGAGACCCATCAGCGCCACCGCAAGGGCAAGCCCACCCCCAAGGAGGATGAGCCGGCGGTACTTTACTGGCGCGCGCTTCATCAGCGCCAACATCGCAAACAAACCGAGACAAACCATGCCAGTGCCCGAGCCGCTCAAGAGAGTCAGAGTCAGCGCCACCAGCACAAGCAGCCAGCCCCAGTGGCGATTTGCGGAGAATGCATACCAGAACGCCAGCGCGCAGACCGCAAACGCGCCTAGGGTATTGGGGGCCACCAGAGTGCCGCTCAAGCGCCCCGCCAGCGGCAGCAAATGAAAGTGCCCATGCAAATGCACGCCACGCAACATCTCGAACGGCATCAGCAAAACCTGGAGCGCGAGCAAGGCTGCGACGGAAGTTGCGAGTAACGCCATGTGCGGCACCAGCCACAGCCCCGCCAGCGCCAAGCCGACAAACATGAATGCCCTGACCCCCGCAAGCACGACCAAGGTCTCGTAAAGCACCAGCGAGGCAAGCAGCGCAAACCCGGCATAAGCCAGCATGGCGGATACCGGCCACGACTGCCGCATCGTGGGGAAGGGCGTGGTGCTCCTTGCCAGCACAAGCAGTGAGGCCGTCAACAGCGCCAGCCCGAAAAGATCTTTTGCCATCTTGAGCGCCTGCTCCCAGCCAGTAGCGCGATAAACGTAGCGCGTTTGTGCCCGCTCCCCGCGCGCGTGTGCCGACGCATCGAGATAGGAAATCTGGGCCGCGTCGGCCGGTGCGCAGCACCGCGGTTGTATCGTCTCGGCGGCAGACAGGGAGTGGAGCGTACTGCAGTGGAATTTCCAATAGGCGTGGTAGGCGTCTGCATCCATCAGGCCAGTGCGCTTCAGATAGACCCCAGCGCCGTTGCACAAGGTAGCCAACACCAGACAGGCCGCGACCGCACGTGCAAGCACCGCCAGACGCTGGCTGCTCATGAGTGTCATGAGCGGTTTCTGCGTGCTTTTCCCGCGATCACTGCGGCAAGCGCTCGAAGCGTTCCTGCGACCGCTGCTTCTACCGAGTATTGCCCGATATGGGTGCGAGCTTGCTCGCCGATGGCATGGTTGGCAGCCGGGTGTGCGGCGAAGCGGCTTAGTTGCTGCGCGAGCGCCACTATGTCGCCGAATGGAAACATGGCTCCAGTCACGCCTTCAATGACGAGATCGGCACCACAGCCCACTCTGTCACTGACGATCACGGGCAAGCCGCACACCATCGCCTCGTTGACCACCAAACCCCAGGTCTCCCCGAAGTCAGATGGCAAGACAAGGCAGTCCGCGACGGCATAGGCTTTCGGCATTTCTGTTTGATTGAGGAATCCGGCAAAGCTAAGCGGCAACTTCGCCGACTCGACCAGGTGCGCGCACTGTTGCATCTGCTCACCGGTGCCGGCCACCAACAAATGAATATTCGGGTGTGTGCGCCGTGCCAGATCAAGCGCGCTTAACAAATCCAGAATGCGTTTTTTCTCCTGGAGCTTGCCGGCGAACAGGAAACAAGTACTTCCGGAAGGTATCTGCCACCCGGCCCGCAATTGCTCCCGCTCATTTGCACAGGCTTCGTACTGCGCGCGAATACGCGTGTTGTCGACAAAATACCGGCACGGGAAGATCGCCGCAGGAGCAACGCCGTTGCCAAGGTAAAACGTCTGATTGGCAGCCCCGATGGCGAGGAATGCATCGAAGCGCGACAACAACATCCGGTGCGCTGCCTTGATCCACCATGCCCGCTTGCGCAAGGCATTCGACTCAGCACGGATGATGACGGGAATGCCCAGCCGCATGCAGGCCCACAGCCCTTGCAGCAAAGACCATGATTGCCAGCCCGTGATGATGACGGCATCCGGCCGGCTGCGTGCCAATTGCGCGTAGACCTCCGGGGTGTTGGTGCCAAAAAAGCGGCCCAGGCCGGGCAAACGAGCCTTGTTCTCCAGTACCTCAAACGCATAGCCTTCGAACATCGGAATATCCCATTCGAATGACACCCCAAAACCGGTACCCTGTTGTTGCCGGTCCGGCAACATCGAATAGAACACCTTGACGCTCACATCCGGCTCGGCCGAGAGCGCCTGAAACCACGGCACCTGATACTGGATCGGGTGGGTTGCGAGGATCGCAAGCTTTTTCACGGCGGCGCTGGTCCCTGATGCCCAGGTTGCCCGCGAACCAGCTTTGGGCCGCGCAAACGCAAGGCCAGCGCCCAAACAAAGCCGCCGAACTCGGCGGCCAGGGTGAGCGGAATCCACCACGGACGGCGCAGGTGGTGGCGGGTGCGCACGGCGCGCAACGGACGCAGCAGCATTTGCCACCAGCGCCGCTTAATGTGCCGCGCCCGCAACATGAAGTAATAGGCCCCGACAGCGTGATGCGGCTTGATCGTAGTCAGGTGTTCGCCGAAAGAGCGTGTGCCGCCCGAGCCAACTCTTAGATGGCGGATGCTGGCGGCCGGTTCGAACAGGATCTTCTCGCCCGCGGTGGTGGCGCGGTCGCAGAACTCGGCCTCGAAGCGATAGGCGACGCGGACAAAGTTTTCGTCGAACCCGCCCAGCCTGAGCGCTGCGGCTTTTTTCACCGAGAAATTGCCGCCCATCAGTTCATGCACCCAGGTGCGCTTGCCGGAGCGGAACAGGAACTCGCCCTTTGGGGGTGACTGAGCCAACACCTCTTCGCCCGGCTGCAGCACCTGCCCCGCAACGATGTTGCAAATGTTTTCCGCCTGGGCCCGGGCATGCGCGTCGATGAGGTTTGCATCCGGAATGATGTCGTCATCAAGAAATAGCACCACATCGCCGCGCGCCTCTAGCAAACCGGTATTCATCGCGCTTGTGATCGACGGCCGGGCGAGGCGGATCCAGCGAATGCGCCCTTCCAAATGCCAAGTCTGCAGCACTTCAGTGGTAGTTGCTTCGTGCTGCTCGCTCTGGTCGACGATCACGATCTCCTCTGCCGGCAGAGGCAATGCATGCAGATAGCGAATCGAATCGACCAGCACCTGCTCGCGGCGGTAGGTTGGAATGACGACGGACAGAGACATTGTCATGGCACTCATGGCACCTTATTCCCGCATGCGTAGTAAGCGGGCAGGCGCGCCGGCAACAACGCTCTTAGGCGCCACATCGCGCGTCACCACCGAATTGGCCCCCACCACGGCGCCGTCACCGATCGTCACACCGGGCAACACCATCACACCCGCGCCAAGCCACACATCCGACCCGATCGAGACCGGCGCCGCAATGCTGGGCTGCTGATCAATACGCTGATGCGCTGCGATGCCATGGCCATGGTCGGTGATAAAACAGCGCGGCGCGATCAGCGAATGGCTGCCCACCGAGACGCCGAGCAGCACATCGAACTCGGTACCGCGGCCGACGAACGTGTGATCGCCAAGCGTCAGCCTGGCGCTGTCGTCGACCAGCTTCATGTAGACCTCGGCCTCAAGCAGAACCCGCGTGCCAAGCGAAACGCCACACGGGCGATCCACCGAGCATCGCGGACCCAAGGCAGCTTTTTTGCCAACCCTTGCGCCGCGCAACCTCAGCATTTGCGCGCGCAGCCTTCCACAGGCAATGCCCCAGAGCACTGCCATTTCCTCGATTTGACGGCGCATACCGCTCACGCCACTTCACCCATGACCAGCAGCTGATGGGCAAGGCGCTTTCCAATGCCGGGCAACCATAGGGTCACGCCATCGAGCGCTCGCAACACAGCCGCTGGCACCCACGGATGCAGGTAGCGCAACTTCATATGCCCAGAAATCCAGGGCGTCTCAAAATGCCTGACCCGGACATTGCGCAGGCCTGCGGTGAAAAAGATTTCCTCGAGTTCATCGGCAAGGTAGGCAAAAAAGTGTCCATCGCCATCGGCGGTGAACTGGCGATGCGCATGCTGCGCCGGATCACCGAGCCCCTTGAAGCTCGGCAAGGAATTCTTCAAGTAGTCGCCATTCGGCGTGGTCATCACGAGGCGGCCGCCCGGCTTCAGCAGCGCCGCCAGGCGCCGCACCAGCTCCTGCGGATACACCAGATGCTCGACGATCTGGTTGGCGAATATCAGATCGTAGCGCCCGGCAATCTCGCCCTGCATGGCGTTGGCACAGACAAAACGAACCTCACCTTTCTCATGGCGCGAGATTGCGTAGTCGAGAAACTGCTGGCGGATATCCATGGCGCATACGTTGTGGCCATCTTCGGCGAGCAGCAAGGCGAGCGTGCCCTGGGCACACCCGACGTCCAGTACGTCGAGCCAGCCGCGGCCGTTACAGAGGCGCCGGTAAAGATCCAGCTGGTTGTGATACTGGTTCCAGATCTGCGGGGCGATGGATGGGTCCCAGATTTCCTGCATGTCGTGGCGGTATAGCGCCTGCACGTCCGCAGGCCAGCCTGGATTGAACTGCGGCGGTTTCATTGGAGCCCGATCGCGCCCGGCTGCGGCATTGCGGAAAATTTCACAAGGCCAACACGCCAGGAAGCGCATGAATAGGGCATCCTGGCGATGCATGCCGCCAAAATCCTTGGTGGGAGCGGTTCTTTAGGGTTATGCATGATTGAATTTACTTATCCCAGCAGGAGGCGTATGGCGGACCTGATGTGCAGGGGGTTGGCACGCAGCGCCTCCCGATAATAGCGGCGCGCGCGCGGGTCCCTGCGTTTGCTCAGACAGGTGCCCACGAAATACAGGGCCGACGCCGTTTCGGTGCTTGAAGCTTTACCCCGTTCGGGAACGATCTGGCGCGCTCTTGACAGCACCGGCGCATCGCTTTGCCCGTCCCGCCGCAGGCGCGCGCATTCGAGAATCAGGGTGGCACACTCGATCTGCCGCTGCCGCTGCAAGCTGCTGATTGACCCGAGAGCGAATGTCGCCTGATACAGAAGATCAGGCATCGCCACATGCCGGCCATTTTCGACCATCCGGGTCCATAGGTCGAGATCCTGGGCGAAGTAAAACTGTTCGCGGTAACCGCCCACGCGTTCATACAAGTCGCGCCGGAAAAAGGTGCTGCCATGGTGCGCCGGCCCGCGAAGCCAGGTCAGTTCGAGAGTTTGCAAGCCGGTCTCAGCTTGGACTCCAGTCAACGTTACATCATAAAGCGGCTCCAAATTGGGGCCGACGAAACGCGTGCCACAGGACATCAATGCCGCCACGGGGTGCAATTGCATGGCTTGCAACTGCGCGCGCAATCTGCCCGGCAACGACCGATCTCCACAATCCTGTCGTGCGATGTAATCGCCACGCGCCAGGGCGCAACCATTGATCAGCGCTTTGGTCAGCCCCTGGTTAGTCTGGTGCAGCAGGCGAATGCGGGCATCCGTTACGGCAAAACCGTCAAGCAGGGATGCCGATGCATCGGTTGAACCGTCGTTGACGATGATGAACTCGAAATCCACGCCCTCCTGCGAAAGCACGCTCTCGACCGAGTCGCGCAGCGACTCCGCGCCGTTGTAGACGCTCATGACGACTGACACGTGCGGGCTGGCGGTCATTTGCGCAGCCGGTCTGCAGAGCATGCAAGCCGCCCGGTAAGCGACCAGCCGAAGATGCCTGCAGCGGCCCGGTAAAGCTGGAAGTCGATGCCGCCGGCCCGGGATTCACCAGAGGCATTTTTTGCGGCATCGAACAACTGGCGCGACTCCGCGTCCAACCCGGCTGCGCCGCACTGGCGCGCTAGCAAAAACAACTCACGGGCGAAGTGCTGCATTTCCGGCACATCGGGCCCGATGCCTGCCCGCGTGGCGTGGGCATATATCAGGCCGTGGGCGCGCGCGCGATAGCGCAGCCGCGCAGGGTCCAGCGCTTCGCCCCGGCACAGCCTGCCCTGATCATGATCACGCACTTCGGCTACGTAGACTTTCGAGAAGTGCAGCTTGGTGCCCAGTGAAGCAATGCGGCAATCGTATTCCCAGTCTTCTTCAAGCCTCAGATCAGTCCACGGGCCAGCCGCGTCGCAGACGCTGGCGCGATACAGGGGCGTCGGCGTATCCCACCAGCGCGACTTGAGGAACGACGGAAACATGGCGCCCACCCGCTGCCCGGAGCCTTTCCATGGCTGCGGTTCCAGCCGCCCGTCTGCATGCCGGTAGCGCGTGTAGCCATAGGCGGCGCCACATTGCGGCTCGGCGCCCAGGCCGCCCACCTGAAGCGTGAATTTTTCCGGTAGCAGCACGTCATCACTGTCGAGATACTGGACGAACTCGCCCTTTGCCGCCTGCCTGCCGGCTTCACGCGCAAGCCCGACGCCGGTGTTGCCCTGATGCAGCACACCAACGATGCCCGGATGTGCCGCCGCGAGGGCATCTGCGGCAGCCGGGGTGTCATCGGTCGAACCATCATCGACAACCAGCACTTCAATGGGTCGGTAGGTTTGCGCGAGAACACTGGCGACCGCTTCACGCAGGAGCGCAGCCCGGTTGTGCACCGGAATGATAGTGCTGACCAGACCTGTAACAATCTCTTTCGCCATCAGGCCACCAGGTATTTTCTGGACCAAAGCTGGAGCAACAGAAGCCGCCACGCAACGTTGCTAAAAATGCCGATCGCCCGCGGAAAGGCATAACCGGTGCGCGTGCCGTTGAAAAAATCCGTCATCGCGTCGCGCAGCCCGAGCCGATCAGCCCAGCCATCACGCGCCAGCACAACCGCGCCGGCATAACGCCGGAATTCGGGCGAGTCGTCCATCCACGAGGCGGCGATCGACGCGCCAAATTTCGGCCTGCGGGTAATCTCTTGCGGCAACAGCCGGTGGCGTTCGGCCATGTGGCGCAGGGCGAGCTTGTCGGTGCCGCCGGCGAGCAGCTGGTCCTGCGAAATTGAATAGGCAAGCTCCGCCACCCGGCGGTCCAGGTAAGGCGCCCGCGCTTCGACGCTGACCGACATGCTGGCCTTGTCTACCTTCATTACATAATTGCTGGGCAACTGGTTGCGCGATTCAAACATGCGCACCGCGTCGAACAGGCTTCCCCCGGATTGTTCGAGGTATTTTTGCATGATGGCGGCGAATGCAAAAAACTGCCCGCCATAGCGGCGCCCGGCATAGCCGCGATAGAGCTGGAACAGTTGCCACAGCACCGGGCCACGACGGTTGGCTGCCGCCTCAAATGAGGCGTATCCGCCAAACAATTCATCCGCACCCTCCCCCACTAGCACCACCTTGATGCCCTGCTCGCGGCACTTCTTGTAGAGCAGGCGCGTGGACACCGTGCCCCAGTCGGCAAACAGGTCGTCAAAATACCAGGCAACATCTTCAAGCCCGGTGATGATCTCGCGCTCGTCGATGAGTATTTCCTGATGCTGCGAGCCGATGTGCTGTGCCACGGTGCGCGCGAAACTGCGCTCGTCAACCGCCGAATTGGCAAAACCCATGGTGATGGTGGCTACTTGCGCATGCCGGGCGGCAAGCGCCGCAACAATGCTTGAATCCAGCCCGCCCGAGAGCAGCAGCCCCACCGGCACATCGGCCACCAGGTGCTGCTGCACCACTTCGGAGAGCACGGTATGCAGTTCGTCTGCGGTCTGGTCAAGCGTTCGCACCCCATGTGGCGCAGCAAGCTGCGGCCGGAAGAATGCGTAAGGAGTACCAGCCTTGCCGGCCACCACCTGCATGGCATGCCCGGGCGGGAGCTTGCTTACGCCCGCCAGGGACGTGTGCTGCTCGTCAAACACATAGCCAAACTCCATGTATTGCTCGATGGAGCGCGCGTTGGCTTCGGCGGTGAAACCCTCCAGCACCAGGAAGGCCTTGAGTTCGGAGGCGAATGCCAGCCCCCCGGCCATGCCGCGGCTGGTGTAGTACAGCGGCTTCATGCCCATGGGGTCGCGCGCCAGCAGGAGCATGCGCTCGCGCGCATGCCAGGCGGCCAGTGCAAACATGCCGTTGAAGCGCTCCAGTGCCTGCGCACCCCAATGGGCCAGCGCAATGAGCACCACTTCGGTATCGCTGCGCGAGCGGAACACATGGCCCAGCGCTTCTAGTTCGCGCTTTAATGCGAGATAGTTGTAGAGTTCGCCGTTGAAGATCAGGACGACTGACCCATCTGCCGTTGCCATCGGTTGGTGGCCGGCGGCACTGAGATCAATGATGCTCAGACGCAGATGGGCTAGTGCAATGCCCGCGCCCTGGTCCACAAACCTGCCTTGATCATCGGGCCCCCGATGCGCGATGGCATTGGCCATGGCGTCGAGTTGCGCCAGATCGCGAGTTTGACCTGCGGTGTTGTACCAGCCAGCGATTCCACACATTGATTATTCGGGCCTCATGACGCACGCACTCATCCATTCGCCCAGTCGGCCGCCAAGCGGTCCGGCTGCCCGAATTCACGTTTGCGCAATGCCGCGATGCGCTCGTCCACGCTGATACGGGAAAGCGCCTCGTAACGACGTAGGGTAGGGTTGTCTGAATCGGTCTTGCGTGGCTGCGCGGAATGCCACAGATGCACCATGGGCAGGTATCCGTAGGGCCACACCCGGCGCGTGTGTGCGCGCTCCCAAAACTCGTTGTCTTCGCCGCCCCAGCCGACAAAGGATTCGTCATAGCCGCCGATCGCCAGAAAGGCTGTTCGCGTCATAGCCAAACTGCCGCCAGCTTCGGCATTCTGCATGATGGCCTCAGGGGCTTGGGAGCAATCAAGGCAATGACTTGACTGGACGTCCACAGAATGCGATTGACCAAGATAGAAAATGAACCGTTTGAGATTGATTACTTCAAAGCCCTCCTGATATCGTGCCCAGGATTCGGCGGCGTATCTCGCGGGAACCAATAGATCGTTGTCATGAAAAACGAGCAACTCGCCAACCGCCGCACGTGCGCCCACATTCAACGTCCACGCTCTGCAATATGGCAACTTCGCAGCCGGCAGCGGGGTATGCACATATCGAACCCAGGGCGGTAAATATCGCTGAATTTCAATTTGGTCGGACTGTTCGACCACGATGCACTCCCATGTAACGCCGCGCTGCGCAGCAATCGTACCGAGAGTAGCGAGCAAGTGTGGCAGGCGTTGCATGCCACGATGTCCAATGATGAAACTTACTTGTACCGGTCTGCCTGCCGATTCACAAGGCTCGCCAAAATCAACCGGCCAATCGCGCAAGGCCCGTACCATCACTCGGCGTCCAAGTGATGGGAATACCTTGGGAGCGTGCAAATCCGAAGTCCAGCGCCATTCACAAACGACGCCGCGCTCATCCGGTGATGCCCGCAGGCGCTCGTTGCGATTACAAATTTGCCGCCAAGACCGGCGCAAATGCCATTCATAGCGCGGCCAGTCGAAAATTGCGACGCCAAGTTTTGGCTTCAGCCGGTAAGGCATGGGCATGTTTCCGACCGTGTCCAAAGACGCCAGTGGCGCGCCTTCAATTCCCTTGAGATTTCGGTCTCAACGGACTGCAGCCAAACGGCACATGGGACGGGCTTCGTGGCATGGAACAGGGCTGAAATCGTTGGTGGGAGGGGTTATCATGGATTTTTCGCGTTTCTAGCTACAGCGTTCTGCCGCGGTACCACTCGGCCGTTCTGCGGATTCCTTCCTCAAGGTCTATCAAGGCTTTGAACCCCAGCAGATCCTGCGCCTTTTTCGTTTCCGGAATGCGCAGTTCAATGTCTGCCGACAAGGGATTCTTGAATTCAATGGCCGAGCGCGAATCGAGTACCCGGCACACCGTCTGCGCCAAACCGTAAATCGTGGTCACCGCACGGGCGTTGCCGATGTTGAACGATTCGCCAATGGCGTTCGGCGACTCAAGGGCGAGCATCAGCCCGTCAACCATATCGTCGATGTAGCACCAAGCCCTGATCTGCGTGCCTTCACCATGAATGGTAATCGCCTCGTGTCGCAGCGCTTTGCGGATGAAAATTTGAATCGCTCCCTCGCCGGTCTGCCCAGGCCCGTACACATTGAACGGCCTGACCGTAATCACGGGCAGGCTGAACTGGCGGAAATAGGCGTGGGCGAGATGTTCACCCGCCAGCTTGCTCACTGCGTAAACCCAGCGCGCTTCCCCCGCCGATCCGGATACCGTTTGCATCGACTCCGTCACACGATAGGCCATCGGCCCGAACACTTCTGATGTAGAGAAGTCGATCACGCGGTCCTTTACGCTGCACTGGTGCGCCGCCCGCAACACGTTGGCCGTGCCAAGCATGTTGACTTCCATGGTCTTCACGGGTGCGATTAACACCGTATCAATTCCGGCAATGGCTGCGGCGTGCACCACAATGTCGCTGCCGGCCATGGCGCGTTTGAGGGCATCGAAGTCCAGAATGTCGCCCTGCACAAGCGAGACATTCGCATGCAGCGCCCGTTCCGAATGCTGAAGCGTGTTCCGGGCGAGATTGTCGAACAGGACTATCCGGTTTCGCTCGCAAAGCCGGGAAGAAAGCGTCGAACCGATGAAACCAGCGCCACCGGTGATGAAAATATTCTTGCCTTCAATGGGCATCGGTTTTCCTGTGTGTAGGTGTGTTCGACAGACTAAATGGCGCGAATTGCGCTTACTACCCGATCGTAGTCATCCGGAGTCATTCGGTTATGCAAAGGGATCGCCATACTGAACAAATCGCAATCCCGGGCTACGGGAAAGTCTCCCGGCTTGCAGTCGAACCGGTCGCGGTACAGGCCAAGCATATGCACGGCGTGCGTGCCGGGGCGCGTGCTAATGCCCGCTTTCTGAAGCTGCTCCATGATTTCATTGCGCGGCGCCGGAGCGCGCGACGCGTCGATCCGGCATACAAAGGATTGCCACGCATGGTCATAGCCTTGGGGCACCTCCGGCAATATCAGCCACTCCAATTGGCCCAATTGGGCGCGATAGTGGCCAGCCCAACTTTGCCGCTCGGCAATGAACCGGTCCAGCTTGGTCAATTGAACGCTTCCTACCGCCGCCTGAATATCGGTCATACGATAGTTGAAACCGAGTAAATTGAAATCCGGCATCAAATATGGCTTGGGCCCCGCCCAGCGTTGTTCCTCAGTAGCGCCTGCACCGTGATTGCGCAACCTGCTGATGCGCTCTGCCAATGCGTCGTCGTTGGTGGTCACCATCCCACCTTCGCCGGTAGTGATCGATTTGCGCGGGTGAAACGAGAACGCGCCGGCAATGCCGATGGAACCTGCTGGCGCACCAAAGTAGCTCGCGCCTGCGGCACAGGCTGCATCCTCGATGACCGGAATTCCGGGTGCAATGCGCTTGATCGCATTCATGTCAGCGCACAACCCGAACAGATGCACCGCGATAATCACCTTGGTGCGCGCGCTGAGAGCAGCCGCGAGGGCCGCAGGATCCATATTGAACGTGCGCGGGTCAATGTCAACAAACACCGGAGTCGCGCCGCAGTAGAGCACGGCATTTGCGGTGGCGATCCACGTGAACGCGGGTACGATTACTTCGTCGCCCGGGCCAAGTTCGAGAGCTGCCAAAATGAGATGAAGAGCCGTGGTGCAGTTGCTTGCCGCAAGAGCATGCTTGACGCCATGCCGCGCAGCAAATGCGCGCTCGAATTCAGCCACTTTCGGACCTTGCGTGAGCCAGCCTGAGAGTAGTGGCTCACGCAGGGCCTGCCATTCTTCTTCACCGGTAGCTGGCACTGAAATGGCTATTGGATTTGGCATGGCGGCTTGGATTTGGATCTCACCGGTCGGGCGGCACAGCAAGGGCTGGCGCTCGCGCCAGGCCAAGAATGAGCGCCTCTGCCACGCGATCCTGGTCGATGGCCGACAGGTCGGCTGACATCGGCAGTGACAGCACCTGATTGGCGGCCCGATCAGCCTGCTGCAACTCACCGGAAACACCGCAATGGCGATAAGCCGGTTGTCTGTGCAAGGGAACGGGATAATGCACAGCGGTGGGAATACGGCTTTCCTTAAGCGCCGCCTGCAGTGCGTCGCGCTCGCTCACGCGCACCGTGTACTGCGCCCACGCGCTTGTCCGACCCGACCTCACGCATGGCAATGCAATCCGCTCTGCCAGAGGCGCCAGAAGCAGGTCGTAGCGCGTGGCAATGCGCTGCCGTGCCGCGATTTCCCATTCGAAACGCTCGAGCTTGGCGAGAACAATGGCGCATTGCAGCGTGTCCATGCGCCCGCCAATGCCAATCCGGGTATGGTAGTAGCGGCGCTCTTGCCCATGGACACGTATCTCTTGCATCGCCTGGGCCACTTCGCCGTCATTGGTGAACAAAGCCCCACCGTCGCCGTAGCAGCCAAGCGGTTTGCTCGGAAAAAAACTGGTGCAGGCAACGGTCGACAGGTTGCAGCTTGGTTTTCCGTTATAGGTGGCGCCAAAGCTCTGCGCCGCATCCTCAATTACCGCCAAGCTCCGGCGAGACGCTATGTGGTTGATCGCATCCATGTCTGCCGGCTGACCATACAAGGACACTGGCATGACTGCACGGGTGCGCGGCGTGATCGCCGCCTCAATGGCTGCGGCGTCAATGTTGCACGTATCGGGTTCGATGTCCACGAATACGGGCCGCGCGCCCAACAGCACGATCATTTCCGCCGTCGCAACAAACGTAAATGGCGTGGTAATGACCTCGTCGCCGGGCTTCAGTCCGAGCGCCATCAGGGCAATCAACAGGGCATCGGTGCCAGAGGAGCAGCTAATGCAGTGCTTGGTGCCGGTGAATTGGGCAAGCTGCTGCTCCATTTCCACGACTTCCGGGCCCATGATAAATTGACCATGCGACAACACCTTGCGAATACGCGCATCAATCACCGGCGCGAGCGCTTGGTACTGCGATTTCAGATCCGCGAACTCCATGATTACGCCACGAGACGGCACCGGCCGCTCTCAAGCACATAGCGGTCACCGGTGTGCGGGCAGGCCGCCTCACCCTCGCCGGAGAGCGGTAATCCCGCCAGCCGCTCACCGAAGCGGCTGATCCACCCGTTTTGCCGTGCCGGCACGCCAAGCATCAACGCAAAATCAAGGACATCGCGATTGACCACCGCGCCGGCACCGATGAATGCATGGGTACCGATGGTTACGCCGCAGACTATCGTGCAATTGGCACCCATAGTCGCTCCGCGACGTACCAGCGTGGCGCGGTAGTCGGCTTTGCGGGAAATGGCCGCGCGGGGGTTGTAGACATTCGTGAACACCATGCTTGGCCCGCAGAACACGTCATCCTCCAGAACGACGCCGTCATAAACCGAGACGTTGTTCTGAATGCGGACGTGATTCCCGATGGTTACCTGGTTACCGATGAAAACATTCTGCCCGAGAGCGCAGTTCGCGCCGATACGCGCGCCGCCACACACATGCACCCAGTGCCAGATTTTGGTGCCGGCACCGATGATCGCGCCTGGATCGACAACTGCCGATGAATGAACAAAATAGCTCGCGCCCATCAGAGGTCAAGGGGCAGTGAGACGCGGCGGCCATCGCGCGCGGACATATAGGTGGCCACCAATATTTCAAGCGATTTCAACCCTTCACGCCCATCAGTATCGGGCTCCGCCTCCCCTCGAAGCACGCTGATCACGTTATCGTAGAACAGCGGATGCCCGGCACCGTACACTGAAGTGGTCGCATAACTTGCGTCTTGCACCTTGGCGTCGTCCGGTTCCGATTCGGCGAAGTTCCAGTGCTGGATCTGGTTCACTGCCAGGCCACCTATCCGCACCGTACCTTTTTCGCCAATGATGGTGATTGATCCCTCAAAGTTTTTTTCATGGGTCAACATCGTCACGCTGAGCGAGCCCAACGCCCCGGAACGCCACTTTAGGCTCATCACACCGGTGTCCTCCACCTGTATATCGCGCGCCAGCGTGGCGGTATAGGCCTGCAGACTCTCGACCGGACCAATCAGCCAGTCGAGCAAGTCCACATAGTGACTGGCCTGATTCATGAATGCGCCGCCGTCGAATTCCCAGGTTCCGCGCCATTTGGCACTATCGTAGTAGGACTGAGGCCGACTCCACAGCACGTTGATATTGACCATGAAGATTCGGCCGAAACGACGCTTCTCGACTGCGCGCTTGAGCAACTGCAAGGTCGAATTACGGCGGTTTTGCTTAACCACAAACAACCTGACCCCGGCCGCATCGCACGCTGCGACCATGGCTTTTCCGTCTTCCCAGCGCGTCGCCATGGGCTTTTCAGTAATGACATGGCGGCCAGCCCTAGCCACCTGGATCGCCTGTCCGGCATGCAGCCCACTTGGGGTGGCGAGCACAACTACGTCGCAATCGGATCCCTGAAGAAGATCCGGCAAGCTGGCAAACGCCTTTGCACCAGATTGCTTTGCCGCACTCAACAATGCGTCAGCGTTAACATCACATACTGCTACGAGTTCGGTGCGTTCGCCATGCGTGACCAGAGAATCAAAATGATTGCGGGCAATCCTGCCACAACCTACAACTCCAAATCGAATTTTGCGGTCTCTGATTGCAGACGGAAAATTAATCATGGAACTGGCGTTCGGTGCGGCTGGCATAGGTTTGTTGTACTCATAGTTTTCAAACGAAACCCCATCAACTGAGAATCGAATCGCTTCTACGTTGCAGGCTCAAATTTTACATGAGTCGTGTATTTGGTCTGCCCGATCTCCCCGTTGATCCATGTCCGCCAATAGCCGGCCAAAGTGTTGGTCATTGTCGGCGCCGTAAGAATGGGGCCACTCACCACCCGGCTCACTGTGCCGGAAGCGCAGACCGAGGAATCGGCGCAAACTTTCTGCCGCCCCGATCCCAAGATAACGGTCCAGCCGTCCGGAAGTTGGTGCCGGTCTAAACACAGGACAAGCGGGCAGAGGTTGCTGGCCAGCAATTTGCCGTAGTGCCCCATCCCAGGTGCGTATCGACGCCTCGCGGCTGTAACATTCTCTGACCACTTCGTAACCGGCCTTCGCCAAGGATCGACGCAAAGCGGGATCAGCAAGGCGCGCAATTGCGGCGGCGGCGGCCTCAGTGTCACCAACGGGAAAAGTAAGGCAATTCTCACCGTCACGCAAACCACCTTCAAGGCCAATTCCAACGAAGCGGGAACTCACCAACGCCACCCCGTTGGCCATCGCCTCCCACGCGGCCAAGGGCCCGGTTTCACTGGGCGACATCACGAGCGCAACCGCACCGGGGCAATAGAACGTCTCCCTCATTTGAGCATCGCTCAAAAATCCCAGGAACTGCACGCGCTCGCCGAATTCGAGCAAGGCGTTGCGCAGATCGGTTTCGGCGGGACCGGCCCCGGCCAGTTTCAGAGAGAAATTCAACCCGGCGCGGTCGAGCGCGCGCAGAATCGGTAGAAGATCCAGCACTCTCTTCTCCCTCGCATCGAAGCGACCCGCGTACAGTAGCGCCAGTTTGTCGCTCGTTTCTGCAGGCACTGAAAAATCGGGCACCAACACACCACAGGGCGCGTAATGAACCCGGCCATCGGGCAGTCCGCCTCGAGCGACTGCGGCGGCGGCACCCAGGCGGTTGGTGACAATGACCCCGTCCAGCACTGCCGAGTACGCTGCAATGTCTTGGTAGAACGAAGAATGCAATCCATGCAAAGCCATCGCCACTTTCGGCGCGCCGCCGCCGTGGTGCAGGCGCGCGACTGCCTCGTAGGTATCGACGATGTTGACCGCAAGAACAACCTCCGGGGCAAGCATACGAATCGCCTCGCACAAGGCGCGGACTCGGCCTTCGCGGGTACCGGTCGGGCTTTCCGCCAGATGAGCGCGTGCAAAAGGGTGCTTCTGCAGATAGGAATTGGCGTCGCCATTAGCGCCATGTGCAAGCAGAACCGTCACCTGCCAGCCCGAAGCCTCCAAGCCTGGCACCAGATAATCTAACCAAGTCTGGACACCGCCAAGCAAGTAGGCGGAAGGAGCCACAACCGTCAGCCGCCGACAATCCTGTAACGCTGTTGCACGACCCAATTCAAGCTTTGGCATCAATTTGCTGAGATAACCCATGCGGCCAACTCCCGGCAAATTCAGCTTCGGAATTCACGCTAGCACTCTGCATGCTGCCCGAATGAAGCCTGTTCAACGCTGCGCGTATTTTTTCTCCGAGATCATCGACGGCAACCGGCCAGAACTTTTCGTCGCCAGGATTCTCAGTGAATGCTCTTGCGGTTCGATGAGGATCAAAAAAGGTTGCTTTCTCAATCTCCAATCTCGCACCCCACCACAAATGGTCGTAAATCATCTTATTAAATTCACCTATCGCTTCCAGCGAATGATTTTTGACAACGGCGGTGCGTCCCGCAGCGCCAAGGCGTTCGCAGAGTTCTGGCACCTGCAACAGGACAGCGAGGACAGCCGTCATATTGTCTCTGTTGGTATTGACAATGGGCAAATTGAGCGCTGGATCTGACAAATGGTCATGATCCAAATACGTCAGAACGGCCTTTCCCAATGCCAAGCCCTCAAGCGCGAAAACGCCATATGCTCCAATGACAAATTGGTCAGCAATGATGTCTGCCTGCCGATAGGCCGCAATCGCATCAGCACGACGCATCCCCTCAATCACGCGCAACTCAAAACGGATGCCGAGCCGCCGCAATTGCTCCAGTGAATCCATAAGAAATTGCGTGCCCTTGACGTTTCGGTGGTTTGGCGCATGCACGATGACCGGTATGCCGTCTTTGTGCCGGCGCCCAAGCGGGGTCAGGGAGTGAGTATTTACGGGAATGGGCTTACAGTGAATGTCGTCGCGAAGAAGAAATCTGCGAACGGAGCCATCCATCCCAATAACAATATCCGCATATCTGGAGAAGACTCGAACATTCGCTTGAGTGGATTCCCCCCATGCCTCCAAGTCCCAATCTGGGTAGTCCAATTGCATCTTGCCAACCCAGTCGAAACGATCCCTATGCCTGTCGCGCCACGCGACATCTGAGCCATACGGGAACACAATGATACGGATGCCGACGGCTTTCATCATCCAGAGGATCAACGCATTTGCCGTCTCATGCTTGGCAGGTAGAAACGGCCTGAATGACGTACTCCAGATATCTGTCGAAATCAGGATATGACAAAGGCACTGCCAGTATTTTTCGGTTGATTCTTGCTGACTCTTAGAAAATACGACATCAAAGTCTGCCTCGGTGGTGTAGTCGTACGCACTTGTCTGCCGGGCGTACAACACAACAGACCGCGCAAGACTGCCCACAGACCGGTCAGCCAAAACCGAATCCTTCAGGGAATTCAGTGGGCATATTCCATGTGTTATCCGCGGGCGGGAGCGTATGATCCAACGCGTCCATCGAATCAGAAACCCTGCACTTGCGGAAACCACGATGCAAGTTGCAATTGCCACGAGCCTTAACGGTCGATATTGCATAAGTCGACGGCCAATCAAACTAAATCCTCGCCGAATCAACGCGGAACAACCGTGAAGGTGATTCAAGAAGGCTTTTGGCGAATCTCATAAAGTCATGGGCACTTTTATCTATCCAAACAACTCGTTCCAGAGCACAATTCGGACAGACGGCGGCAGCATCGGTCGAATTTCATTTGCGATTTTTTCCCCGAAGCTGCGGGAAAAAATGATGATGGTTTCTGTCGGCCGAGCTAAAAGTTCCTGTCGTGACTCTATTGAAATATTGATGCCAGGATAGAACCGACCGTGCAGAACCTCGTTGTCGTCAACAAAACGGCAATGAGAAAGGTCGACGCCTGATAGAGTAAGCGAATTCACAACACGCCCGGGCACGTAAAAGGCCAGTGTCTGCTCCAACGCTCGTTGATCCTTAACAAAGGCTTCGACCCTTCTTATGGATTCTTTCCCTTTCGTGACGAACGTTTTAAAGTCCTCACGTAAACCTTTGATCGGAACAGGAATATCCATTCCTTTCGTTCGACTATTGAAGTCTATCTTTGCCGTCGCATTCAACGAACCGCCGAATCCAGACGCAGTGATCTCCACACTCTTCATACCGGCCATTAATAACATGGCCTCAAGGGTCCGCTTCGTAAAATAGCTCCAATGCTCGTGGATAAGCATCGATATGTCCCCAGTTCTGATGTAGGGCCCACAATCCGGGACGGACAGCACGATGCGTCCGTCAGGTGTCATCGCATTCTTGATCGCCGCCAAAAATTCAACCGGTTGAGACACGTGCTCGAGAACAGCATAGAGAATTATCAGGTCGAATTTTCCTTCGATCTGATTGGAAGGAAACTCATCCCGTACGATTCGGACGCCGTACTCCTTCGCGCCATCTTGTCCATGGACCCCCGGTTCGATCCCAATACACGATGCACCGAGTTGCTCCAGCGCGAAAAGTAAGTAGCCCTTTCCACATCCGATTTCGAGTACACGCATCCCGTCTAGGCGCTTTTGGCCAATTGATCTCTGGAGATAGGCAATGAAGTCTTCAGCGTACCGCCTTCCCAATCCAACACTATCCATCATTCCAGAGATTTTTGAGCCTTTCTCATAGGCAACTGTCAGCGCTTCATCAACTTCTTCGCGTTCAACCTGATAAATTCTTCCGGTCTGTTCGTCGAACGACAAAGTAAACGGAAGTGCATCCGGCAAATCCGGACCATTGGTCGGGGTTGGCAACTCTCCCCACATGAACGGAAGCAGGCCTATCTCCCAGATCATTTTCTTGGAAGATTGGTTCAATGCACATCCCTCCCGTTTGAGAAACGAGATTTGTCGATGACCGTTTCGATCAGTCCGCGGGCGATGAAACCAGTGTTGTACGTGAACCTTGGCGTAATTGTTTCGCCCAAACAATAATTTCGGATGAGAATATCTGGTTCGTTGTAGCCGACCAAAGCACGCAGCGATGTCGTGCCGGAAAAACGCGGATTAATTTCGAAGACAACAATGTGACCATTGACGTAGCGGCACTGTATATTGACAGCGCCTCGGCAGCCCAACGCGAGCGCCAATTTTTCACATGGCTCCGTTACCTCAGGAAACCTCACGACTTCTCCTTGTGAAACACCGCTACTGATCGCTAGAAATTTCCCAAGATCCTCTCGGCCAGTTCTGTTGACAACTCTTGTACGACAACTGAGGCCCGAGAGAATATTTCTCTTTATCGCGATGGAATTCAAAAGCGTCCCCTCCATGGAAACGAGAACGCCGACTGTAAATTCACACTCGGGTCTGCCGACATACTCTTGGGCAATGAAAGTCGGGTAGATAGTGAGCAGATATTGTCCAAATGTCAGCAGCTCTGCCCGGGACTGAGCGAGCATAACGTTTGTCGACCCACCACCGCCAACAGACGGTTTTAACACTGCCGGGAAAAAGGACACCTTCTCGAGGTCTTGCGAGGAGGAGATATCAAGGGATTTGGGAGATTCGAAATCGTGCTTGGAAAGGAATTCCATCGATTTCGACTTGTCGAGGCAGATGTCGATTACTGCATCAGGGTTGATTGGGAGAAAAATTCCTTGCGCGGCAAACGCGCTCCGGTTCTGGCTGAAGACCTTCAGCTCCGCTTCGGTCCCCGGGAAGATAACCTGAACACTATGCTTTTTTGCGATGGCAAGAATCGTCGCGACATACTGGTCGTCCGTTGCAGAGGGAACCAAATAGGGATGGTCTACGTGCATAAGCCCGCCGCTATCCGACGACATGTCGCATCCGACAATCTCATAGCGCATGGTTGAACAGCGTAAGGCTTTCAGTATCTGCTCGCCAATGCCGCCACCACCCACACCGGTAACCATGACCGTCAATCTTGCACTCATAGCCGTCCCAAGGAAACAATTCGCCCTTCAATTGGAGTGCGTGACTTTCTCAAAAAACACTGTTCAACCTCTGGGTGAATTTTGCCATGGAGATTTTCCACAAGATGCTTCATTCCGAAACCAATCCTGATAATTTCGCAGTCATTGGTTTCCGAGTCGTACAACGCACAACTGGCTAGCGATCCTTCGTCACGCGGCAATCCACAAGAACCTACATTAACGACCAATTTGCCGTTCATTCTTCTAATAAAGGGTCTATGGGTATGGCCCATAAATACCGCGTCATATGTGAGATCTTGAAAAGGTTTGAAATCCGAATCGGGGTAAACATATCCAGACAACGGATTCCACGGGCTTCCGTGAACGCAAAGAATTCGCTTTTTTCCAACCGTCATTTCCAGAAACGGGAGATTTCTTCCTAACCACGAACGGTGATCCGGACGCAACAGCGGCCGGGATTGTTCAATCCGATAAACGACATCGCGAACCGGATCGAGCCTAAGCAGGCCGAGAAGCATTGCATCGTGGTTACCCATGAGAGACGGTATAGATTCGGAAATCAAACAACTGATCACCTCCGCCGCATCGGGCATGTAGCCTACGGCATCTCCTAGGAATACCGCAGATGCTGCATGTTTGTGAATATAGTCGAGGCAGCGCGACATTCCTGCGATATTGCCGTGCGCATCCGACAAGAATCCAATTTTCATTTGGTTGCCCGAGACAATTCACTCAACCACGCCCGAATTCCATCTCCCAAGGAAACGGCAGGTGACCAATCGAGTAAGTCTCTGGCCCTGCTGATATCAAATAAAGCACGGTAGTGCTCTTGAGCATCCGCGATTCCGGAGCTTGTGATTTTACTTTTTGTGAAAGGAACACAGGAAACAACCAGCTCCGCCAACGATCGCATTGAGATGGGTGAGCCAGCGGAAATATTAATGATTCCCCGCACATGCTTCTTCGCCACAGCATATTGAATAGCGCGGCCGACGTCATGGACCGAAGTAAAATCCTGACATCTGCTACCCGTGCCGTGGTAAGTCAGGTCCAGATTCGAGAGCGCGTTTTCTACGAATATCTTCAACACCGTATTTGCCTTTTGCCGAACTCCGTAAGGGGCATTGATACGGAGAATCACTGCCGGTAAACCAGATTCCGATAGTGCTTTTTCCATCCCCAGCTTCTCTCGCGGATACGGCCCCGCAGGCATCGTTGGGGAGTTTTCTGAGACCATGATTGATGGCAACCCGTAGACGCTTGTGCTAGAACAATAGACCAAACGGATTGACTTGCTTTCGCAAAACTTCCGAATTCGGTGATCTATGAAGGAATTCTCCTCCGCAGCCCGCCTCGCATATTCTCCGTCGAAGCTGGCTGGCATCTGGGCCGCGCAATGCACAACACAATCCGGGTTTAACCGCTGAAGCACGGAATCACTTTGTGAATTGGACAAATCGGCATAAGTCAATTCGGCCCTTGACTTAAAATTAATAGGGGTTGTGCGAAAAATTCCGGTGATCTGATGCTTGGAATCCTGAAAGGCCCGTAAGACTTCTCCGCCAATTAGCCCGCCCGCACCGGTTATTAATATATTCATGATCACTTTTGTCCAGAAAAAATCGGCGTTGGGTCATCCGCAGCAATAAAGCGCACGGTATCAAATGAACATCAGACCCTTTCTGCGTAAGATTCTAACCGCCGTTCTGGCTCGCCTTGGCTACGTTAGGCCGCTATCCGGCCATGTGCAAATTGATAGGCATTTGCTCTATGAATGGCAAGCAAATCCCCAGCTTCAGCCGAGCTACAACATTTCGGAACTTCCAGCCGCCTCGATTGACTACCTGTGCGCGGACAACCTCAGACTCAAAGAACTGCAGGCCAGATACAGCAGCTTTAACAATGAAGTAACGATCCCCGCAGTTTGGGCAGACGGTCACGTCAGGCCGGAAGACATCGTCCATTTTCGGGGGGACAACGCCTACGTCTGGCAATTGCGCGGACCCAACATGAACATCATGGCGTATGCGTTGACACTGTACTACCTGAAATCGATAGACCATCTAGCCCTTCTGGACTGCTTGGGGGAAGACGAGGCTTTCGGCAATTTCGCGTTCCGTATCGATAACAGGTTGGTGTCGCGTGATTTGCTCGATTCAGTCGCGGAGCTCTACTTTCTCGAAAAACATCTGAAAATTTCCCGCACCCGGGGCTTTACGTTTTTGGACATCGGTGCAGGCTATGGCCGGCTGGCGCATAGAACAGTGTGTGCAATGCCGAACGTGCAAAAATATTTGTGTACAGATGCAATCGCTGTTTCGACCTTTGTCTCGGAACATTACCTCCGGTTTCGGAAGGTGGAGGATAGGGCGGTTGTGGTCCCATTGGACCAAGTTGAAAATGTTTTGGCGGGTGAAAGCGTAACCTTAGCTGTAAATATACACAGTTTTTCAGAATGCACACTCACCGCCATAAGCTGGTGGTTAACTCTATTGCAAAAATCCAGAGTCAGGTATTTGATGATCGTGCCAAACGGCGGCGATCATGGCGGCGAACATCTGCTGACGAACGATGGCCGTGATTTTGGCGGTGTCATTGAAGAGCATGGATATAAATTAATCGCCAAAGACCCGAAGTTCGCTGATCCGGTCGTGCAAAGATACGCGATCAATCCAACTTGCCATTACTTGTTTGAGATGGACCTGGGCGCAGCAACACAGACTACAGAGCTAAAATCTACCGCGTAAGCATCGTGTAAATCAGCACAGGGCGTCGAAGGCAACCTCGGTGCGGCCCTGCTTTGTGGCACGCTTTGCCAGGCACCCATTACCTGTGCTGCCAATCACACTGCAAGTAGATTCGGCCACGCTCTGGATGGAGCAAATGCGCAAGATTGCCGGTTCGCGAGCTGGCGATGACGACTTCGACCTTGCCTACCATGCGCAGGTGATCGGCAAAACTGACATTTGGAATGTCAATGATCCAGGCTTCGAGGCTGTACATTCCCGGCAGAAAATTAGGAGAATGCACGACGCAGTCCATGTGACCCTTGCCTTCGATGAAGGGAAGGTCGCAACCCGACTCGGAGGAATCAGTGAGGAATACTCGCTCGTCGCGAGGCGTCAAAAGCGCCAAACCAATCCACGGACTCGGGATGCGTTCTCTGGCATCATAGTGCAGCCGGACCCGGAAACTCTGTTCGAACGTCAGGTGCTCGATGCCGGATCGACCATCTTCGGAGAGCAGCTCTATCTTCGTAATGCGGGCGCGCCCGTTTCCTTCCCGATATTTGTGGCTGTCAAGGTCGTCAAGAGCCTTGGTGTTGCCTGACGAGAGATAGTGGGCAACCACCTTTTGGGTTGCATCAAAGCATTCAATGGCACCATGTTCGAGCAGCAAAGTTCGTGAACATAGTTCCTCAATTGCCGCCATGTTGTGACTGACAAACAAAACCGTTCTGCCGCTGTGCGCGACGCTATTCATCCGGCCGAGACAACGCCGCTGGAATTCGTAATCTCCAACGGCGAGAACTTCGTCGACGATCAAAATTTCTGAGGTCAAATGCGCCGCCACGGCGAACGCAAGCCGCACATACATTCCGCTCGAATAGTGTTTCACCGGCGTGTCGAGAAACTGCTCCACCTCGGCGAACGCCACGATCTCGTCAAAGTGAAGGGCTATCTCCACGCGGGTCATGCCCAAAATGGTGCCATTGAGAAAAATATTCTCCCGCCCCGTCAATTCCGGATGAAATCCGGTACCCACTTCGAGCAACGACGCCACCCGCCCGCGCAAGCGGGCATGGCCCGCGCTTGGTTCGACAATGCGGGAGAGGATTTTCAGCAGCGTGGACTTACCGGCACCATTGCGGCCGATCACCCCCAGCGCTTCGCCCTCGGGGAGATCAAACGAAACATCCTTGAGCGCCCAAAATGATTCTTCGGCAGGCGCGGCGGGTATCGAGTGATGCCGGGAAAAGAGATTTCGGCCGAACCCGGAAATGGCATCCCTCAATGTTGCGTACCGATTGCCGCTGGGTCCTCCCAGCCGGTACTCCTTCGACAGACCATGAACTTCAATGGCGTTCATGACAAGTCGATCTCACACACGATGTGCGGACAACTACAGTAAGTCGACAAAATTGCGCTCCGTGCGGCGAAAGTAAAAGGCACCACTGAACAGCAAACCCAGCATCGCCATAATTGAGAACATGAACGCATCAGCCGGAAAGGGCGTCCCGATCAGGCACCAGCGAAACGATTCCACAACGCCAGTCATGGGGTTCAGCACAGCCAGCAACTGATAGCGCTCAGGCAACAGGTGAAGCGGATAGACTACCGGTGTAGCGAACATCCACAACTGCAGCAAGAATGGTGTTATCACGCGAATATCGCGATACTCAACATTCAAGGCCGAAAGCCAGAGACCCAATCCCAAGCTGATGCCGCACGCAAGCACGATGATCGCTGGCAGAGCCACGATGTTTGCGACGACCGGAATCTGATACCAGAACAGCATGACCGCAAGCAGCAAGCAGCATACCGCGAGATCAACCAGTGCAGCGAGGATGGCGGAGGTGGGCACCAGCAGGCGGGGAAAATATACCTTTGATATCAGATGGGTGTTGCCAATAAGGCTATTGCCGGAATTTTGCACGGCCGCCACGAAAAAATTCCACGGTAGCAGGCCGGTCAGCACGAAAATTTCGTAGGGTACTTGCGAGCCGCTGTCAATCTTCGCCAGCCGGTTGAAAATGAACGTAAAGATCAGCATGGTGAGCAGGGGCTGACCGATGATCCAGGTGGCACCCAATACCGTTTGGCGATAGCGCACTTTCAGGTCACGCCAGACAAGGATGGTCAGCAACTCCCGAAATTGCCAGATATCGCCGAGGTTCAGGGCGCGCCAGCCCGAGCTTGGTGCTATATGGATGATGGCAACTTCCGGTTTCAAGATCTTTGCTCTTCCTCGATCATCAATCGCGCGACATCGTGGATCACGTATTTCGCCTGCCATCCAAGCCGGTCCCTGGCCTTGGCCGCATTGGCCTGGCTCACCCGCAATTCATTCGGCCTGGCGATCCCGGCATCAGTCACGACATGCTTGCGCCAGTCGAGCGCCAGGTGGGTGAAAGCGGTTTCCACAAAGGCCTGCAGGGTGACAGTTTTGCCGGTGGCGACCACGTAGTCGTCGGGCGTGTCCTGTTGCAGCATGAGCCACATGGCCTCGACATACTCCGGCGCCCAGCCCCAGTCGCGCGCGATCGAGAGGTCGCCCAGTTGCAGCGTTTCCTTCGAGCCGGCGGCGATGCGGCAAGCCGCCGCGATCACCTTACGCGTCACGAAGCGCTCCGGGCGCAACGGCGACTCGTGGTTGAACAGGATGCCGGAGCAGGCAAACAAACCATAGGCCTCGCGGTAATTGACCACCTCCCAAAAGGCAGTCGCCTTGGCCACTGCGTAGGGGCTTTTCGGGCGAAACGGCGTGTTTTCGTCGGCGGGAGCGTCCGGCAGGTTGCCAAAACACTCTGAAGAGCCGGCATTGTAGAGTCTGACCGCCTTGCCGTTGAAGCGGATCGCTTCGAGCAGGTTGAGGGTGCCAAAAGCGATGCTTTCGAGCGTCTCCACCGGCTGCTCAAACGAGAGGCCGACCGAGCTCTGGCCGGCCAGGTTGTAGACCTCATGGGGATCAACCTTGCTCAGCGTTTGCAATACGCTGCGAAAGTCGTTCAGGCTGACCGATTCAAGCGAGACGCGCTCGCGTATGCCAAGGCGGACAAGATTCGCGAAAGAGGTGATCTGCGCATCGCGCGAGCCGCCCACCACGCGATATCCCTTCTCCAGCAACAGGCGCGCGAGATACGCGCCGTCCTGACCGGAAATGCCGAGAATCAGGGCGGTTTTCATCGGTCACCCAATGTGCGCTCAAGCAAGGGGAGCACAAGATCGGGGCGCGCGGGGTCGGGCAGCACCTGCCCGATCAAGGCATGCACCCGCGCCTCGAAGTGGGGGAAAGAAAAATACGACAGCCCTTCGGGAACAACCCCGGTTGGGCGCGCCAGGGTTTCCAGGATGGCGCGTTTCAGGCTGTCAGCATCGCCAGGGTCTACCAGCATGCCCAATTGTCCGTCACGCACCGCCTCCCTGCCTCCGTCAAGTTTGCTGGCCACCACCGGCACGCCGCAGGCCATCGCCTCAAGCAGTACAAAGCCGAATCCTTCGCCGCGGCTTGCCATGATATAGGCATCGGCCAGGCGGTAGTGGTCGGCCTTTTCGGCCTCGGGCACCAGGCCGGCAAACACCACGCGATCGACCAGGCCGAGCGCTCTGACTTTCTTCTCCAGGCGGCGGCGATCGGAGCCGTCGCCAACGATCAGGTAGGCCAGGTCAGGCTTCACAACAGCCAGCGCCGGCAGGATGTCGATCACTTCGTCGAAGCCTTTGTAGCGCTCGGCAGACACCAGGCGCCCGAGGGTCATGAGCACGGTTTTGCCTTCGAGCCGGTAGCGCTGCAGCAGGGCCGGGTTCTTGGCGCCGGGGCCATACCATTCAGGATGGATCGCGTTCGGCAGCACCAGCAATTGCTGGGCACCGGCGCGGGTCCAGGCACGAAACTTCTCTGCAGTGATATCGCTGATGGAAACCACCCAGTCGGGCTGGTGGGCGAGCCGGTTGGCAACGCGGCTCTTGGTCGGCTGCCAGGCATCGATGCCATAGATCATCAGGATCAATGGCACCTTCAGCAGCCGGCTCGCCAGCCATGCCAGCGGCAGCAGGTTGATGTGACCACACAGCACGACATCAAAGCTGCGATCGTGGCGCAGTTGGCGCACCGCCGCAGCCAGGTAGCGTAGCTTGCCGCCGACTGCGGCGTCGAGATAGCTGAGCTTCTCCGGCATCGGCTCGGCGGGATTCGGCATGTGCCGCGGTATCGCCACTCCGCTGGCACAAGCCGGGTTGCTGCATAGTGCCTGCAGCAGATCGCGGTTGTACAAGGCGATGCCGCCGTGCCCCCCGAAGCCGTCGGTAATAAATGCCAGAAAACGGTTGCCGCCCTTGCTACGCCTGATCACCTGGGACCAGCCGCGCAAGCCTCTCTTGCCCGCCAGACTGGGTGCATCTTCGCGCAGCCAGTCGCGTACCGGCACCGAAAAGCCGGTCTTCTTGCGAGCGGCAATCGCGTCGGCGAGCGGGTGGGCTACGGCGCGCCCCAATTGCGCCTTGGTCGGCGGATTGCGGCCGGCCAGCAAGGGGGCCAGCGCGCGGATCACGGTGACATCGGCAAACGGCACCCGGATCTCGACGCCGTGATGCATTCCGGCCCAGTCAGAGTCACGCAGCAACTGGTTGCGCATGTACCAGGTGAGCTCCAGTGCCGCCACAGTGCAGCGCTCGCTCGTCAGCCCTTGCACTGTGCGTTCAAGATGTTCAAGCGGGCGCAACGACTGCATCGCTATATGCGCGCGCTCGCGGCCCATCAGCCGCGGCAGCTCCCACGGCATATGCAGGGAGCGGCGCAACAGGTAGGCGCCCGCGTAGCTGCCGCCGTATTCAAGCAGTCCGGCATATTTGGGGGAGGTGAAGCGGCCCAACAAGGGGTTGGACAATGCGCGCACTGCGCGGCCCAGGGCCGGCATGTGCGGAACCCAGCGCCGTATACGCGGCACATCGCGAAAGCTTGGGTAGCCTCCAAACAGTTCGTCGCCGCCAAGGCCGGATATCGCCACCTTGAGTTGACTGAGGGCGGCAGACTGCGCCACCAGATAACTGTTGACGCCGTCAGTGGACGGCTGGTCCATCGCTGCAAAAAAATTTGGCCATTCACCGCGAAAATCGCTGCGCTGGACCCAGCGCGTAGTGTGCTCGATGCCGAGGCTTTCGGCGGTCTTGGCGGCAATGACGGTTTCGTCATCCAGACTACCTTGATATTCGCGAAACCCAAGTGTGATGGAGCGCAGGCTGCCCGGGTTTTGTCCGGCACCCAGTGCCGCAAGGATGCTGGAGTCCACACCCGCAGACAAAAAAATGCCCACCGGCACATCAGACACCATGTGGTGATTCATGGAGTCACGCAGCGTGGCGCGAATCAATTCTTCGGCGGCTTCTGGTGAGAGCGTGACCGGCGCGGCCTCGGCTTTCCGGAATTCCTCGGCCAGGCTGAAATAGGGTACCGGCTCGTGCATGCGGTCGCGCCCGACCCGTAGCGTGGCGCCGGCCGGCAAGGCATGTACCGCGCGATGGAAGGTGTGCGGGTCCGGCACGCAGCCAAACAGGTGGAAGCCAGCTACCCCGGCCAGGTCTTCGCCGGTATCGACCTGCCCGCCCTTGATCAAGGCACTGACCTGCGATGCAAAGCGGAACGTGTTGCCGTTGTCGGCGTAGTAGAGCGGCTTGATGCCCAGCGGGTCGCGCGCGAGAAACAACTCCTGCGCGCGCTCGTCCCAGATGCCGAAAGCGAACATGCCGCGCAAGGCGTGCACCATGGCCTCACCACGCTCTGCATAGAGGTGGAGCAACACCTCGGTGTCAGAGTGCGAGCGAAACACGCAGCCCTTGGCTTCGAGCTCGCGGCGCAGCTCGCGGTAGTTGTAGATCTCGCCGTTGAACGTGATGCACAGCCGGCCATCGGCGCTAAACATGGGTTGGGCGCCGGCATCGGATAGATCAATGATCGCCAGGCGCCGGTGCGCCAGCCCGATGCGCTGGTCGTTGGAAATCCACAGGCCGGCACCGTCCGGCCCGCGCCGGAGCATGGCCTCGCGGATGCGCAGCAACTCTTCGCGGTCTACCGGAGGCGCGGCGTCACGATAACTGTAAATCCCGGCGATACCGCACATGGTTGCTGATCTGTTCCTGTTTGTTTGTTGGTTACGCGTTTGGTGGTTGCGCCGTCTGCGAAGCCACGATGCCCGCAGGTACCGCAAGTACATTGGCCGCCGGCAAGGCGTAGATTTCGTCCACAAATGGGGCGTCCGCGGTCAGCGCTTTCCCGTCGAGCGCAAACGCCTCGTACCCGGCCTCGTGCAGCAGCGTCAAGCAAGCGCGCATGGGTACGTCGCCGTGCAGGGCAATCAGCAGTACGGTGGTGCGTTGCCGCAACAGCGTCTTTGCACCCTCCAGCACCGACGCTTCAGCGCCCTCCACATCCATTTTGATCAGGTCGGGCATGGGCAAGGTGCCATTCTGAATCAAAGCATCAAGCGCAACCGTTGGCACCAGATACTCTTTGGCATGCGCGGCAAGCATCCCCATGGAATTGCTTTGCGCAATTTGAAACCCGGCGACACCCGACCGATCGGCAACGGCAGCCTGAAGCAGGGTGACGTTGCCGATCGCGTTCAGGCGCAGATGGTGCAGGACGTTGGAAGCGTTTTCGGCGAAGGGCTCGAACGCCCAGACATGACCGGCAGCGCCAGTCAATCGCGAAAACGCCAGGGCGTAAAAGCCGGCGTTGGCGCCGATGTCGAATATCTTCATTCCAGGTTTGACCAGGCGCGCAACCAGCCCCTGCTTGTCGTGCTCGTAGTGCCCGAGCCAGCAGCCATGAATGCTCGACCCGGCGACCCATTTCATGCCTGCATTAAGCCCCGACCGCACGGTCATGACCGCCCGCTTCGGTATCAGCCGCAAGGGCAAGCGCAGCACTTGCCCGAGCAGACTGGTTGGCGGGATATGCGACAGGCTGGCAGTGCTCATGTGTTGCTGTTCACGGGGTATTCAATTCATGCGGGATAATTGCACACATAATCAGTTATCAACCTCGGCACTGAAGCTTCGGAAGCTGGCACCATGATTCTGATCACCGGCGGCACCGGCTACATCGGCTCGCATACCTGCGTTGCGCTTGCACTGGCCGGCCACGACCTGTTGATCGTCGACAATCTTTGCAATAGTCGCATTGACGTAGTGGACCGTCTGGAAACAATTTGCGGCAAACGCCCCGGCTTCATCGAAGGGAATATCCGCGACGCGGCCCTGCTGGAACAGTTGTTCGCCCGTCATCACATCACGGCTGTGATGCACTTCGCCGGACTCAAAGCCGTTGGTGAGTCCGTCGAACGGCCTCTTGATTATTACGCCAACAACGTCCACGGCACCTTGCAGCTGCTGGCGGCAATGCGCCGCGCAAATGTGAAGACGCTGGTCTTTTCGTCGTCCGCCACGGTCTATGGTGACCCATCCAGGGCACCGGTGCGAGAAGACTTTCCGCGCGCCGCAAGCAGCCCTTACGGGCGCAGCAAACTGATGATTGAAGACATTCTGGCCGACTTGCACCAGGCTGAGCCCGATTGGCGCATCGGCCGGCTGCGTTATTTCAATCCGGCCGGGGCTGATGAATCCGGTTTGATCGGCGAAGATCCGCAGGGGGCTCCGAACAATCTGATCCCTTTTATTGCGCAGGTGGCGGCAGGCCTTAGGGAATGTCTCAACATCTGGGGTGCTGACTACCCCACGCCAGACGGCACCGGTGTGCGGGACTACATCCATGTGTCGGATTTGGCCGATGGCCATGTGGCGGCGCTTGACTACCTCAAGCGGCACGACGGAATGCTCACGGTGAATCTTGGTACAGGGCAAGGCTATTCCGTCCTTGACATGGTCAAGGCTTTCGAGCAGGCCAGCGGGCGCTTGATTGCCCACCAGATTGGCCCGCGCCGCGCCGGCGATATTGCCCAATGCTGGGCTGACCCGAGTTTGGCGCGGGAGCTGCTCGGCTGGACCGCACGAAGAGGTTTGGAACAAATGTGTACGGATGCATGGCGCTGGCAGCAAGCGTGTGTAACCCGCGTGTAGTCGAAAAGGATATCGCGCAACCCTGCCATCAAGGTGCTTCCGCCGAAAAATCGCGAAAGTAGGCAATCGCCGGGACCAAGCCCTGATCCAGCGCCACCTTCGGCTGCCAGCCAAGCACGCGCTGCGCCAGGGCAATGTCGGGCTTGCGTTGTGTCGGATCGTCCGACGGCAAAGGCTTGAATTCAATCTTCGACCTTGACCCAGTCATCGCCACCACTTTTTTCGCCAGATCCAGTATGGTGAATTCACCGGGGTTGCCCAGATTGACCGGGCCGGTGAAGTCATCGGCGGAGTGCATCAGCCGCATCAGGCCGTCAACCAGATCGTCCACATAGCAGAACGAACGGGTTTGTTTGCCTTCGCCATAAATCGTGATGGGGTCGCCCTTCAAGGCCTGCACGATGAAGTTGGACACGACGCGCCCGTCGTTGGGGTGCATGCGCGGGCCGTAGGTGTTGAAAATGCGCGCCACCTTGATGCGGACCCCGTATTGGCGGTGGTAGTCAAAAAACAGCGTCTCGGCGCAGCGCTTGCCTTCGTCGTAGCAGGAGCGAATCCCGATCGGGTTCACATTGCCCCAGTAGTCTTCGGTCTGGGGGTGTACCTTCGGGTCGCCATAGACTTCGCTGGTGGAGGCCTGCAGTATCTTGGCCTTGACACGCTTGGCCAGGCCCAGCATGTTGATCGCGCCGTGCACGCTGGTCTTGGTGGTCTGCACCGGGTCGTGCTGGTAGTGCACCGGCGAGGCCGGGCAAGCGAGGTTGTAGATTTCATCCACCTCCACAAACAGCGGGAAGGTGACATCGTGGCGCATCAGCTCGAAATGCGGATTGGGCAGCAGATGCGCGATGTTGTCTTTGGTGCCGGTGAAGAAGTTGTCGGCACACAGCACATCGTTGCCCTCCGCGAGAAGGCGCTCGCACAGGTGCGAGCCGAGAAAGCCGGCGCCGCCGGTCACAAGGATGCGTTTGCGGGTGCTGTAGCTTCGCATGAGGTTATTTTTATGGTCGTTGCAGTCGACCCCTATTTTACGGTGTCATTCAAGGCGCGGCCAGCAGCGCGGCCCCGGCAGGCCGGGTGCGGAGAGGGAAAATGCCCTGAAATTGTTGGTGGGGGCGGCTCTTGGGGCACTTGATTGAATCGGTTTCGTTCCAAGCGCGATAGCACCACGCGGCGTGCCGGCCGATCAGGGTTGTGGGGGGATTTCGGCGGGAGGGGTAATCGGCTGCATGAGAAATTCCGTGACGAGGCGGTAACGCTGGTCGCGCACAAGGCCGAGCACGAATACCATGTCAATATTCATGTAGTCGTGAACAATGCGGTTGCGAAGCCCGATGATGGCGTTCCACTCCTCAATTGCGCCACCACCCAGTTTGCCGAGCTGGTTGAGCGATGAAAATGCATCGTAGGCGGAAACCGGGACCGGGACATTGCACGCCTTGACGGTATGCTTTGCCTTGCCGATGGCGTTTTCAACGAGCACCTGCAGGGCATGCAACACGCCACTTTCTTCAAGCCGATTCAGGGGTTGGCCTGCAAGAAGGAGCTGACGGGCCTCATCCAGCAAACTGGTCTGTTCGTGCGCGATGCGGGCTGTGTCAGCCAGGTAGAGGTCAAGCCGCATGGGCGCGATCCCAGTAGTGGTCTTCGAGCTCACGCCAGGTCGTGGTCTGAAAATAGGCCCAGGCGAGCTCATCATTGAGGTTCACAACGGTTCCCTCCTCGGCAACCTGGGCTTTCATGGTCAGTCCTGCGGAGGCCAGATCAATCAGGTCAATTGTGTCGTCGGCAACGTTCAGACACTGCGCCAGGCGGCGCCGCAGCGACTCGTGCTGGCCAAGGCGTGCAAAAGTGGCGTCGGCCGACGAGTCAGCCGGTTTCCATAAAACCGCGATATCCCAGTCGCTGCCATCGTTTGCGGTGTGGTTGGCGCGGCTGCCAATCAGAACAGCAAAAGCCACAGCGGGCGTTTCCGCAAGCGCTTGTGCAAGACGATCCATTGCGATAACAGGCTTGTTGGCGGTCATGGGTGTGAGTTTATTCGCTTGCGCCCGTGCGGGATGCCGGGGCTGCGTGGTTTGCTGCTTGCCGATCGATCACCTTCGGTCATGCCGCCAACCCGGCGAGCCAATCGGCAGCGCGCACAATCGAGACTGCCCCGCGCCGTTCCTCCTGCCGCAGCTCGCGTACCACCTGCAGGGCCTCTGCCTGCGGAAATTGCGCCGCCAGGTTGATCAGCATGCGCGAGATTGCCGTGCCGGCATGCTTGCACTCGGCCAGCAGCACCGGCAGGTTGTCACGGCACACCACCAGATCCACTTCTCCGCCCTGCTTGTCACGGATGTAATGCAGAGATACCGCCTGGCCTTCGACATCCTGCAAAAAATGCACGTGCTTGAGTAACATCGCCGCGCACGCGTTCTCGAGCCGCGCACCTGAGTCGCCCTTGACCAGGCCAGAGTCGAAAAAGTACACCTTGGGTGCCTTGAGAATTGCACGTGCGATGTTGCGGTGATGATACGGGCGCACCGTAAACACGATGAACAGCGCTTCAAGGATATCAAGGTATTTCGCGATCGTGGCGGGCGCCACCTGCAGATCGCGCGCGATCGACGCCAGTGAAAGCGGCGCGCCAACCCGCTCGCGCAACATCTCGACCAACAGGCGCATGGCGCGGACTTCGCCAATGCGGGAAAACTCGACCACGTCCTCGCGAATCAGATCCTCCAGGTATTGCCGCCGCCAGCGCTCTGCTTCGGCGGCAGTCGGGGCGAGGAAAGGTTCGGGAAAGCCGCCACGCTCGATCAGGCGGTCCAGCGCGTCGTCTGGTGTCGCCGGCGACGCAAGGCACCACTCGCGCACCGAAACCGGGTGCATGCGCAACGAAAAATAGCGGCCGGCCAATGACTCGCCGCTCTGACGGAAGGTGTCCATGCGCGCGCTCCCGGTCACCAGAATCGCCTGTCCTTCGCTGTGGCCATCCCAGGCACCCTTGAGGTATCCCTTCCATTCGCGCATTTTGTGTACTTCGTCCAGCACCAGCAGGGTTGCGCGGGGACTCCAGGTTTGGTCAAGGATGATGCGGCGATCATCGGCAACGTCCCAGTTGAGGTACTGCGCCTTGGGATAGTCCGCCATCAATGCCTTGGCGAGCGTGGTCTTGCCGACCTGGCGCGGGCCAACCAAAAACACCATCTTGCGAGCAAGATCGGCCGCGACCAAGGCCTTGAGGGTTCGTTGCATATGACTATATTAAATGATAATGGCTAATAGTCATGACTATATCTTGTTGTTTTATGTTTTATTCAGCTTGAACTCCAGCCGGTTGCCAATCCACCAAGGCATGCGCATCCATGACTTTTCTTGCAAATACCGGTTCGCGCGCAAGCGCGCTCCTACACCATGTGTGTCCGGGTGGTCCTGATTGTGTAATATCGCGTGGGTAGCCCCTTTTTCATTGCATTCGATGTCGTAAAACATTACGCCGGCTGGCGACTAAGCGGTGGCAACCTATCCCATCTTGCGTCCTGCCAACCCCAAAACACCATGAACCCCACCATCGTGCCGCACGTGCTGTGCGGCGGCTTCGGCACTCGCCTTTGGCCGATGAGCCGCGAGGCGTTTCCGAAGCAGTTTGTGCCGCTGATCAACGGGCGCAGCCTGCTGGCATGCACGTTGGAGCGTGCCGCTCTGCTGGGGGAGCGCCTGGTGTGCATCGGCAATGCCGAACACCGCTTTCTGGTCGACGCTGCCTTTGACGAGATCAACGCGCCGGTGCTCCAGCAGATTCTTGAGCCGCTGGCGCGCAACACCGCTGCCGCCATGGCCTGCGCCGCACTGCTGGCCGCGCCCGATGAGTTGCTGCTGTTTTTGCCGGCCGATCATTACATCCCCGATGCGCAAGCCTTTGCCGGCACGATCCGTTCCGGGGTGCCGGCAGCGCAGGCGGGTTATGTGGTTACCTTCGGGGTAACGCCGAGCTTCCCCAGTACCGCTTATGGCTATATCGAGCAGGGCGCAGCACTGCCTGGCATGCCCGGTG
>JANPAR010000022.1:0-16283 GCA_031430015.1 Burkholderiales bacterium
TCATGAGGGTTGGTTTGAGCACGATGCGCGTCACCGAGTTGTGGATGCCGCCGCGCGCACCGGTGATCTCGGAACCGGGGGTGTTCACAATCTTCTCCTGGGCGTGGTACATCATCACCATGCCAGGGTTGACGCGCTGGCTCACCACCGCGCGCGACGCGATCGCACCGTTGACGTTGAACAGCTCGATCCAGTCGTTGTCGACGATGCCGGCGCTCCTGGCATCGGTTTCCGAGAGCCAGACGCAGGGGCCGCCACGACTCAAGGTGAGCATCATCAGGTTGTCGGTGTAGGTCGAATGGATGCCCCACTTCTGGTGCGGTGTGATGAAGTTGAGGGCGATCTCGCGATTGCCGTTGGGACGGATGCCGTGCATGCCGGCAGTGGTCTTGAGGTCCACCGGCGGCCGGTAACTCACACAGCCTTCGCCAAACGCGCGCATCCACGGATGGTCCTGATAGAACTGTTGTCGCCCGGTGAGGGTGCGCCACGGAATGTATTCGTGCACATTGGTATAGCCGGCGTTGTACGACACCGTCTCGCTCTCGATGCCGCTCCAGGTAGGCGAGGAAATGATCTTGCGCGGCTGCGCCTGGATGTCGCGAAAGCGGATCTTTTCGTCTTCGCGGTGAATCGCGAGATGGGTGTGGTCGCGCCCGGTTTGTTTGCCCAATGCCTGCCAGGCCTTGACCGCAACGTGGCCATTGGTTTCCGGCGCCAGTTGCAGCACCACCTCACAGGCGTCGATGTCGGACTCGATGCGCGGCATGCCTTGCGTGACGCCCTCGGCCCGGACCAGCCCGTTGAGTTCACCGAGCTGCTTGACCTCGTCCTGGGTATTCCAGGCGATGCCCTTGCCGCCGTTGCCGACCTTGTTCATCAGCGGCCCCAGCGCGGTGAAGCGTTTGTAGACGTTCGGGTAGTCGCGCTCAGCTACCGCCATCTGCGGCGCGGTCTTGCCGGGGATCAACTCGACGTCGCCGCGGCGCCATTCGCGCACCTCGAAGGGTTGCGCCAGCTCGCCGGGCGAGTCATGCATCAATGGTGTGAGCACCATTTCACGCTCGACGCCCAGATGGCCGACACAGACCTCGGAAAATTTCTTGGCGAAGCCCTTGTAGATGTCCCAGTCGGAACGCGACTGCCAGGCCGGGTCCACTGCGGTCGAGAGCGGGTGGATAAACGGGTGCATGTCGGAGGTGTTTAGGTCGTTCTTTTCGTACCAGGTCGCGGTCGGCAGCACGATGTCCGAATACAGGCAGGTGGTGCTCATGCGAAAGTCGAGCGTCACCAGGAGGTCAAGCTTGCCCTCGGGCGCCTTGTCGTGCCAGGCCACTTCGAGTGGCTTGGCGTCTTCAGCGCCGAGGTCTTTGCCCTGCACTCCATTGCTGGTGCCGAGCAGGTGCTTGAGAAAATACTCGTGCCCCTTGCCCGACGAGCCCAACAAGTTAGAGCGCCACACAAACATGTTGCGCGGCCAGTTGTTCGGATGGTCGGGGTCTTCACATGACATCTGCAAGGTGCCGTCCTTGAGCGCCTTGACCGTGTAGTCCTTCGGGTCCATGCCGGCGGCGGCGGCGTCGCGCACCACCTGCATCGGATTGGTCTTGAGTTGCGGAGCGGACGGCAGCCAGCCCATGCGCTCGGCGCGCACGTTGTAGTCGATCATGCTTCCGCCGAACAGCTTCTTGTCGGCCAGCGGCGAGAGCACTTCATCGACCCCAAGCTTCTCGTAGCGCCACTGGTCAGTGTGGGCATAGAAGAAGCTGGTGCTGTTCATCTGGCGCGGCGGGCGAATCCAGTCGAGCGCGAAGGCCAGTGCGGTCCAGCCGGTTTGCGGCCGCAACTTCTCCTGCCCGACGTAGTGCGCCCAGCCGCCGCCGCTTTTTCCCACGCAGCCGCACATCATGAGCATGTTGATCACGCCGCGATAGTTCATGTCGGAGTGATACCAGTGGTTCATGGCCGCACCGATGATCACCATCGACTTGCCCTGGGTCTTGTCGGCGTTGTCGGCAAATTCGCGCGCCACGCGGATGATCTGGTCGCGCGGCACGCCAGTGATCTGCTCCTGCCAGGCCGGCGTGTACGGCGTGTTGTCGTCGTAGCTTGCGGCGGCGAGTTCACCGGGCAAGCCGCGCGCCACACCGTAATTGGCTGCCTGCAGGTCGAATACCGTGGCCACCATGGCGGTGCGGCCGCTGCCGTCGAGGGTGATCTGCGTCACCGGCACGGTGCGCACCAGCACGTCGCTCTGGGCGTTGTGGGTGAAATTGGCCGTAACGATGCCACCGAAATAAGGAAAGCCGACCTGTGCGGTCGCAGGCGTCACGCCTTCGGCTTCGAGCGCCGAGAGCCGCAATTTCACATCGGCACCGTGCTGCGCTTCCTTGGCTTCGATGTTCCACTGTCCCTGGTCGGCGCGGCCATCCGGGCCCCAGCGAAAACCGATTGCGCCGGTGGGCAACACCACCTTGCCGCCGGCATCGAGTGCCACGGTTTTCCATTCCGGGTTGTTGGCCTGCCCCAGTTGGTCGGCAAAGTCGGAAGCGCGCACGTAGCGGTCCGGCACCATCACCGTGCGGCCGTCGGGCAAGGCATGTTCCTTCAACATCACCAGCATCGGCAGGTCGGTGTAGCGGCGCGCGTAGTCGTCAAAATACGTGCTGCGGGCGCGACCGTTGCCGCCGAAATAAAACTCCTTGAGGATCACATGCCCCATGGCCATGGCGACGGCGGCATCGGTGCCCTGCTTGGGGTGCATCCACAGGTCAGCGAGTTTGGCCACTTCCGAGTAATCCGGCGTGACCGCGACGGTCTTGGCACCCTTGTAGCGCACCTCGGTGAAAAAATGCGCGTCGGGGGTGCGCGTCTGCGGCACGTTCGAGCCCCAGGCGATGATGTAGGTCGAGTTGTACCAGTCGGCCGATTCGGGCACGTCGGTCTGCTCGCCCCACACCTGCGGGCTCGACGGCGGCAGATCGCAATACCAGTCGTAAAAGCTCATGCAGACGCCGCCGATCAGCGACAGGTAGCGGCTGCCGGCAGCGTAGCTCACCATCGACATCGCCGGAATCGGCGAGAAGCCGATGATGCGATCCGGGCCGTGGCGCTTGATGGTATGGACGTTGGCGGCAGCGATCAACTCGTTGACTTCATCCCAGTCGGCGCGCACGAATCCGCCGAGGCCGCGAATGCTCTGATATTCACGCCGGCTCGCCTCGACATCGACAATCGACGCCCAGGCCGCCACCGGATCCTTGGTGGCACGCGCCGCACGCCACAACTTGAGCAGGCGGCCGCGCACCAGCGGGTATTTCACCCGGTTGGCGCTGTACAGATACCAGCTGTAGCTGGCGCCGCGTGAACAGCCGCGCGGTTCGTGGTTGGGCATGTCGAAGCGGGTGCGCGGGTAATCGGTCTGCTGCGTCTCCCAGGTGACGATGCCGCCCTTCACGTAAATCTTCCAGGAGCACGAGCCGGTGCAGTTGACGCCATGGGTCGAGCGCACGATCTTGTCGTGCGCCCAGCGGTTGCGGTAGGCGTCTTCCCAGGTGCGGTCTTCACCGGTGGTGACGCCGTGGTTGCCTGAAAACGATTCGGTCGGGGCCGAAAAGAAGCTGAGGCGGTCAAGAAAATGGCTCATTCGAATTCCTCTCGGTCTATGGATTTTTCACGTAGGCATTGGTGCGCAGGTAGAACCACCAGTTCAGCAACAGGCACACGGCGTAGAAGGCGGCGAAGCCATACATCGCCACCTGCGGCGTGCCGGCCTTGATCTGATCACCGATCACGATGGGTGCGACGAAGGCACCGTAGGCGGCAATCGCCGAGGTCCAGCCGAGCACCGGACCGGCCTGGGTGCGATCGAAGATCACGCCGATGCTGCGGAAGGTCGAGCCGTTGCCAATGCCGCTGGCGGCGAACAGCAGGATGAACAGGCCGAGGAAGGCCGGGAAGTACTGTTCCGGCGTGGCTGATGCGTAGGCTTGCATCATCACGTAACCGACCGCGACAGACGCGCCGACCATCACCACAGAAATGATCTGAGTCACGATCGAGCCGCCGACCTTGTCGGAAATCCAGCCCCCCACCGGCCGGATCGCCGCCCCCACGAAGGGGCCGATCCACGCATAAGTGAATGCTGACGGGGCATTCGGGTTTTTCAGGGTGTGCTGCAACACGCCGCTTGCGTCAGGCACATGGCTGATACCGAAGATCACCGTGATCGACAGCGGCAGCGCCATCGAAAAGCCGATGAAGGAACCAAAGGTGACGATGTACAACGCCGTCATTGCCCAGGTATGCTTATTGGAGAAAATCGCGAACTGCTTGGTGATGCCCTCCTTCATTTCGCCGAAGGCGGCGAGGCGCATGACCAGCAGTGCAGCGATCACATCCAGCGGAATGGCCACCCACATGCTAATCAGTCCGAGGCCAGTCGGTTTGGGCAGGTACAGGTACAGCCCGAGGATCGCCGGCACAAAGGCGAGCGTGTAGAGATAGGTAATCTTGGCGAACGCGACGATCGGGTTGCCGGTGTTGGGAGAGACTGTCTTCAGGTTGTTCATGCCGAACCAGCACAAGATCGACAGGGGCACCAGCGAGATCACCCACGCAAAGCCGGCGTTCTGGATCCAGGTCTGCGTGCCCGCCTTGATCTTGCCCAGGATCCAGCCGCTATCCTTGAGCAGCGTCATCGGCTCGCCGCCGAAACTGCCGAGGAAACCCATTGTCATCACCAGCGGGATCACGATTTGCATCGTGGTCACGCCGAAGTTGCCGATGCCGGCATTGATGCCCAGCGCCGTACCCTGCAGGCGCTTCGGAAAAAACGTGCTGATGTTGGACATCGAGCTTGCGAAATTGCCGCCACCTACACCCGACCACAGCGCCATGAGCTGGAACGCCCAGAGTGGCCAGTCCTTGTGCTGAAGCGCAATACCGGTGCCGATCGCCGGGGCCAGCAGCATCGCAGTGGTGAGGAAAATCGTGTTGCGCCCGCCAGCGAGGCGTATCAGGAACGACGCCGGAATGCGCATCGTCGCGCCGGCGATGCCAGCAATGGCAGTGAGAGTGAACAACTCAGCCTGGGTAAACGGAAACCCCAGGTTGAGCATCTGCACGGTGATGATGCCCCACATGCCCCAGACTGCGAATCCACATAGCAGCGCCGGTACCGACAGCCACAGATTGCGGTAGGCAATGCGCTTGCCAGTCGAATCCCAGAACGACTCGTCCTCGGGGCGCCAGTCGGCGATGTCTCCAGTTGCAGGCTGGCCGTGGGGCGCCGGCCCGGTTACCGGGATGGTGGTCATGATGTGGTCCTCGCTTGTTGTTTTGGGAACATTCGGTTGAGCGAATCCGAGTGTGTGATTTGGAGATCAACTCTTGTGTGTCAGATAGCCCATCGGGCTTTCCGGCGAGCGCGCACCCATCACTTCGGTGCGCCTGACCTCGGTGAAGTACATCCAGATCAGCGACACCCAGACGATTCCGTACATCAGCATGAAGGCTGAGGAACGTATGCCGGTGAAGTCCTGCAGCGCGCCAAACATGATCGGCAGTACGAAGCCGCCCAACCCGCCGGCGAGGCCGACCACGCCGCTGATGGCACCGATATTGTTCGGATATTCATCGGCGATGTACTTGAATACCGAAGCCTTGCCGAACGCCCAGGCAATGCCCATGACGAACATCAGCAAGGTGAAGACCCAGACGTTGAGTCCAATGTGGAACGTCTGCGGGCCCTTGATGCCCATTACCGTGAAATCGGTTTGCGGGTACGATAGGATGAACAGGCAGATCCAGCTTACCCACAGCACCCACCAGGTCACGCTGTGTGCGCCGTGCTTGTCTGACAGCCAGCCGCCAACCGCGCGCAGCACGCCTCCCGGCAGCGAGAAGCAGGCTGCCAACAGCGCTGCGCTGCGAATGTCCATGCCGTATTCACCGACGTAGTACTGCACCATCCAGAGCGAAAGCGCCACGTACCCGCCGAACACAATCGAGTAGTACTGGCAGTACTTCCAGACATTGGGGTCCTTGAGCGTCGCCAGCTGTTCCTTGAGCGTGACTTTGGCCGGCACCAGATGGGCCGGGTCCTGATAACTGAAAAACCAGAACAGGATGGCCGTCACCAGCATGGCCACCGCGTAGATCTGCGGCACGAACTGCCAGCCGATCGCCACCACGATCACTGGCGCGACAAACTTGTTAAGCGCTGCGCCTGAGTTGCCGGCACCAAACACGCCCATTGCAAATCCCTGCTGATCCTTGCGAAAGCAGCGCGCCACATAGGGAGTGCCCACCGAAAATGAGCCCCCGGCCATGCCGACAAACAGACCCAACACCAGGAAATGCCAATACTGGGTGGCGTAGCCGATCAACCAGATCGGTACCACGCAACTCATCATCAGGATGAAAAATACGATGCGACCGCCATAGCGATCAGTCCACAGACCAAGTGGAACGCGGATCAACGAGCCTGTCAGCACCGGGGTTGCCGCGAGCAGGCCGAATTCAGTCGCGTTCAATCCAAGGGTCTTGCGGATCGGGATGCCGATCACGCCGAACATCATCCAGATCGCAAAACAGATGGTGAAGGCCAGCGTGCTGACCACGAGGGTTGAGACGGCGTTGGACGAGCGCCCTCCGGACGCAGCTGGGATCGGTACCATGGGACGACGCTCCTAGTGCAGTACCAGAACGGGGATTCGGGTGTGTGCCATGACGTTGCCTGCGACGCTGCCGTGCAGCAGTTTGTCAAGGCCGCGGCGCGCGTGCGTTGCCATCAGAATCAGGTCGCAGTGATGTGCTTCTGCGGCTTCGACGATGGCATCAGCGGGCTGGTCGCTCTGCACGAAGCCACTATCAAACACCACCCCTTCGGCCTTGGCGCGTGCCGCTATGCGCTTCAGCACGCCTTCGGCGTGCTTGCGCGCTTCGGCTTCGTGTTCGTACATCGACTTAGCCTTGCGGCTGACGATCTCGCCATGCGTCGGAATCCTGTATTCGGGCTCGGCGATGAAGCCGGTGATGCGCGCATCAAGCGACTTGGCAAACCGCACGCCGGTCTCGATGGCGCGGTCGGAAAACTCGGAACCGTCAACCGGAATCAGAATATGTTTAAACATTTCGCACCTCCACCTCGTTGTGGTGAAGAGAGCGTAAAGCGCGCGGCAAGGCGCTTATTGATCCATGTCAAATCAGGTTCAGATCAGGGGGCGGTGGTGCGCTTGTGCAGAACCGGGGATGGCCGAAAGCAGAAGATGTCCTCCCACCAAGGATGTTGTGGAAGTACATAGAATGGCTGGCACCAACAAATTGAAGGCACCGGCCGGATGCAAATCGGACTTTTCTCCCTTTGCTCACCGGATCACGCTGGCGGCAGAAATTTGCTTTTTTGTTTGACGATGTATCAAATGTTGGAATGACACTTTGTCAAGTGTCGTTCACAACGATGCGGCAACCCAACCCATCATCTATGACTTCTCTCGAGCACAAGATTCCCCTCCCGTAGCCGGCGCCCTCGGTCAATGAAACACCAGCACCGGAATCGGCGTATGCGTCATCACATCGCCGGCCACGCTGCCGTGAATCAGCTTGTCCAGTCCGTGGCGGCCATGTGAGGCCATCAGGATCAGGTCACAGCCGTTTTCTTGCGCCGCGCCGATGATCGCCTCGGCTGGTGCATCGCTCTGCACGAAGCTGCTGGCAAATTCAACGCCCTCGTCACGCGCGCGATTGCCCATGCGTTTGAGCACGGTCTCGGCGTGTTGGCGTGCGCGTTTGGCATGCGACTCCATCGACTCGGCCTGGCGCGTGATCATCTCGCTGTATAGCGGCAGGGTGTAGTCGGGCTCGGCGGTGAATCCGGTGATGCGCGCGTTGATCGACTTGGCGAAACGCACGCCGGCGTCAATTGCGCGATCCGAAAACTCGGAGCCATCGACCGGAAACAGAATGTGTTTGAACATGGTGCCCTCCCGCTTCGGAATGATGCGTACAGCGTAAGACCTGCGGCGTGGCAACGGTTGATCCAGGTCAAACCGGCTGCATTTCAGCGGTGTGCAGCACCGCTCCGCAATGCAACAATTCGAATTTAGATACCGCGCCAGAACCCGCTGCCACCAATGGTTTGGGTCATTCACGCCATATAGAACCGCCTGCACCAACGGTTTTCGGCATGCCTCAATCAAGCACCGCAGTCTCCAGATAGTCCGGCACTGCGCAACGCCACCCCAATTCTTCACCGATGCGGCGCCTGAGCGCATCGGCAGCAGCTGGCTCGCCATGTACCAGAAACGTTTCCTTCGGTGGCGTTTTGAAGTTGCGCAGCCACATCAGGATCTCGGCGTAGTCGGCGTGGGAAGACAACACGTCCACCTGCGCCACCTCGGCGCGTACCGGCACATACTCGCCGTGGATCTTGACGCTGTCTGCGCCGCCCACCAGCGCCGCACCTCGCGTGCCGCCCGCTTGAAAGCCGGCAAACAGCAGCGTGTTGCGCGCGTCAGGTGCGAACTGTTTGATGTGGTGCAACACGCGCCCACCGGTCGCCATGCCGCTGGCTGACACAATGATCATCGGCCCTTTGCGTGCGTTGAGGAGGCGTGACTCTTCGGGCGAGTTGACCGGCTGCGCCACCGTACACATGGCGTGACACGCGGCCGGTGTGAGGCGGTGCAGTGCGCGATGGGTTTGATAAAGCTGCGTTGCGTCTATCGCCATCGGGCTATTCAGATACACCGGCACATCGGGGATGGCGTTGCGGCGTTTTAACTGGTCGATGAAATAGAGCACGCTTTGCGCGCGCCCGACCGCAAACGCGGGGATCACCACCACGCCACCGCGCTGTGCGGTGCGGCTGATGATGTCCCCGAGCAGGCGCTCCGGATCTGCGTTGGCGTGCAGGCGGTTGCCGTAGGTCGATTCGAGCACCAGATAGTCGGCTTGGCCAATCACTTCCGGCGCTTTCATGATCGGGTCTGCCGGACGGCCCAGGTCTCCCGAAAACACGCCCGTGCGCCCGTCCACCTTCAGCACCACACACGCTGAGCCGAGGATGTGGCCGTTTGGTACCAGTCGAAATGACACGCTGCCTGCCGCGGGCTGCGCTACCTTGGTTGAGGCGCGCCGCGCGCCGCTGCCTGCGCCTGCTGCCTGCGCAGTGCCGTCCAACCTGATCTCGGTGCCGAAGTCCACCACATGCAGCAGCTTGAGCGCGCGTTTGGCATCGGCCGCATCAAACAGCGGCAGCGCGGGCTTGTGTTTGGAGAAGCTGTGCTTGTTGGCGAAGCGCGCTTCCTCTTCCTGCAGGTGCGCGGCATCCGGCAGCAGGATGCCGCACAGGTCGCGCGTGGCAGCGCTGCAATAGACCTTGCCGCGAAAGCCCTGTTTGACCAGAAGCGGCAGATATCCGCTGTGATCAATGTGGGCGTGGGTGAGGATGACTGCATCGATTGTGTTCGCGTCAAACGGCGGTGGTGCCCAGTTGCGCAGGCGCAATTGCTTGAAACCCTGAAACAGCCCGCAGTCGATCAGCACGCGCGCGCCAGCCGCTTCAACCAGGTATTTGGAACCGGTGACGGTGCCGGTCGCACCGAAGAAAGAGATTTTCATCATGGCACGCGGACTCCTTGAACAATGTCAACACATTGTTCGCATCGTCGCCGCGGCACAGTGCACGCTGTTTGATCTACATCAAAGGGCCTCGCGCCAGGCGAAATAGCATTGATGCTACGTGCTGCCTATGTCATTCTCAATCGTTGCATGCGCGCCGCCCGCCTTGCACCCAGGTTGCCGGTATATCACCTCAACACGCTCCACCAACTTGACCCGCCCACTTGAAGGAGATCGCCATGTACAAACACATTCTGGTTCCCACTGACGGCTCGAAACTGTCTGACCGCGCGATCAAGGAAGCCGCGCGCCTCGCCGCCGGCACGGGCGCGAAGCTCACGCTGTTGCATGCAGCGCCGACGCGCATCTGGCCGGTCTACGCAGAAAGCGCCGTCGTCATGGCAGAGTTTTCCAACAAGCAATTGCGCGCGCAGATGCAAGCCGAGGGCGAAGCCTTGCTGGCCAAGGCGGCCAAACGTGCCGGCGTTCAGGCTGCCACCGAGATTATCTTTACCGATGTACCGTGGGACGCAATTGTCAAGACCGCCACCAAGCTCAAGTGCGACCTGGTGGTGATGGCCTCGCATGGCCATCGCGGCCTCGCCGGCTTTCTACTCGGCAGCGAGACCCAAAAGGTGCTGACACACTGCAAGACGCCGGTGCTGGTGGTGCGCTAAGGCCGTGACTTCGCTCTCGGCACGAAGCCGCCTGTCCCGATGAAAACCGCCCTGCCCCGCGGCTACGGCATACGCGCCTTGCGGCTGCGCCTGCTGCTGCGCCGCCGCGAACTGGTGCGCGAGATTCATTCGCATGTTGATGCGGCGCGTGCCACAAGCGGCTTTGAAGGGCGTGCTGATCCTGGCGGCGAGGACCACGCCCAGACGCAGCAAGCAGAGCTGGACCTCGCCGAAGCCGCGCGCGACAGCACCGAGCTGGCCGCCATCGACACCGCGCTGGCGCGCATGGAGTTGGGCGAATATGGCTTGTGCGCCTTGTGCGGCCAACCGGTTCCGCAAGAGCGCCTTGAAGCCAACCCGCACGCGCTCCATTGCATCGCCTGCGCTACCGCTGCCGAACAGGTGCCGCGGTGAGCGCAGCAGACTACCGCTCTGACGCTATCGCGCTGATCCGCCAGGAGCATCGCACGCTTGCGGCATTGCTGCACGCGATGCGCCATCTGGTGGGCGAAATTCGCGCCGGACGCGGTGAGCCGGATTTTCCCCTGCTGCGCGCAATGGTGTATTACATCGACGCTTTTCCGGAGCGGATGCATCACCCCAAGGAAGAAGCCTGTCTGTTTGCACCGCTGGCGGCACACACGCACGAAGCCGATGAGGATCTGCGCATCCTCAATGAGGAACACAGCAATGGCGCGCGCCTGATTCGCGATCTGGGGCACACCCTGCTGTGCTACGAGCACGATCGCAAGAATGGCTTTGGTGTGTTTGCCGCGATGGTCGAGAGCTATGGCAATTTTTACCGCAAACACATGGAACGCGAAGAGCGCGTCATCCTGCCGCTGGCACAGAAGGTTTTGAAGCCGGAGGAATGGGTCACGCTGCAACGCGCGTTTCTGGAAAATCACGACCCGCTCAGTGGCGATGCGCGCGAAGCGCATTTTCGCCACCTGTTCTCCTACATCGTCAATCACGCGCCGCCACCGGTGGGGGTCGGCCCGCCGGCGATCTTGAAGAAAATGGCCTGAGCGCTGGGGTTCAGCAGACTGAGTCAGCGTTCGGCGTCAATCAGCAAGATCAACGCCTTTTTCAGTTCAGCAGATCAGCGCCGCTGGTCAATCAGGCGTCGTCATCGCCAGCCACACCGCCAATGCGGACGACGCAATGCCCACCAGCCAGAAGCCGAGAAAACCGATGCTGTAGGCACCTAACCGGCTGATCTCGAGGTGCTCCCCAAACAGCCAGAATTCCTGCGGATCAAACAACGAGAAGAACACGCCGCACGCTGCCGCGGCGACAAGGAAGGCCGGCCACATCACCCACATCAGCGCGCGCGCCATGTTGGTCTGCCGCGTCATGGCGCCACGCTGGTCAGACGCAGCATTGCCGGCGGCTGCCACTCGCCGGTAAGGCGCCAGTCGCCCTGCTCCAACGTCACCAGCCAGCGCCGCACTGGCTCGGATTGTGTGGACGGCGGATCGAGCGTGCCTTCGTACACACCATGCTGCACCTGCGTCAGAGTGATATTCCGGTCCATGCCCGCTCGGGTGGGATGCGTCAGCCGCAGCAACATTGTGCGCGGTGCGATGTCACCGGTGAGGCTCAGGCGCACTTGCCCGCCTGCTGCGATGGGAAGCGCGGCTTGCGCCACAAGCTGATGGCGCCGGGCTGCATCGTCGCGCGCGAGCGTGCGGTTGATCATCAGTCCTTGCTTGTAGTAATCACCGGCCACGAGACCGTCGGCCGTGCGGAACGCCATCGTGGTGGTGATGACGCCGGCGACGATCACTGCAGCCGGGCCGGACATCAGCAGCCACGGCCAGGGTTCGCGATACCAGGGTAAAGCGGGGGATTGCAACCAGACTGGCACGGGCGGTATTGTCGTTGGATGGGCTGGCATGGCGATGCTCCTATCGCGGTACAAGAAACGTGGCTTTTTCTCTCACGAGAATCTGGTCATGGTTGATCGCGTGGATCGAAAATTCGATCCGGTTTGCGCCCTTTTGTCCGCGCCCCGCCGGCAGCCGCACACGCACCGGCACGGTCTGGGCGCTCACGCCCGGCACTTCGGCGATGCGCTCGGAGGCCAGTTCGATGCCGTCGATACCGGCTACCGAAATGACATAGCGATGAAACTGCTCTTCCGTGTTCATCACGCGCAGGGTATAGACGTTTTCGACCACGCCTTCGTCGAGCACGCGCGCCAGTGCGTCGCGATCACGGATCACATCCACCTTGAGCGGCACGCGCAGCCACAGCGCGGCAATAAAGGCGCAGACGATGGCGAGCAGGATGGCGCTGTAAATCAGCGTGCGCGGCCGCAGCCCGCGGCGCCACATTTGGGCGGGCGTCCACAGTTGTTTCAAGGCGTTTTCTGTGGAGTACCGAATTAAACCGCGCGCGTAGCCCATCTTGTCCATCACCTGGTCGCAACCGTCGACGCAGGCGGCGCAGCCGATGCATTCGTATTGCAGGCCATTGCGGATGTCGATGCCGGTCGGGCACACCTGCACGCAAATGCCGCAGTCGACGCAGGCACCGAGGCCCAGTGCCTTGGGATCCGCCTTGCGCGGCCGCGAGCCGCGCGGATCACCGCGCGCGCCGTCGTAGGTGATGATCATGGTGTCCTTGTCAAACATCGCACTCTGGAAGCGCGCATACGGACACATGTATTTGCAGACCTGCTCACGCATCCAGCCGGCATTGCCGTAGGTGGCGAGGCCGTAAAACAGCATCCAGAAGGTCTCCCACGGACCGAGCGAGAAAGAGATCGCTTCGTCGAGCAGCGCGCGCACCGGGGTGAAGTAACCGACCAAGGTGAAGCCGGTCCACAGCGCCACGGCAATCCAGGCTGCATGCTTGGCGCTCTTGCGCCACCAGCGGGTGAAGCCAGGCTGGGCATCGAGACGCATGCGCGCGACGCGGTCGCCTTCGATCTTGCGTTCGATCCACATGAAGATTTCGGTGTAGACCGTCTGTGGGCAGGCGTAGCCGCAAAACAGGCGCCCGGCCACGGCCGTGAACAGGAACAGCGCATAGGCCGAGATGATCAGCAGGGCCGCCAGAAAAATGAAATCCTGCGGCCACAGCACGAGACCAAAGATGTAGAACTTGCGCGCCGCCAGATCGAACAACACCGCCTGACGCCCGTTCCAGGTCAGCCAGGCACTGCCGTAAAAGAGGATTTGGGTAAACCACACCAGCGTCCAGCGCCAACCGGCAAACCAGCCATGCACCGCGCGCGGGTAAATTTTCTTGCGGACTTCGTACAGCGCCTCTTCGATTTCCGCAGATAGCTGGACGGTTTGTACCGGGACACGCGTTGTCGTCGCTGGCGTCGTAGCTGGTGTCGTCACGGGTGTCGTTAACTGTGCGCCGCGCTATTTGCCGGCGGCGGCCCCGATGTTGGCAGGCAGGTTGTTCGACAGACCCCACACGTAAGCGGCCAGCACATGCACCTTGGCCTCACCGAGAAAATCCTTATGGGCCGGCATCACGTTGGTGCGGCCCTTGCTGATGACCTCGGCCAGGTTTTCCGCACCACCGCCATGCAGCCAGACCTTGTCGGTCAGGTTGGGGGCGCCCAGGGTCACATTGCCTTTGGCGTCCGCGCCGTGACATGCCGCACACACCGCAAATTTCGGTCTGCCTGCCGATGCGCGGATGGAGTCGTGTGCGCTGCCCGACAGGGTCAACACATAGTGCGCCACGTTTTTCACATCTTCGTCGCCTCCCAGCGCCGCACCCAGGGCCGGCATCTGGCCGTTGCGTCCGTTGAGGATCGACAGTTTGATTTGCTCGGGCGTGCCGCCCCACAGCCAGTCGCGATCGGTCAGATCGGGAAACCCCTTGCTGCCGCGTGCGTCCGAGCCGTGGCACTGTGCGCAGTAGTTGAGGAACAGGCGCTCGCCAATGGCATGCGCGCGCGGGTCAGCCGCTACCGTTTGCAGATCTTTCTCCAGGAACTGCTTGAACAACGGGCCGAACTCGGCTTCTGCCTTGGCCACTTCGGCGTCGTGCTCGTTGACCGATGTCCATCCCAACGTTCCCTGGAACGAGCCAAGCCCCGGATACAGCACCAGATAGCCTGCCGAGAAAAAGATGGTGAGATAGAACATCCACATCCACCACATCGGCAGGGGATTGTTGTATTCGGTGATGTCTTCGTCCCAGACATGGCCGCTGGTAGCGGTTTGCCCGTTGGCATCCTTGGTTACCTTTCGGGACGAAACCGACCAGAGCAATATGGCACACGCAAGGATACTCACCACCGTTGCGGCGGCAATATAAACGTTCCAGAATTCGCTGACAAAATCGGCCATGGTTATTTTCCTGAAGCGATGGCCTGGCGATCGAGGGCATCGTCTTCGTTGAACGGCACTAGCGCGGCCTGCTCGAACTTGCTGCGGTTTTTCGGACTGACCGCCCAGACCATGATGGCGATGAAGATCAGGAAGCTCGCCACCGTGATGGCGGCGCGCAATGTGTTGATGTCCATGTGCATTCCCCCTACTTTCCCTGTGTGCCCGGTTTGTCCGCTGTACCCGGCGTGGCCTGTGATCCCAGCGAGGCCGCTGGGCGCACCGCCGCCGCAGTTGACTGCGTGGGCTGCGCGGGCTGCACCGGCAGCGCTGGCGCACCGCGTGATTTGATGGTGGTGCCGAGGATCTGCAGGTACGCGATCAACGCATCGAGCTCCGTCTTGCCGGCCACATCCTTCTCCGCTGCCGCGATCTCGGCATCGCTGTACGGCACGCCCACCATGCGCAGCGCGCGCATGCGCGGCGGCATCTCGTACGGCACGACAGTGCTTTTGGCCAGCCACGGATAGGCCGGCATGTTCGACTCCGGGACCACATCGCGTGGGTTGGTGAAATGCACGCGATGCCATTCGTCGCTGTAGCGCCCGCCGACGCGGTGCAGGTCTGGCCCGGTGCGCTTGCTGCCCCACTGGAACGGATGGTCGTAGACGAATTCACCAGCAACCGAGTAATGGCCATAACGCTCGGTCTCGGCGCGAAACGGCCGGATCATCTGCGAGTGGCAGTTGTAGCAACCCTCGCGCAGATAAACGTCGCGCCCCGCCAATTGCAGCGCGGTGTAGGGCTTGAGGCCCGCGACCGGTTCAGTGGTCGATTTCTGGAAATACAGCGGCACAATCTCCACCAGGCCGCCCACGCTCACCGTGAGTACCACCAGCAGGGCCATCAGGCCGATATTCTTTTCAAGCAATTCATGGCTAAATTTCATGTTCTTCCCCGTTCAGGCCTTGGCGTGGGTCATGCCCAGGGGCGCGGCCCCGTGCGCATTGACGGGTGCGGGTACGGCGGCGTTCACTGACTTGCCCTGGGCGATGGTCATGAACACGTTCCAGGCCATGATCAACATGCCGGTGAGGTAGAGCACCCCGCCCACCAGCCGGATCGCGTAGTAGGGCCAAGTCGCCTTGACGCTCTCGACAAACGTGTACGTAAGCGTGCCGTCGCTGTTGACCGCGCGCCACATCAGGCCCTGCATCACCCCAGCGATCCACATCGAAGCGATGTAGAGCACGATGCCGATGGTGGCGACCCAGAAGTGAATCTCGATCAACTTGACGCTGTACATCTCCTTCTGGCCCCACAGCTTGGGAATCAGGAAGTAGATCGAACCCATCGACACCAGGCCGACCCAGCCGAGCGCGCCCGAGTGCACGTGGCCGACGGTCCAGTCGGTGTAGTGCGACAGCGCATTCACGGTCTTGATCGCCATCATCGGCCCCTCAAACGTGCTCATGCCGTAGAACGACAGCGACACAATCAGGAACTTGAGAATCGGATCAGAGCGCAGCTTGTGCCACGCGCCAGAGAGAGTCATGATGCCGTTAATCATGCCGCCCCACGAGGGTGCCAGCAGGATCAAGGAGAACAGCATGCCGAGTGTTTGGGTCCAGTCCGGCAGCGCGGTGTAGTGCAGATGGTGCGGCCCGGCCCACATGTAGGT
>JANPAR010000023.1:0-5027 GCA_031430015.1 Burkholderiales bacterium
TGAATTCCAGCCCGGTTCTAGTCCGCTTTCGCGCCAGACTCCTTGACAATCTTTGCCCACTTGGTCAGTTCGCTGCGGCAATAGGCGGCAAATTCATCAGGCGTGCTGCCCACCGGCTCTGCGCCGAGTGCCGCATAGCGCTCGCGCACGTCGGGCTGCTTCAATATCTTCGCGGTTTCGCTGGCGAGTCGTTCAACGATGTCGCGCGGCGTGCCTTTCGGCGCCCACAGCCCGTACCAGGTGCTGATGTCGTAGCCGGGCACGCCCGCTTCGGCGACGGTGGGCAGGTCAGGCACGGCTGCTGAGCGCCGCGCCGTGGTGACGGCGAGGGCGCGCAGTTTGCCGACTTTGATGTGCGGCAACGCCGAGGGCATGGAGTCGAACATCAGTTGCACCTGCCCGCCAATCAGGTCGGTGAGCGCCGGTGCACTGCCCTTGTAGGGCACGTGCTGCATCTGCACGCCGGCGGCAATCTTGAATGATTCGCCGGCGAGGTGCGGCGCTGCGGCGTTGCCGGATGACGCGAAATTGAGCTTGCCGGGATTCGCTTTGGCATAGGCGATCAGTTCGCGCACGTTCTTCACCGGCAAGTCGTGGTTGACCACCAGAATCAAGGGCACGCCGGCCAGTTGCGTGACCGGGGTGAAGTCATGGATGGCGTCGAACGCGGCCTTGGGGTACAGGCTTGGGTTGATGACGTGGATTGAGGCGTTGCCGAGCAGGGTGTAGCCGTCCGGCGCGGCCTTGGCGACTTCGGCTGAGCCGATCATGCCCGATGCGCCCGCCTTGTTGTCGATGGAGAACGCTTGTCCCAGCGCTTCGGACAGTTTGACCGCGACGATGCGTGCGAGCACGTCGGTCGGCCCGCCCGGCGGGTAGGGCACGATCATGCGTACCGGGCGGCCTGGATAGGTTTGTGCGGAGGTTTGCGCGTGAGCCGTCTGTATCGGAAGCGTGCTGGCGAGGCTTGCGGCCATCAGGTTGCGGCGTGTGCGGTTCATGGGTTTTCCTGAAGCTGGATGAGGGCGCGGCCTTGCGCTGCGCGTGATGCGATGGCGTTCATGAGAGCGCGCAACGGGTCAAGCGCAAATCGGTGGAGCGGGGCGCGCATGTGGTGGAGCAGGGTACGCATCATCCACCAGGGCGTTGCAGGGCGATGCCTTGCGCAATCAGCGCATCAATCTCGGTTTCGTCAAAGCGGGCTTCGCGCAGCACGGCGCGCGTGTGCTCGCCGAGGCGCGGTGCGGGCCGTACGTTGCGGCCGGCGGCAGGCAGGTGGGGCACCTGCAACGCACCGTAGGGTGCCTGGTCTACAGTCGTCAGATAGCCAGAGTGCTGCGCTTGTTCGTCATTGCGCAGCGCGAGGTAGTCATTGATCGGGCTGACCAGCACGTCGGCAGCTTCGAGTTTCTTCACCCAATTGGCCGTGGTGTCGTGGGTGAGCGCTTCGGCGAGTGCCGCGTTGATCTCCTTGAAGTGCTGTTTGCGCGCGTCGTTTTCGATGAAGCGAGGATCGGCGAGCCAGGCTTCGCGATCGACGGTGCGGGCAATGCTGGCAAACATGGCAGCGCTCATGCAACTCACCACGATCCAGCCATCAGCGGTGCGGAACTCGCCCGCCGGCGCGAAGATCACGGTGCGGCTGGCCGGGTCGGGAAACAGGAAGGTATCGATCATCGGGCCGGACTGAAACGCGGCGCAGCATTCAGCCAGCGAGATCTGCACATGCTGCCCCAGAGCGCTGCTGCAGCGCTCGAACAGGGCGGCGCTGATGGCCTGCGCGGCATAGATCGCGCTGATGTTGTCGGGCACGTAGATGCCGATGCGCTTCGGAATGCCGCCCGCCATCGCGTTGGCCACGGCCATGCCCGAGTAGGCCTGCAACACCGAGTCGGTCGCGGGCTTTTTGCTCAAGGGACCGCTGGGGCCGAAGCCGGTGATCGAGCAATACACCACGCGCGGATTGCGCGCGCGCACCGCCTCATAGCCCAAGCCCAGACGCGTCATCACGCCGGCGCGAAAGTTTTCGATCACCACGTCGGCCTGCGCCGCGAGACGCAACAGCGCATCGCGCCCGGCCGGTTTGGTGGCGTCAATGGCGATGCCTTCCTTGTTGAGGTTGCCGGCAATGGCGTTGGCACACATGCCCTCGCGGCTGCCACCGGTGGCACGGATCCAGTCGCCGCCGAGAGGTTCAACCTTGACCACGCGTGCTCCCTGACGCGCCAGGATGCCGGCGCACACCGGGCCGGCAATGCCCTGGCTCAGGTCGAGAACAAAAAGTTTTTTGAAAGCTTGCATGATGATCGAGAGAGTGAAGTCACAGAGCGTGGCTCCGCATTGTCGCAGAGCGACTGCAGCCCGACTAAGATTGGCGCCATCCGGTCGCGCGCGCAAAACGCCTGCGTCGCCGACCCTTCCGGATTGCGGAACGTACCCGTTACCCGTTGCTCGTTACCCGCTACTTTCCCAGGCCTTGGCGATTGAAGCAGCACCGGTACTGCAACTGTCATTCATCACACCCTGTCCCCACCGACTTCTCCCCCAGGAGCACCCGTGAAGATTGTTGATATTCGCGAAATCGCCGTCCCCATCAACTCGACGCTGCGCAATGCCGTGTTCGACTTCAGCGAGATGACCACCTCGGTGGTCGCCGTCATCACCGACGTGGTGCGCCACGGCAAACCGGTGGTGGGCTACGCGTTCAACTCCACCGGCCGCTACGCCTGCGGCGCGCAGATGCGCGCGCGCCTGATCCCGCGCATCATGAAAGCCACGCCGGAATCCTTGCTCGACGACCAGGGCAGCAACTTCGACCCGGCCAAAATCCGCGCCTGCATGATGCAGCGTGAAAAGCCCGGTGGCCACACCGAGCGGTCGGTCGCTGTGGGCACGATTGAAGTCGCTGTGTGGGATGCCGTCGCCAAGATCGAAGACCGGGCGCTGCACGCGGTGCTGGCGGACCGCTACAACGATGGCAAGGTGCCCGCCGCAGTGCCCTGCTATGTCGGCGGCGGCTGGTACGCGCCGGGCAAGGGCATCGCCGAATTGCAGGACGAAATCCGCGTGCGCCTCGACGAGGGCTACACCACGATGAAGGTGAAGGTGGGTGGCGCACCGCTGGCCGAAGACATCGCGCGTCTCGAAGCCTCGATCAAGACCATGGGCAGTGCGGATCGCCTGGCGGTGGATGCCAATGCGGGCTTTAACCGCGAACGCGCCATCGCCTATGCCAAGGCGCTCGCGCCGTACAAACTGCGCTGGATGGAAGAGCCGACCGACCCGCTCGACTATGCGCTACTGGCCGAGCTGGCCGAGTTCTATACGCCAGCGATCGCCACCGGCGAGAACCTGTTTTCGACGCAGGACATCCAGAACCTGGTGCGCTTCGGCGGCATGCGCGCCGATCGCGACATCATCCAGATCGACGTGCCGCAGTCCTACGGCATCGTGCAGTTCGCGCGCACGCTGGACATGCTCAAGGCCCACGGCTGGGGCCGCCAGGCCATCTACCCGCACGGCGGCAACCAGATGACGCTGGCGATCGTGGCCGGCTTCGGGCTCGGTGGTTGCGAGGCTTACCCGGGTGTGTTCGGCGTGTTCGCCGGGTTCGCCGACGACGCCAGGGTCGAGAACGGCATGCTGCGCCTGTCAGACCGCCCGGGCATCGGTTTCGAGGCGCAGAACGAACTCTATGCCGTGATGAAGGCGCTCGGCTAGCAGCTCGACGCGCAAACCAAACGTTTGTGCGCCCCGGCAGAGTTGCGCTAGAAGCGTTGGGGCACAAGGCTTTTCGGCGCATGCGGGTCGAATCGATACGACGCTACAATCATCGCGCCACGCTGCGTGAGTCACTGCAAAGGGTCAATGCCATGCCTATCGAACGCCTGATGGTTCCCGGTGAACCAGCACCCTTCAGCCACTACTGCCATGTCGTCAAGGCACGCGGGCAGATATTTTTGTCAGGCGCCGTCGGCATTGCGCCCGACGGCAGCATTCCCGAATCGACTGCCGCACAGTTTGAGCTGGCACTCAAAAGCCTGGACAACTGTTTGCGTTACACCGGCGGCTTGCCCGAGCACATTGTCAAGGTCAATGTGTACATGACACGCATCGGCGAACGTGGCCTGATCAATCCGTTGCGGCAAGCCTACTTCGGTGAGCATCGGCCTGCGTCCACGCTTGTAGAGGTGAGTGCCCTGGTCGATCCGCGCCTGTCGGTCGAGATCGAAGCGGTGGCAGTGCTGCCGGATTGAGCTTCGGTGCGCGAATCGAAGGCGCCAGAGAAAATGAAACCTGCAAATTCGATCCAGGTCGAAGCTCTCGACGAACCGGGTTTTGCCCCATTCGGGCAACTGCTTGGCACACCGTTTCCGCATGACCCCAATGCCGTAGCCTTCGGCCATCCGGGCAGCGATTTCTGGCATGTGCACGACTTCAACCCTGGTGCGGGCGGCAACACCGAGGTGCTCTGGGTCAATTACCGCAACACCAGCTTGCGGGTGACGGGGCTTGAAGTGCATTGGCTGACCGAGCAGGCGATTGTGCCGTTGGGTGATGGTTTGGTGCATGTGGTGTGCCCCGGGCGAGACGACGGCAGCAACCTGCCCGACCTTTCCCGGTTGCGCGCCTTCAAGGTGGAGCTTGGGCAGGGTGTCTGCATGCGCGCCGGCTGCTGGCATGCGAGTTTTGTTCTCGCGGACCAAGTCACCTGCATGATGCTGACACGGCGCTCGACCACGCAGGAACTGGTGACCCACCTGGCGCATGGAGCAGCGGCGGCAGAAACCACCATTTTCAAACTGGCCAGTCTTGGCGAAGCGGACCGGCTGCTGACGGTATGACAGACCGCATTCAACCGATTGCAACCTTGAAGGCGTCCACATGAAAGCCATCTGGAACGGCACCGTGATCGCCGAATCGGACGACACCGTGGTGGTCGAGCGCAATCATTACTTTCCGCTCGCCTCGGTCAAACCCGGCCTGCTCACACCGAGCTCCACCACCACGGTGTGCGCATGGAAAGG
>JANPAR010000024.1:0-1824 GCA_031430015.1 Burkholderiales bacterium
TGGAGATCAAGAAATTCGATCCCAAGGTACGCAAGCACGTGATCTACAAGGAAACCAAGATCAAGTGATCAAGTGATGTTGGACTGACGGAGCGGGCATTTTCGGATTGTCAGAATTGTCGGAAAGTCCGCTCCAAATAAAAAGCCCCGCAATGCGGGGCTTTTTATTTGGGCTGCTGTGGAGCAGCAGCACCGGGCTTCAACGCTCGGCCTCAAATGCGCGCAGGTACCAGCGCATAGCTGCGCAAGCGCAACGAAAACTCTTCGAGCGCACGAATACCACTCGCCTCGGCGCGCGCGCACCAGTCTTGCAGATCCTTGAGCAGTTGCTCGCTCGACACAGTCGAACGCTCCCACAGCGCCATCAATTCCTGGCGCATCGCATAGAGCTTGGCCAGCACGGCGTTGCCGTCGAGCACGCGTTTGAGATTGGCGCGGTCTGAGTCACCCAATTCGCTTGCGTCCTTGTGCAATGCACGCTTGACCTCCTTGAAATGGGCGCGCTCGGCGGATGCTTGCTTGAGCTTGGCCAACTCTTCACGCCACGCCGCCTTGAAATGTTTGGCGTAGCGCGCCATCACGTCGTAACGGTTGGCGATCACGGCCTCCAGTGTCTCCATGTCGGCAGCGGCTTTGGCGGCAACAAACTTGGGCGTCGGTGCGATTTTCTTGACTGTTGCCAGACCCATCATTTCCATGATGCGGATGTACATCCAGCCAATATCGAACTCGTACCATTTGTTCGACAGGCGCGCCGACGTACCGAACGCGTGGTGGTTATTGTGCAATTCTTCTCCACCGATCAGGATTCCCCACGGCACGATGTTGCGGCTCGCGTCAGCAACCTTGAAGTTGGTGTAGCCAAACCAGTGGCCCACGCCGTTGATGACGCCCGCCGCCCAAAACGGAATCCAGGCGACCTGCACCGCCCACACCAGCATGCCGGTCACCGGGCCAAACAGGGTGATGTCGATCAGCGCCATCAGGGTCACGCCAAGTTTGGCGTGCGAGGAGTACACATTGCGCTCCATCCAGTCATCCGGCGTGCCATGACCATAACGCTCCATGGTCTCGGCGATGCGCGACTCCTGCACATACATGACAACGCCGGTCCACAGCACCTTGTTGATGCCGTGAATTTGCGGGCTGTGCGGATCTTCAACGGTCTCGACCTTGGCGTGGTGCTTGCGATGAATCGCCGCCCACTCCTTGGTGATCATGCCGGTCGTGAGCCATAGCCAAAAACGGAAAAAATGGGCAACGACAGGGTGCAGATCCAGCGCACGGTGCGCCTGATGGCGATGCAGATAAATCGTCACTGCGGCAATCGTGATGTGGGTTAGCACCAGCGCCACCACCACGAGTTCCCAAAAGCTCGGATCAAACACACCGGAAAATAAGGTCATATCTCCCTCCACGGAGCGCGCTGGATGCGGATCCTTGCCGGGTAAAAGTGGAGAAGCTGCCGGCACCGTTCAACGCAGGCCGCATTTTACGCGCAAAACCCTTGCCAAAACCGGGGAACTCCTCTAGTTTTTGGACGCACCTGCCGCTGGCGCGGCACCCAGCAGGCGTACTTCGCGCTGCGGGAACGGCACCGCCACACCATGCAGCTTGAACTCTTGCCAGATCGCAAAATTGAGTTCGGAGCGCACGTTGAGACTGCCAGCCTCCGGGTCTTTGATCCAGAAACCCATTTCCAAGTCCAGCCCATCGGCACCGAACCTGGTCAGAAACACCACCGGTGCCGGCTCATCCAGGATGCGTGCGTGCGCGCCGGCCGCCGCCAGCAGGATGCCGCGCACCTGCTCAAGGTCGCTGTCGT
>JANPAR010000025.1:0-2668 GCA_031430015.1 Burkholderiales bacterium
TACCCTGATCGGCGGCATTTTCAACACCTTCCCCTACACCTCGTTTTCGCAGAATGTCGGACTGGTTGGCGTCACCGGCGTCAGGAGCCGCTTTGTCTGCGTCGCCGGCGGCATCATCATGATCGTGCTCGGACTGATTCCCAAAATGGCCGCTCTGGTCGAATCGCTGCCGCAATTTGTGCTGGGCGGCGCTGGCCTGGTGATGTTTGGCATGGTCGCGGCGACCGGCATCCGCATTCTCTCGACGGTGGATTACAAAAACAACCGGAACAACCTTTACGTAATTGCGATCTCGCTGGGCATGGGCATGATTCCGCTGGTGGCGCCGCGCTGGACCCAGCACATGGCCAAGAGCCTGCACCCGCTGCTCGAATCCGGCATTTTGCTGACGGCTGTGTCGGCGGTGCTGCTCAACTTGTATTTCAATGGCGCCAAGGGCGATGACCGTGCTGCCATCGAGGCGGCCAAACACGCCGAGGCTTAAACGCCGATCCAGCGGCTAGAATCGGGGAGCGCGCCAGCCAACTGGTCAACCTGCTGGCGCCTCGCCCTGTTCTCTTTATCAATCGTATGGCCAAACTCTCCACCCATATCCTTGACACCGTGCATGGCGCGCCTGCGGCCGGAGTCCTCGTCGAACTGTTCAGCGTCGATGGCACGACGGCCCAGCTGATCGTCACCACGCGCACCAACGCCGATGGCCGCACCGACAAACCCCTGCTTGAAGGCGATGCGGTCAAGCGCGGCCTGTACCGCCTGGTGTTTCATATCGGCGACCACTTTCGCGCGAAGGGTTTGAAGCTGGCCGACCCGCCCTTCATCGATGTAGTGCCGGTTGAATTCGGCCTTGAGGCGGGCGGCAGTTGTCACGTGCCGCTGGTGTGTTCACCCTGGACCTATTCCACCTATCGCGGCTCCTGAGCCGACCCTTGCCAACATCATGGAAGCCTACGTCCTCGAATACCTGAACTTCGCCATCCGCTGGCTGCACATGATCGCCGGCATTGCCTGGATCGGCGCGTCGCTCTATTTTGTGTGGCTCGATTCGAGCCTGCTGCCGCCGAAGGACCAACCTTCGAAAGACATCGGCATCGGCGGTGAAGTGTGGGCGCTGCATGGCGGCGGTTTTTATCGCGCGCAAAAATTTGCGGTCGCACCGCCCGAGTTGCCCACGCCGCTGCACTGGTTCAAGTGGGAGGCCTACACGACCTGGCTCTCTGGCTTCGCCCTGCTGGTGCTGATCTATTACGTGCAGGCTGAGGTGTACCTGATCGACCGCAGCGTCATGGACCTGACCCCTACGGCAGCCATCGCCGTCGGCCTCGGCCTGCTGGTGATGACCTGGATCATCTACGACCTCCTGTGCCGCTCACCGCTCGGTGACAACGAGCCGGCGCTGGCCGGGGTGATGTTCGTATTGCTTGCAGCACTGGCCTACGGCCTTACCCACATGTTCAGCGGGCGTGGTGCCTTCATTCACTTTGGCGCGGTGATTGGCACCATCATGGTAGCCAATGTGTTTTTCGTCATCATGCCGGGGCAGCGTGCGATGGTCGCGGCCAAGATTGCTGGTCAGCCGGTTGATCCGATTCACGGCGCGCGCGGCAAACAGCGCAGTGTGCACAACACCTATTTCACGCTGCCGGTGGTGTTTGTGATGGTGAGCAATCATTACGCGGGTTTTACCAACCACAAGCACGCGTGGGCGATCTTGATGGCGATTTCGCTGGCGGGCGCGCTGATCCGCTTGTATTCAGTGCTCTCGCATCGCGGCAACAAGCAGCACATGTTGTGGATGATGGGCTACGGCATTTTGATTGGCTTGTTCATCGCGCTGTTCCCCAAACCGCCGGAGCAGGGGACCGGTGCGGGGGTGAAATTTGGAGACGTGAAGCGCATCATCGACGCCAAGTGCGCCGTCTGTCACGCGGCAGCACCCACCTTTGCGGGCTTTAGCGCACCGCCGAAGAACGTGATGCTCGAGACGGCTGCGCAAATCAAGACGCAGGCGCAGCAGATTAACCAGCAAACGGTGGTTGCGCGCGCCATGCCGCCCGGCAACCTCACCAAGATCAGCGACGAAGAGCGGGCGTTGATTGGGGCGTGGTTCGCAGCTGGCGCCAAAGCCGAGTAGCGCTGCTCGGTGCCGCTTGGCGCCGCCCGGTGCTGCAGCGAGGAGCGTTGGCACCGCCACAGCGCAGCTACAATCTTCGCGAAACAACACGAAGGAGACTCGCATGACCGCCGTCGCCAACGCCATTGCGCGCGAGTTGCTCGCCGCGCGCGCCAAGTCCAAGCCGCTGCTCACCTACACCTCGCAGCCGCACGGCCTCACGGTGGAAGAGGCCTACGACATCTCGGCCGAAGTGCTGAAGCTGCGCCGCGCTGCCGGTGAGCATGTCACGGGCCGCAAGATAGGTTTCACCAACATGGGTATCTGGCCGCAGTACGGCGTCGATGCGCCAATCTGGAACTACATGTTCGACACCACCACGCGCATGGCACCGGGCAACACCGGGGTGCAATCGCTCAACGGCGCGATGGAACCGAAGATAGAACCCGAGATCGTGCTGTGCCTGCGCAGCGCACCGCGCCCCGGCATGAGCGAAGAGCAGCTGGCTGATTGCATCGACTGGATCGCCCACGGCTACGAGATCGTGCAGTCGCC
>JANPAR010000026.1:0-2356 GCA_031430015.1 Burkholderiales bacterium
CACGAAAGCGATGCCGCGTGCGAGCAGATCAGTCTGGGTATGGCCGGTGATGTCCTGACCATCGAGCCTGATGCGGCCCTGACGCGGCTTGAGCAAGCCGAACAGGGTCTTGAGTACGGTCGATTTGCCGGCGCCGTTCGGCCCCAGCAGCAATGTAATCGACCCTTTGCGCACCCGGAACGACAGGTTGTTGAGGATCATGAAATCCTTGTAACCGGCGACGACGTCGTCAAATTCGATGCAAGGCGTATTGGGATTCTGTGTCATGGCTGCGGTCATCGTCAATCGCCTTCAACTACCCAAGTAAGCGTCGAGCACCTGCTTGTTGGCGCGAATTTCGTCGGGCGTGCCGATCGCCATCACTTCGCCTTCCACCATCACCATGACGCGGTGGCACAGGTCCATCACAAAATCCATGTTGTGCTCGATCACCACAAAGCTGCTCGCTTGCTGTCCGGCTGCAGACTGTTGATTGAGTTGCTTGAGGAGCGTCGAGATGCCGCCCACCAGACTCGGGTTGACTCCCGCGCACGGTTCGTCGAGCAGCACCAGCGCCGGTTCGCTCATGAAGGCCATGGCGATATCAACCAGCTTCTGCTGACCGTAGCTCAGACTGCCCGCAGGTTTGTCAGCGACGTGACGAATCCGGAACAGATCGATCAATTCGTCGGCCTTGGCACCCAGCCCCGAGTCGCCCGGCGCGAACATGCGCGACCACATGGTGCCGTGATGCTCTTGCGCGGCAACGATCAGGTTGTCGCGCACGCTCATCTTGCCGAACACCTGCAGGGTCTGGAAGGTACGCCCCACGCCGCGTTGGTTCAGCTGCAGGGGTGACAGTCCCGTGATGTTCTCCCCGTTCAACTCAATTTCACCAGCGTCGGGCTCGATCTGCCCGAGCACGCTGTTGAACATGGTGGTCTTGCCCGAGCCATTCGGGCCAATCACCCCAAAAATTTCGCCGGGCATCACCTGAAACGACACCCCGCCTACGGCGCGAATCGCACCATACGATTTCGCCAGGCCTTTCACCTCCAGCAGCGGGGCGCTCATGCGCCCTCCCCTTTGGCTGTGCCGGATGCGGCCACTGCCGCTGTGCCCGCAGCAGAGCGGGCCACCGACGCTTCACGCGATTCACGCCGTGCGCGCAGGCGATCCGGAATGCTGAGCAGGCCATCAGGCAGCCAGATCATCAACAGCACCACGGCCGAGCCGAATACAAACAGATACCAGTCCTGCGCAAAGCGCAGCCATTCGGGCAGTACCACCCCGACAGCCGCACCCAGAATGGGCCCGAAGAAATAGCCCGGCCCGCCGATCACTACCATCAGGTACATCATGATCGACTGCCCCACACTGAATGGCGCCGGGTCGATGAACTGCACCAGCGAGGCAAACAGGACGCCGGCCACCCCTGCGTAGGCAGCACCGATGGCGAACGACAGCAGCGTGTAGTTGCGCACGTCCACCCCCAGGCTTTCAGCGCGAATCGGGTTGTCGCGCAGCGCCTTGAATGCCTTGCCCCAGGGCGAGCGCAGCAACCCGAACAGCAGCAAACCAAACACGATGGTGACGCCCAAGGTGAAGTAGTAGTAGGCAATCGATCCGTCGAGCGACAGGCCGAACAGTTCAGGCCGCGCAATGTTGTTGATGCCGAAGGTGCCACCGGTATATTTCTCTTCATTGCGCATCACCAGCCAGGCTGCGGTGTTGAAGCCCAGCGTCGCAAAAGCGAGGTAAATGGTCTGCACCCGCAATGCCGGAAAACCGACCAGAATGCCGGCGACAAAGCAGATCACTGCGGCCGCCGGCAGGCCGAGCCAGAAGCTGAACCCGGCCTTCATCATCATGGCGACGGTATAGGCGCCGATACCGAAAAAAGCCGCGTGCCCGAGCGATTTTTGCCCGGCATACCCGACCGTGAGGTTCAGCCCCATGGTCGCCAGGATGAACACCAGCCAATAGGTGAGGAGGTAAACACCGTAGCTCTTGAGAAAGTGCGGCAGCACCAGCAGCGCCAACAGGATCACCACGCCGAAAATCAGGGAGGTCTTTTTCATCATGATCAGACCTTGCGCTCTTCTTTACGGCCCAACAGTCCTTGCGGCTTGAACAGGATCACCACCATGAACAGCGCCAGCGCCACGGCATCCTTGTAGGCAGATGACACGTAGGCCGCAGCCAGGTTCTCACCGACGCCGACGATCAGCCCGCCCAACAGCGCGCCGCGCGAATTGTTGAAGCCGCCAATCACTGCTGCGAAAAACGCTTTGGTACCGAGCGATTCGCCCATGTCGAACTTGGCCAAATACACGGGCGTGACCAGCATCGCCGCGGCGCAAGCGAGGATCGCATT
>JANPAR010000027.1:0-25192 GCA_031430015.1 Burkholderiales bacterium
CCAGTGAATCTGGCAAATATCTCTGGCAAAAGGCGCTTTCGGATACTGTATTAAAACACACTGTATACCCGAACAGTACATCGCCTTGGCCCGCTTGTAAAGCCTTATTTCCCGGCTTTCTTTAGCGGACCGGCTGCCGGCTCCCCGCGCCGCCGGTTTAAAACGGCATCTTGAACCCTGGCGGCATCTGCATGCCCGACGACAGGGCCGCGCGCTTTTCTTCCGACACCTTCTCGGCCTTGCGCACCGCGTCGTTGACGGCAGCGGCGACCAGGTCTTCGAGCATGTCCTTGTCATCGGCCAGCAGCGACGGATCAATCGCGATGCGCTTGACCGTCATTTTGCCGCTCATCTGCACTTTGACCAGGCCTGCGCCCGATTGGCCTTCGACTTCGAGGGCGGCGAGTTCTTCTTCAATCTTGCCCATCTGCTGCTGCATGCGTTCCTGCATCTGTTGGGCTTGCTTCATCAATCCTGCGAGTTGGCCTTTGTTGATCATGGTGGCTCCGGGTTCAGGGGGATGTGTGTTTTGTGAGATGCGGGTGATCGCGTTTGCCGCAGCGCGTGCGTTGTGCGCAGCGTTCACGCGCCCGGCGCGTTGGACTGAATGTTGGTGACGCGCGCGCCGGTCTTGGCCATCAGCTCACGCACGAAGGGGTCGCTCATGATGGCTTTTTCGGCTGCCTGCTGGCGCGCATCGCTCTTTTTTTCTTCGATGGCAGCAATCGACTCGCCATTGAGTACACCGACGGTCACCGCGAGGCGCACCGCACGGCCGAGATATTGCTCGATCGCCAAGCGCAGCTTTTCCTGCAAGGGTTTGTCTGCGGCCAGTTTTTCGGTGGCGACGCGCAGGCTGAAGACACCGTTGTCAAACGACGCCATTTCGCTCCTGGCCGCCCAGTCGCGCACGAAGCCGGTCAGTGGCAGCCGCGCGATCAGCGCCGTCCAGTTGCCATCGAAACTGCCGGTGACCGGCGCATCGGGCGCTTGCGGGCCGTCGTTTGACGGGGAATCAACCGACGGAGACGGCAAAGCTGCGGGAACCGCGGAAACTGCTGCTGATGCGCCTGAAGAAACTGAAGCACTCGCGGCAACAGCAGAAACCGCCACACCGGCGGAAACCCTTGGTACAGGCCGTTCCTGAGCCAATGATGGCCTGGAATGCCCTCCGGGAGCGGGTCTTGGCGGCATCGCCGGCTGCGTTTTTGGCGCCGGGTTTGGCACACTCGCAGGCCGCGCGCCACCGCCCTCACCTTCGGCCGCCGGACGGAACGCCAACATGCGCAGCAAGGTCATCGTAAAGCCGGTGACTTCATCGGGCGCATAGGGCAAATCGTTCTTGCCGTGAATCGCGATTTGATAATGCAGTTGCGCCTCTTCCGGAGACAGCGCGCGCGCGAGGCGCAGCACATCATCGCGCTCAGGAGCGTCGTCGGCAATTGCCTGCGGAGCAGTCTGCGCTACGGCAATTTTGGAGAGCAGGGTCGCCAACTCATTGAGCGCGCCGGCGAACGACAAACTGCGCGTGAGCATTTCATCAGCCACCGCCATCATCGTGGGGGCGTCGCTGGCAATCAGTGCATCGAGCACGCGCACAAGATAGGTGGTGTCGATGGTGCCAAGCATGCCGCGCACGGCTTCTTCGGTCACCTGGCCCGCGCTATAGGCGATGGCCTGATCGGTGAGCGAGAGCGCATCGCGCATGCTGCCCGCAGCCCCTTGGGCGATCAGGCGCAGGCCCGGCTTCTCAAAATTGATTTTCTCTTCGGCGAGCACGTATTCGAGGTGCGCGACGATCTGCGGCTGCGGCATCTGCTTGAGATTGAACTGCAGGCAGCGCGACAGCACTGTCACCGGAATCTTTTGCGGGTCGGTGGTGGCAAGGATGAACTTCACATGCTCGGGCGGCTCTTCGAGCGTCTTCAACATCGCGTTGAACGCAGTGTTGGTGAGCATGTGCACCTCGTCGATCATCAGCACCTTGTAGCGCGTGGCGTCCATCTTGTACGGCGCTGATTCGAGAATCTGCGTCATCTCATCGACACCGCGGTTGGACGCCGCGTCCATCTCGATGTAGTCGATGAAGCGGCCGGTATCGATAGCGACACAGGTGGAGCAGACGCCACACGGCTTGGACGACACACCCTTTTCACAGTTGAGTGCCTTGGCAAGGATGCGCGCAATCGTGGTTTTGCCCACGCCGCGGGTGCCCGTGAACAGCCAGGCGTGGTGCAGTCGTTTCTCGTTGAGCGCGTGGGTGAGCGCCTTGACCACATGCTCCTGCCCCACCAGGGTCTCAAACGATTTGGGGCGGTATTTGCGGGCGAGGACGAGGTAGGACATCGTGAGAGGTGCGCCGCAAATGCCGGGAGGAGAAAAACCGTGCAGGGGAATTGCCTGACTCGCGTGAGGCCGGTTGATTTACCCATTGCCCGGCAGACGCAATCAGATCGATCAAACCGCAGACCGGGCCATTTACGCGCCAATTACGCGCTGACAAAATACGGCCTAATACGGCTTACGAAAATGAGGTGGCGAGCCTGAACTCCGGCACTGGAGGATTTCGGTTATGGCTGCTTCGTTCCCGACCTGACCAGGTTCCCGAGCCGCCATGCGAAGGGGCCCGCCGAAACGAATTGTAGCAGCGGGTTTGCGCCGGTCAGCGCGGCGGACACAAGGCGCACAAGCAGCAGACTGCGGCTGCGGACTACGGCACCGGCTACGGCGCCAGACGCGCAACGCGCCAGCCATCACCCTCGCGCGTAAACGTGAGGCGGTCATGCAGCCGGTCGCGCCGGCCTTGCCAGAACTCGAACGCGACCGGTATCAAGCGATAGCCGCCCCAGTGCGGCGGGCGCGGCGGGTTGGCGCCGTGGCGCGCGTCAGCGTCCATGAAGCGGCGCTCCAGCACCTCGCGGCTGGCGATGGTGTCACTCTGCGGTGACGCCCACGCGCCGATGCGCGCCTTGACCGGGCGCGTCGCGTAGTAGGCGTCGGACTCGGCAGCAGAGACTTTCTCGATGCGTCCTTCGATGCGCACTTCGCGCTCCATCTCGACCCAATGAAACAGCAGCGCGGCATGCGGGTTGCCCGCGAGCTCGCGCCCCTTGCGGCTGTCATAGTTGGTGAAGAACACCGGGCCGCCGCCGTCAATGCCCTTGAGCAGCACAATGCGCGACGACGGGCGCGCCGCCGCGCCGCTGCTGTCCACGGTAGCGAGCGACATGGCGGTCGGCTCCGGGCAACCGGCGTTGATGGCTTCGTTCAGCCAGCGCTCGAATTGTTCGAACGGATCGCGCGCCGCCCGCGATTCGTCCAGCGCAGCGAGCGTGTAGTCACGGCGCATCGCGGCCAGATCAGGTTTATCCGTCATTGCAGAATGCCGTTCTGAGAAGAAGATTGTGTGTGGATGGGCGTACTTGTGGGATTGATTCTAGCAGTGCGTGTTGCGCGCACACAGCAATGCACACACGCGCCGGCGCGTGCGTGCGCATCCGATTTTTGCGACTGCAATGCGCGTGGCATTGCTGCGCGCATCGCGCTGTTGATGCACCATGCGCCCGCCTGCTCAGAGCGGGAGTCACTAGATTTTGTGGCTGGAAAACCCTGATCCACCAAGCGTCGTGACCCCGCTTTTTGCATCAGCGCGCACAAAAACGCGATTCTCAGAGGGAAACAACTGTGCGAAAAGTCCGTTTTCCCTCTAAAAAAATGTTGACAAGCCCCGCGAGAATGTGCATCCTTCGCGCTGTCACTGCTGGAAACAAGGTTTTTCCCTCTGGGGCAACCAGTTTTACAGAGTGGCGGGAGATGCAAAATCGGTGCGGGTGCGAGGGGTGCGGTTGATAAGACGGCCTCGACACATCGAAGTGATGCGACGGTTTTGCGGCTCTTACTTCAAACCACGTTAACGTCAAATGAAGGAGAAATAACCATGGCTGCAAAGAAACCCGCTAAGAAAGCCACTGCAAAGAAGGCCGCCAAGAAACCAGCCAAAAAGGCGGCGAAGAAGGCTGCGAAGAACCCTGCGAAAAAAGCTGCGAAAAAGAAAGCTGCGAGAAAGCCCAATGCGGCGTTTATGAAGCCGGTAACCCCGTCAGCACTTTTGGCGGCGGTGATCGGCGACAAAGCCGTGCCACGCACCGAGGTCACCAGCAAGATTTGGGCTTACATCAAGAAGCTCAATCTGCAGGACAAGATCAACCGGCGCATGATCAATGCCGACGAGAAATTGAAGGCTGTGTTCGGTGGCAAGAAACAAGTCTCGATGTTCGAGATGACCAAACTGGTGAGCAATCACCTCAAGTAATCCGCAAGGATCAGCTTGAACGAAAAGCCCGCGTCGCTAGACGCGGGCTTTTTTTTGCCCTATTTTTTCCCCGACCGGGTCAGACAAAACCGGGCGTGTACTGCCGGAGCCGCGCACGCGCCATGGCATGACGCCCCCCGCGCAGGTAGACGGTTAACAGACTGCGCCCAGCGCGGTGCAACCAGCCGCGCCGCGGCATCTCGTCGAGCGCCACTTCCGAGGCGCGCAAAGCCGACACGATCACCGTTTCATCTCCGGCAATGCGCAGGCTCTGCCCTGCTTCGAGCACGTAGTCCTCGCGGTTGCCGTCCTGCGTCACCCAGACGCTGCCGCGCTTGACGGTCACGGCCGTACGCGCAGCGTGCTTGAGCGAAAACGTCTCCTGAATGTTGAGGAAAAAGTCGAGATGGTTGAAAACGGCTTGCATGATGGACTCCTTTCGGATAACTTTTGGGCAAGCACCGCTTGCCGGGCTGCAACCCTATTGACGGCTGCATGAAAAGGATTCTCCCTCTCACAGCGCTCTATGACAAACGACATTCACGCCCACTTCACATGAAAAAATCGCATGCGAAAACCAGCGCCAACCAGACGCGCGCGCGGCCAGTTCCCGAGCCGCGCGTGCTGTCGCGTCTGCCGCCGCTGGACGCCCTGCGCGGCCTGGAGGCTGCCGGACGACTGCTTTCGTTCACGCAGGCCGCCGGTGAACTCTCGATCACACAATCGGCCATCAGCCGGCAAATCAAGACCCTGGAAGCCGCCATCGGTGTGCCATTGTTCGCACGCTTCAACCGCCGCCTCGCGCTCACCCCTGCGGGCGAGCGCCTGTACGTCACGGCCTCGCGCGCGCTCGCTGATCTCGGCGCCACCATCGACGAGTTGCGTGGCCCGCAGACACGCGTGGTGACCGTGACGACGCCGCTCTCATTCGCCACGCTATGGCTGGTACCACGCCTCGCAGCATTTCGCGCACTGCACCCGGATATCGACGTGCGCATCGCCGCCAACGACAACATCGTTTCGCTCGAGCGTGAACGCATCGACTGCGCGATCCGCTTTTGCGAGCCGGATGCCGCACCGCGCGACGCGCAGGCACTGATGAAAGAAGAAGCCTTTCCGGTGGTCAGCCCGGCGCTGCTGAACGACCCAACGCGTCCGCTCAAGACGCCGGCCGACCTTGCACACCACGTGCTGCTGCGCTACGACGACGCACGCAAGCGCGTGCCCTCGCTCGACTGGGGCAACTGGCTTGCGTTGTGGAACATCCCCGGTCTGAAACCCGCAGGCAGCGTGACGTTTTCGCATTACGACCAGGCGATCAGCGCGGCAGTGGAAGGCGAAGGTGTCGCCATCGGGCGCACGGCCCACGTCAAGCGCCTGGTCAAACTGGGCAAGCTGGTGCCGCTGTTTACCCAGCGCGGCGCAACCCGCCTGACTCAACGGCCCGAGGGCGAAACCAAAGCGGCCGCCAAGGGGGTCGCAACCTTGGCCGCTAGCCGCATGGCGGTACCGCGCCAGCATTTTCTGATTGTGGCGCGTGGCAGCCGCCATCGTGACGAGGTAATGGCCTTTGGCGCATGGGTAATGGACGAAGCGGCGCGCGACTAACGTTTTTCCACAGCGTTGACCACCACCCCACCCCGCTCCGCAACGCGCAACACCGTGGCCGTTTGATTTGAGCGAAGCGCCAGAATGCTCTCGTGCCAACGCTTTTCGGCCTATACCGGCGGAATGCTGCATAGCGGCAGCAAAATAGTCCGCGCGCCGATTGACGCGCCCGCGCGAGCCTCGTATGCTGGCGGTAGCATTTCGAAGTGAATTGACCAATTCGAAAGCGCGCAAACGCGCTACCCGCCGCTCCTGTTTACGTACTGCAATGCTTGGGTCGGATTGCAAAACAGGCACGGTGCCGGCGCGGCGTCACACAACCAAAGGAGAAATACCATGACTGTTTCCGTCAACTTGACGGTCAACGGCAAGGCGGTATCGGCATCGCTCGATTCGCGCACGCTGTTGGTTCAATTGTTGCGCGACGAGTTGCAACTGACCGGCACCCACGTCGGCTGCGACACCGCGCAGTGCGGCGCCTGCACCGTGCATCTGAACGGGCGCGCCGTCAAATCCTGTTCCATGCTGGCCGCGCAGGCCAACGGGGCGAGCGTGACCACGATTGAGGGTCTGGCCCAAGGCAAAGACGGCAAGATGCACCCGATGCAGGAAGCCTTCCGCGACTGCCACGGCCTGCAATGCGGTTTCTGCACCCCCGGCATGGTGATGTCAGCCTGCCAACTGCTCGCCGACAACCCCAAACCCACTGAAGCGGAAATTCGCGCCGGTCTCAAAGGCAACATCTGCCGTTGCACCGGTTATCACAACATCGTGCGCGCGGTGCAGCAAGCCGCTGCCGCCTAAAGGGAAACCGAAAATGACCGACATGTCCATGAGCCCCATCGGCAAACCCCTGCTGCGCCGCGAAGACCAGCGCTTCCTGACCGGCAACGGCCAGTACACCGACGACATTCATTTGCAGCGCGAAACCGCCGGCGTATTCCTGCGCTCGCCGCACGCGCATGCACGCATCAAATCGATCAAGCTTGACGCTGCCCAAAAAGCCCCCGGCGTGATCGCCATCTTCACCGGGCAAGACCTGGCGGATGCCAAAGTCAACGGCCTGCCCTGCGGCTGGCTGATCAACAACAAGGACGGCTCGCCAATGAAAGAGCCGCCCCACCCTTGCCTGGCGCAAGGCAAGGTGCGCCATGTCGGTGACCAGGTAGCCCTGATCGTTGCCGAGACGCAGTGGCAGGCCAAGGACGCCGCCGAGTTGATCGAGGTCGACTACGAAACCCTGCCGGCAGTGGTGGACACCGCCAGCGCGCATGGCGCCAGCACTGCGGTGCATGACGATGTGCCGGGCAACCTCTGCTACGACTGGGGCCACGGTGACAAGGCCGCGACCGATGCTGCCTTTGCCAAGGCGGCACACGTCACCAAGCTGTCATTCACCAACAACCGCCTGATCCCCAACGCGATGGAGCCGCGCGCGGCGATTGCGTCTTATACCAAGCACGACGACAGCTACACCCTTCACGTCGCCAACCAGAACCCGCACGTTGAGCGCCTGTTGATGTGCGCGTTTGTGCTCGGCCTGCCCGAGAGCAAGGTGCGCGTAATTGCGCCTGACGTCGGCGGCGGCTTCGGTTCGAAGATTTTTCTCTACGCTGAAGATGTCGCACTCACCTGGGCGTCGAAACGCGTCGGCCGTCCGATCAAATGGACCGCTGAACGCAGCGAGTCATTTTTGACCGACGCCCACGGTCGCGACCACGTCAGCACTGCCGAGATGGCGATGGACGCCGACGGCAATTTCCTCGCCCTGCGCGTGGCCACCATTGCCAACATGGGCGCGTATCTCTCCACTTTCGCATCGTGCGTACCGACCATCCTCTACGCCACGCTGCTCTCCGGCCAGTACAAGACGCCTGCCGTTTACGCCGAAGTCAAGGCGGTGTTCACCAACACCGCCCCGGTCGATGCGTATCGCGGCGCGGGCCGGCCCGAGGCCACTTATCTGGTCGAGCGCATCGTCGAGCAGTGCGCGCGCGAGATGAAGATCGATCCGGCAGAAATCCGTCGCCGCAACTTCATCAAGATCTTCCCCTACAACACACCGGTCGGCTTGACCTACGACGTGGGCGATTACGATGCCACCCTCACCAAGGCGATCAAGCTCGCCGACGTGGCAGGCTACCCGGCGCGCAAGGCCGCCTCCGCAGCCAGTGGCAAGCTGCGCGGCTTGGGCTACTCCTGCTACATCGAAGCCTGCGGCATCGCGCCGTCCAACGTCGCGGGCGCGCTCGGCGCGCGTGCGGGCTTGTTTGAGGCAGGCGAAATCCGCGTCCACCCCACCGGCACCGTGACCGTGTTCACCGGCTCGCACAGCCACGGCCAGGGCCACGAGACCACGTTTGCGCAAGTCGTCGCCGCCAAGCTCGGCATCCCGGTCGAGAACGTCGAGATCGTCCACGGCGACACCGGGCGCGTGCTGTTCGGCATGGGCACCTACGGCAGCCGTTCGTTGGCAGTTGGCGGCACCGCCATCGTCAAGGCGGTCGACAAGGTGATCGCCAAAGGCAAAAAAATCGCCGCGCATCTGCTCGAAGCGGCCGACACCGACATCGTGTTTGAAAACGGCGAGTTCAAAGTGGCCGGCACCGACAAGAAAGTGCCGTGGGCGTCAGTGACGCTCACCGCCTATGTGCCGCACAACTACCCGCTCGACAAGCTCGAACCAGGCCTGAACGAAAACGCGTTTTACGACCCGGCGAACTTCACTTTTCCGGCTGGCTCATACGTGTGCGAAGTCGAAGTCGATCCGAAAACCGGCGAAACCACGATCTGCTCGTTCACCGCAGTCGATGACTTCGGCAACATCGTCAACCCAATGATCGTCGAAGGCCAGGTGCACGGCGGCCTCGCGCAAGGCCTGGGGCAAGCGATGCTCGAGAGCTGCGTCTACGACAAGGAGACCGGCCAGTTGCTCACCGGCTCCTATATGGACTACGCCATGCCGCGCGCCGACGACCTGCCGAGCTTCAAGGTCGACAACTGCGTCACGCCCTGCTCGCACAATCCGCTCGGCGTCAAGGGTTGCGGCGAAGCCGGCGCCATCGGCTCGCCGCCCGCCCTGATCAACGCCATCACCGACGCCCTCGGCATCCGTGATCTGGAAATGCCGGCCACGCGCGAACGCGTGTGGCGCGCCGCCCAGGCCCGCGCTTAACGCACAAGGAGAAAAAACATGTACGCGTTCAACTATCAAAACCCGGCCAGCAACGCTGCTGCGATTGCCGCAGTCGCCTCGGCCAAAAGCGGCGACGCCCGCTTTCTGGCCGGCGGCCAAAGCCTCGTGCAGGCGATGAAACTGCGCCTCTCACAAACCGGCACCCTGGTCGATCTCAACGGCATCAATGAGCTCAAGGGCATCACCGTCGCTGGCGGCAAAATCATCATCGGCGCGATGACCAGGCACTCGGAAGTCGCGCGGTCGGCCGATGTCAAAAAAGCGCTGCCCGCTCTCGCCGATCTCGCCAGCGGCATCGGCGACCAGATGGTGCGCAACATGGGCACGCTCGGCGGCTCCATCGCCAACGCCGACCCCGCTGCCTGTTACCCCGCCGCAGTGCTGGCGCTGGGAGCCACCATCAAAGCACACGCGCGCGCGATCAATGGTGATGACTTCTTCAAAGGCCTGTTTGAAACCGCACTGGCCCCGGGCGAACTCATTACTTCGGTCGAATTCCCCGTGCCGGAACGCGCGGCCTATGTGAAGTACAAGCAGCCGGCCTCGCGCTTCGCACTGGTGGGCGTGTTCGTTGCCAAGTTTGGCGGCAGCGTGCGCGTTGCCGTCACCGGCGCGAAATCGCATGTGTTCCGCGCCACCGACATCGAAGCCGCGCTCGCCAAGAGCTTTACGCCCGAAGCGGCAGCAGCAGTCAAGGTATCGTCGGCCGGCATGAACACTGACCTGCATGGCTCGGCCGAGTACCGTGCCGCGATGGTGTCGGTGATGGCGGGCCGGGCGGTGGCCAAGGCGCTCGCGTAGGCCAGGCGAATCGCGCGCTTAAAATCGTTTCAAGTTGCATCGCGCCCGTCGCTTGTAGCGGCGGGCGTTTTCATTTCAGGAACCGCCATCATCGACGCCATCGAACAACTCAAACAGCAACTAGCCGCACACGACTACCTGTGCGACGACCGTCTGGCCACCGTGCTGCATCTCGCGCTCACCATGCGCCGCCCGCTGTTCCTCGAAGGCGAAGCCGGCGTCGGCAAGACGGAGCTTGCGAAAGTGATTGCCGCCGCGCAAGACACACAGCTGATCCGCCTGCAATGCTACGAAGGCCTCGGCATCTCTGAAGCCGCGTATGAATGGAACGCCGCGCGCCAGTTGATGGAAATCCGCATGGCCGAAGCGCTGCACGATACCGACAAGGCGCACCTCACCCGCAACCTCTACCGCCGCGACATGCTGATCGAGCGCCCGCTTTTGCAGGCGCTCACGCAAACCAAATCACCCGTGCTGCTGATCGACGAACTCGACCGCGCCGACGAACCCTTCGAAGCCTACCTGCTCGAAGTGCTGGCCGAGTATCAAATCAGCGTGCCAGAGCTGGGCACCCTCAAAGCCGAGCACCCGCCCATCGTCATCATCACCTCCAACCGCACCCGCGAAATTCGCGATGCGTTGAAGCGCCGCTGCCTCTACCACTGGGTCGAGTTCCCTGATGCCAAGCGCGAACTCGACATCGTGCGCCGCCGTGCGCCGGGTGCGTCCGAAGCGCTATCGCGCCAGGCAGTCGAATTCGTGCAACGCATGCGCACGGTCGATTTGTTCAAGCTGCCCGGCGTGGCCGAGACCATCGACTGGGTCAACGCCCTCACTGCGCTCAACGTGCTCTCGCTGGAGCCGGACGCGGTCAAGGACACGCTCGGCGTGCTGCTCAAGTATCGCGAGGATGTGGAGCGCGTGATGAGTGGGGATGCAGCGCGAATATTCGATGAGTTGAAGGCGGCTGGCGTTGTCAAGTAAGCAACCGGCAATATTCCTTGAATTCTTGCCATGTAGTCCTTCTGACAGGCGCATCCACCAAGGACTTCGCTGTCCCACAAGGCTGAAACCCTCTATCCATGAGCCTCTTGGCGTGGTGGGGTGGGAAGAAGCTAGCCGCCATCCCCAGAATCATCATTGATTTCGCCCAGATGACCGTAGCCAAGCCCGCCGGCAAACTCGGCGACAACATCGTCCACTTCGCACGCGTACTGCGCGCCGCCGGCTTGCCTGTCGGGCCGGATCGCGTGGTGATCGCCCTGAAGGCGTTGGTTCTCGCGGGCGTGGACGAGCGCACGCGCGTACATGCAGCGCTCTCCGCCGTGCTGATCGACCGCCACGAGCACCAGCCCGTGTTCGATAGCGCCTTCAACGCGTTCTGGCAAGACCCGAAGCTGTTCGAGCGCCTGATGTACCTGACGCTGCCCAAGGTAACCGGGCTGGGCACCAAGGAGAACGAGAAACGCCAGAATCGCGTGCAGGACGCACTGGCCGGCACGCAGCCACGCCAAAACGCCGAAGCGCAAACGCCCAACGAAGACGAGAAGGTTGAACTCGAAGCGGTGCTGACGTTTTCGGACAGCGAGCGCATGCAGCGTGCCGACTTTGAAACCATGACGGCGGAAGAATTTGCGCTGGCGAAAAAGATTGCCGAGACCCTGCCCCTGCCGGTGCCGCCGGTGTTCACGCGCCGCACTGCACCGTCTGCGCGCGGCACGCTGGATCTGGCGGCAATGGCACGCCACAGTGCGCGCGATCCGTTCTCCGCCACGCTGCATTACAAGCGCCGCACCCGGCGCGAGGCGCCGCTGGTGGTGTTGTGCGATATCTCCGGCTCGATGCAGCGTTACTCGCGCGTGTTCCTGCATTGGGTGCATGCACTCACGCGCAAGTACGGCAGCGTGAGTACGTTCACCCTCGGCACGCGCCTGACACCGATCACGCGCTGTTTGCGTCAGCGCGATGCTGATGACGCGCTGGCCGCTGCAGGTGAGTTGGCCGGTGACTGGCACGGCGGCACGCGTCTGGCGAGTTGCCTTGCGCAATTCAACCGCGAGCATGCACGCCGAGTGCTGACCGGCAACGCCTCAGTGCTATTGCTGAGCGACGGGCTGGAGCGTGATGACGATGGCTTGTTGGGTCTCGAGGCCGCGCGCCTCAAACGTATGGCGCGGCGCGTGGTGTGGCTCAACCCCCTGTTGCGCTTCGACGGCTTTGAGCCGCGCGCGGCGGGCATCCGCGCACTGTTGCCGCATGTGGATGCATTTTTGCCTGCTCACAATCTCAATTCATTGCGCGACTTGAGCGGCGTGCTCACTGCATCGAGGCAAAAAACGCCGGTCTAGCGCGCTTGCCAGAAGCCTTCGTGGGCGCGTGCGGCTTCGTCTTCCAGCGCGGGGCCGAGCACTTCAACTTTGCGTTGCCCGCGCGCGAATAATTCACGGCACGGCAGCGAGAAGGTGGGGTTCTCCGGATGGTCGCCGGTCAATTGCAGCAAGCGATGCTCGGACAGTGCGTACACCACACGCCCGATGCCGCACCAGTAGATGGCGCCGGCGCACATGGCGCAAGGCTCGGCGCTCGAATAGAGCGTCGCGCCGGCCAATGCTTGCAGCGTAGCGGCACGCGCGGCCTGTTGCGCGGCGCGCAGCTCTGCGTGCTGGGTCGGGTCGCCATCGGGCGGCAAGCTGTTGTTGCCCGCCTCGGCGAGCACGCTGCCGTCAGCCGCAACCACCAGCGCGGCGAACGGGTGTTTGCCCTGCTGACGTGACGCTGCGGATAGCGCGATGGATTGCGCGAGATAGCGCAAATCACGCGCATCGAGATCATCACTGGCGAGGCTCATCGGTTTTTAGCTGTCCGGGTCACCGTCGCCAGGTATGCGGCCCTATTCGCCTTCTGCGCGCAGAGTATCCGCAATCAGCGCAGGCGAAAGAAAGTATCCGCTCTTGACCAACGCTTCGAGATCAGCGCGAAGCGTTTTCACAAGTTCATGGCGCTTGGCCAGGCGCAGCAGACCGATCACGCCAAGCACGCGTAGCCCGGCGTGCAATGCGGCTTGGCGCGCGGCCTTGTCATCGAGCAGTGCCACCGCTTTGCGATCCAGACTCAGGCGAATCACGGCGACTTCGCCGGCCCCCAACCCTGCCACTGCGGGCGGATGATTGCCGCCAGGTACGTCGGCCGCAAGCAATATCCCTTGTGCGACAGCGCTGCTCACTGCCTTGGCATCGGCCCGGTCGGGGCGTGCGAGACATTCGGCGTAGACCGGGTGCGGCAGCAGTGCCGCAGCGAACAGTTTTGCCGGGAGTTGAAGTTTGCCGATACGCGCCAGCGCCAATGCGGGGCCGGCGTCAATGACGAGTGGGTCAGCCGAGCGCGGCGAGTTCGGCATCGACGTCCTTGGCCGAATAACGCGCTACCGGAATACCACGCGCGCCCAGCAGGTCGATCATTTCGCTGGTGCTCACACCGGCAATTTTAGCGGCCTGACCGAGTGACACGGTTTCATCGTCAAACATCTTGATGGCGAGCGCAACTCGCACGCCTTCTGCCACCAGCGTGTCGTCGAAAGGTACGGCAACGAACACCGGTTGGCCGTGCCGCGTCACCACCGACAACACGCCAGCTTCGGCGCCACGCACCAGATCGCCGGTGCGCTCGCGCAAGTCGCGGATCGTGAAAGCTTCCATTGCTCACCTCGAAAAAATTGTGCCATCAAACGATAGCACAATTTTAGAGACCTCAAGCAGGGGTTGCCGGTGACTTCGCCTGCGCGTCCCGGCGCGCTGCCGGGTCTAGGCACGCAACTCCGGCAACTTGTCGCCCTTGGCCACAAAGCTCAGCGCGAGGCCATTGTTGCAATAGCGCTTGCCGGTAGGTTTCGGTCCGTCGTCAAACACGTGGCCCTGATGGCCGGAACAACGTGCGCAGTGGTATTCGGTGCGCGGCAGGATCATTTTGAAATCGGTCTTGGTGCCAAGCGCATTGGGCAGTGCGGTGTGAAAGCTCGGCCAGCCGGTGCCGCTCTCGTACTTGGCGGCGCTGTCAAACAGCGGCAGGTTGCAGGCGGCGCAAACGAAGGTGCCGGCACGTTTTTCGTTGTTGAATACGCTCGAGCCGGGTGGCTCGGTGCCTTCTTCAAACAGTATTTTGTAGTTGGCAGCGGGCAACAGCTTCTTCCATTCGGCCGGCGTTTTGACCAGCTTGGCGACGGCGGCGGCTTGTGCCATCACGCCACTGCTGAACAAAGCGGTAAGAGCGGAAAGGCGGACAAGAAATGTGCGGCGTGACATGGTGTGCTCCTTGGATCAGTGATGCCGTGCAGGTGGAGGTGAAGGTGAAGGTGAAAGTGGAGGCGGTGGTGGTTGGAACTTGCTGCTATCTACGGACTGGGCGCGCTGGCGGATGCTGCATTGCGTAATTCTACGTAGTAAACCCCATGCTGCGCTTGTCGAAAGCAATGGCCTTGACCAGCACATACACCGGCGCGCCTGCCATCAGGCCCATTTCATCGACCGACAGGCGCGAGATGCGCGCCGGCCATTCCTTGCCGGCCACGCGCACCCGCACCTCGGCAATCGGACCATTGCCTGACTCGATCTCTGTCACTTCACCTGGCAGCACGTTGCGGATGCTCAGGCCCTCCGGCTTGATGGTGGCCAAGGTGAGGTCGCGCGCACGGATGCGCATGCGCACGCGGCCGCCGATGGGGACATCGAGACCGGGCGCCACCAAGGTGCCACCGTCGCCAAATAAAAATGTGGTCAAGCCATAGTGCGGGTCTTGCGCAATCGCTCTCGCCTCGATCAGCGCTCCCCCTTCAAAGCGCCCGGTATGGGGGCGTAGATCGGCACGATTGAATATCTCTTCCACAGCGCCGTGCGCCACCATCTGCCCGCCGTTCATCAACACCACTTCGTCGGCCAGGCGCGTGACTTCGCCCACCGAGTGGCTGACATACACGATGCGCACTTTCAATTCATCGCGCACGCGTTCGATCAGACCCAGAATTTCACTGCGGCGGCCGGCGTCGAGCGAGGCGAGCGGCTCGTCCATCAGCAGGATGCGCGGGTTCGACAGCAAGGCGCGGCCAATCGCGACGCGCTGCTTCTCCCCACCCGACAGCGTCGCGGGCTTGCGTGCGAGCAGCGCTGAAATGCCCAGCAGGCCCACGACCTGCTGCAACCCGATCGAGCGCGTGCCCGCACGGCGCGCGCCGTAGAGCAGGTTTTGCTGCACCGTCATGTGCGGAAACAGCAGAGCGTCCTGAAACACATAGCCCACGCCCCGCGCCGCGCTGGCGACATTGATGCGGCGCGCGGCGTCAAACAGCACCACGCCATCGATCACGATGCGCCCGGTGTGGGGCCGCAACAGCCCCGCCAGCACATTGACCACGGTGCTTTTGCCCGAGCCGGAGCGGCCGAACAAGGCCAGCGTCGCGGCATCGCTGGCAAATGCCGCATCGATGTGTGCGCCGCCCGGCCACTGCAAGGCGAATGTAACTTCGAGGCTCATGAGGGGCGCACCGTCATGACTGCCGCACCTGCACGCGCCGCGTCATCCACTCCGACAGCACCAGCGCTGCCAGCGAAAGCGCCACCGACAGCGCACACAAGCGCAAGATGGCCGCATCGCTGTCCGGACTTTGCGTCAGGTTATAGATCGCCAGCGGCAGGGTTTGCGTCTCGCCCGGAATGCTGGAGACGAACGTGATGGTGGCACCGAACTCGCCGAGCGCGCGCGCGAAGGCCAGTGCCGCGCCCGCCAGCAGGCCGGGCAATGCCAGCGGCAGCGTCACACTCACCAGTACACGCCAGCGGCCGGCACCAAGCGTGCGTGCCGCCGCTTCGAGACGTGGATCAATCGCCTCCAGCGCCAGCTGGATCGCGCGCACCATCAGCGGAAAGCCCATGACGCCTGCGGCCAGCGCGGCGCCGGTCCAGCGAAATGCAAACGTCAGGCCAAACACCTCCTCAAAAAATGCGCCCAGCGGCCCTTGACGGCCAAATGCGATCAGCAGGAAATAGCCGGTCACCACAGGGGGCAACACCAGCGGCAAATGCACGACGGCGTCAAACATTGCCTTGCCGGGAAAGACCGTGCGCGCGAGGATGAGTGCCGCCACGATGGCGAATGGCAGGCTGAAGGCAGCGCCAACGGCAGCGACCTTCAGACTCAGCAATATGATCGCGACTTCGTCGGCAGAGAGCATGAAACCATTATCGCGCAGGCACGCGAGGCGGATTCAAGGCGGAACGTTAAACCCATGCCGCAGCCAGACCGCGCGCGCCTGCGGACTGCCCAGAAAATCGAGCAACGCCCGCACTGCCGGATCGAGCCGCCCCTTGACCGCCGCCGCCGGGTACAGCACCGGGGGATGCAGCGTGGCGTCAAACGTATCGACCACGCGCACCCTCGGCTCGGCCTTCGCGTCGGTCGCGTAGACAATGCCGAGCGGCGCTTCGCCGCGCGCCACCAAGGCCAGCGCGGCGCGCACATTCTCGGAACGGGTCAGTGATTTTTCGACATCGAGCCACACCCCTAAATTTGTAAGCGCGGCGCGGGCGTATTTTCCGGCCGGCACCACATCCGGATTGGCGAGCGCCAGGCGGCGGCCTTGCAGAGCCTGCGCAAGCGCAAATTTCGGTGCGATCTTCAGCTGCATGCCATTCGCGTTGGACGCAGCAGCAGGGGCAATCAGCACCAGACTGTTGCCCACCAGATTGCGCCGCGTGCCGGGTGCCAGCAAGTTCTTTTGTGCCGCGTAGTCCATCCACTCTGCATCCGCCGAAATGAACACATCGGCCGGCGCGCCATTCTCGATTTGTTTCGCCAGCGCGCTGCTGGCGGCGTATGAGACGCGCACCCGGTGGCCACTGTTGGCGTTGAAAGTCTTGACGTTTTCGTTGAGCGCTTCATTCAGGCTCGCGGCGGCAAAGATGGTCAGGTCGGCAGCACAGGCCACGCCACAAAGCCACGGCGAGACCAACAGTCCATACAACACATGGCGTCTAAACCCTTGGTGGGAGACACTCTTAAAGAAATTCCCCACTTAGGCCACCCACAGGCCCAGCGCTGCCAACAGCAGCATGGTGGGCAATGGATTGCCAGAATTTTCTTCCCGAGCACCAGATTGCAATGCTTCAGCCGCTTTTGACTCACTGGAAATCCACTCACCAAATTCGCGCAACGCCGCACTCGGCTTCGGCCGGTATTCTATTTCGATCTCCCCACGGACTATGCGCGCCCGCGCTTCTTCAGGAAAGTGAATCAACCGCACCAGTCCTTGCTCAAATTCCAACATTTCGCACAGCACCTCGCGAACGGCGGACGCCAGCAATCGAGCTGGCTTGGCGAATCTCCCCGTACAGCGCCCGCATTGAAACCTGACCAGACCGCGAGCCAACAGTAGTGCGGGTTCACAAGCAGCGCGCGCCACCGCGCGCAGATCACCGTCTGAAAGGTGTAATCCACCGGCGAACGCGCGCCCCAATGAGCCATTGCATACGGCCGAAAAACACTGCACTGTTTCCACAAGTGTTTCCAGCATGCAATCGACCGCGGCTGCCGCGTGTCGGTCGTCCATCTCCGTTGTCGATGCGGGAGTTGCCGCCAAAATATCCGCGACAGCACCGAACTCACGTTCCAGGCAATTGACCAGAATCACATAGTGCTGAGGCACCAGAATCGGCAGTGCGCCGGCTGGAGCGATCACTCAAACAACCCAGTTTGCTTGCCCTTCTTCCCCTCCGCCTTCGCAGTCTTGAAGGTCTGACCACCCGCGCTCAAGTCCGGCCAGCGCGCACGCTCGGTGCCATTGAGCAAGCCCTCGATGGAAAGAATCTGAATCTTCGGAAACGCGCCATGGTGCGGGCTCTCGTAATGCCCGGCACTCGCCGCTTCGGTAACCATCGGTTTAGTGGGCGGTGTCAACGTGACGAACAGGCCTATAGCCGCCTTCTCGCGTTCGACAGTGCCTTTCAAATCGCGAATCATTGACGCGCCGATGTGTTCACCGCCTTTCACTGACAGCAGCACCTTCTCGGTTTTGCCTTTCGTAACTTCAATAAAACCCAGACCGTCAATACCCTGATCCGCGCCTTTCTTGCCACCGCGATACGGCTGCACATGCACCAGTGAGCAAGCCCATAACTGGAATTGATGCTTGTCGCGCAGAGCGAGGTCGCGAGCTGCGTCGAAATCTTGTGGAACGCCTTCGATGGTGAATGCCCCTTTCTTGGTCAACTCGGGATATCGATTCTTGAGACGCTTCTCGATGAGCGATACAGCCAAGTGGGTGATGTCGATGCCAATCCACTGACGCTTCAGTTTCTGTGCAGCATCTAGCGCAGTGCCGCAACCACAAAACGGATCAAGCACCACATCGCCTTCGTCGCTCGAAGCAGAAATTAGGCGTTCCAAAAGTGCGAGCGGCTTTTGGGTCGGATATCCAAGGCGCTCGTCGGATAGATTGTGCATCGGTCGGATATCGCCAATGATGTCTTGAAGCGGGATACCAGCTAAATCTTCTGGGTATTGCTTGAGCCGCGGCATCCCACCTTCCTTTTTCGGCCAATGAATCCGCCCGGAACTATCCAGTCTGTCCATATCTTTGGGGAGGTAAGCCCAATGGCGTCCCTTTGCTGTTACATCAATTCCGCGCCATGGCTTCCCTGTTTCACCGTTTCGCGTGCCAGCCCCCGTCATGTCCATTCGCTTCCATCGCCGACCGTCGGCGTCGGTTTGATCAAAAAATGTATCAAGGTATTCATCGTCGTGCGGCTGAAAAATCTGATTCCAAGTGAATACGGGTGTCTTCGCGTAAAAGAGCAGAGTGTCATGAATTGGTCCGTACCGTTTTGCACTGCTATGCGCGCTTGTCCGCTTCCAAATGATCTCATTCAAATAATTCTCTTTCCCAAACACCCCATCCAGTACTATTTTCAAATAGTGGCTCGCCGTCGGATCGCAATGCAAATACAAACTACCGGTCGGCTTCAACACGCGATGTAGCTCGAGCAGACGATTGGCCATCATCGTGAGGTAGGCCATCATGTCGTTCTCGCCGAGGAAGGCGCGCAGCGCGCGCATCATCTCCGCGACTTCAGTGTTCTTGCATTGCTCGATTTCGCGGAACTCGTCTTGCGCCTGCCCGCCCCAATGCCAGGTGTCTTCGAAGGCGACCATCTGCGCGTCGCTTTCCATGCCCTTGGGCGTTTTGAACAGCAGGTTGTAGTCGCGCTTGCTGTTGAAGGGCGGATCGAGATAGATCAGATCAACCGACTCATCGGCGATGCTGTCGCGCAGAATGTTCAGATTGTCGCCGTAGTAGAGCTTTTTGGTCATACGCGTCCGCAGGCCGAGTTTTGCGAATGATAACCGCAGCGCTGCCACGCAGGACAGCAGACCGGCGGCATTGCGACGTGGTTTTAACCGATGGCCTAAGAAGCGCTCCCACCAACGGCTTCAGGCTACTTCCCTTCTGAGGCCGCGCGCTCAAACCGAGCCACCTCAGTGCTCAACCACCAACCGGTACCCGACCCCGGTCTCGGTGATGAAATGCTTCGGCCGCACCGGGTCGCGCTCGAGCTTGTCGCGCAGTTGCTTCATGTAGATGCGCAGATAGTGCGTGTCTTCGGCGTGGGTCGGACCCCACACTTCGGTGAGCAACTGGCGTTGCGTGACCACCATGCCGAGGTGTTTGGCGAGGTGGCCAATAAGACGGAACTCGATCGGCGTCAGATGCACTTCGCGCCCGGCACGCAATGCCTTGCGTGATTCCAGATCGACACTCGCATCTTCCAGCGTGAGCACCGCCATGCCGGTCGGAGGACGCGCCGTGTGGCGCAGCGCAGCGCGCACCCGCGCCAGCAGTTCACCGACGCCAAAGGGTTTGGTGATGTAGTCGTCTGCGCCGGCGTCGAGCGCTTCGATCTTGGCGCGTTCCTGCGCGCGCGCCGACAGCACCAGCACTGGCATCGCCGACCATTGGCGGATCTGGCGGATCACTTCGACGCCGTCGAAATCCGGCAGACCCAGGTCCATGATGACGAGGTCGGGCTTGTGCGTGGTGGCATCGATCGCGCCGCGCCGCGCGGTGGCCGACTCGACCACCTTGTAATCCTCTGCGCCGAGCGCGGAGCGCAGGAAGCGGCGAATCTCCGGCTCGTCTTCGACGATCAATATGGTGGCACGGGTAGCGGTCATGCTGCCCCCGATAGCGCTTCGGATGGCGATGCGGGTGCATCCTCCACCGGCAACGTAAAGCGAAACGCAGCGCCGCCACCAGCCGGCCGCTCACCCCATACGCGGCCACCATGCAGCCCAACCACAGCGCGGCAGATCGCCAGCCCCAACCCGACCCCGGTACCCGCATGTTGGCCTGAACCGCGATGGAATTTTGCGAACACGTGTTCGAGATCACGCTCGTCAATGCCGGGGCCACGGTCTTCCACGGAAATAACCAGTTCATTGCTTCGCCGCTCAGCGCTCACCCGCACCGCCGTGCCGGCCGGTGTGTGGCGCGCGGCGTTTTCCACCAGATTGGTCAAGGCTTGTTCGATCAGGATCGCATCGGCGCGCACCAGCGGCAGGTCGGGCGGAATGTCGACCACCAGCAAATGACCGGTCAAGCGTTCTTCGAGGCGCGCCAGCACCGAGCCGGTGATCTCGGAAACCGAAGTCCAGTCGCGCCGCAATTCGATGAAGCCCTCGTCGAGGCGCGTCATCTGCAACACCTTGGTCACCAGTTCTGACATGTCGCGCGCCTGGCCATAAACGCTTTGCGCCAGCGCTTTTCTTTCCTCCGGCTTGAGCTTGTCGCCCTCTTCGGCCAGGCTTGACGAAGCGCCAGCGATCACCGCCAGCGGTGTGCGCAGATCATGTGAAATCGACGCCAGCAGCGTGCTGCGCACGCGCTCGGTTTCGGCGGCGACAGTGAGTGCGGTCTCGGCCGCGGCATGGCGGCGCCCGCGATCCATCAGCTCGGAAATCACCAGCGCGACCGCCAGCATGATGGAAAATGTGAACAGGTACTGGATGTCGTCCACCGTAAACGCGCCCGCCGGCGGCACAAAGGTGAAATCGAAGGTGGCGACGCTCAACGCTGCGCAGATGATCGCCGCGCCGCGCGAGAAGCGCAGTGCGATCACCACCACCGCAAGCAGATAGACCATCGCGATGTTGACGACATCAAAGCGGGATTCCATCGCCAGGCCAATCAAGGTCGAGAGCACCACCGCCACCGCCATCCAGGCGTAACCCGGCCAGACGCGATCGCTTTGCTGTGCTCCTTCTTGCGGCGTTTTGGGCTTTGTTGTCATGACGGCACTGTAGCGCAACAGGTGCGTAAAAAGGCCGTAAAGAAATACTGCCAGGCCTGTGCAAACGGCTTTTGCGGGGGTAGTCTGCGCAGCACTTTCTCAATCAGGTGACGCCCATGACCGCTGTTTCAGTACCCGCATCCACCACGTCCCCCGCCGGGCCAGGACGCGCGACGGCGGAGCACACCTCACACGGAAACGCCGCCCCTGGTGCGGCGGTACCCGGGCCCTCGACCGCCGCCCTCACCCTGCTCGCACTCGGCATCGTCTACGGCGACATCGGCACCAGCCCGCTGTACGCGGTGAAGGAAACCTTCAATCCCGCGCATGGCATCCCGCTCACACCCGACAGCATTCTCGGCGGCTTGTCCTGCATCTTCTGGGCGCTGATGATCATCGTCAGCCTGAAGTACGTAACACTGGTACTGCGTGCCAACAACCGCGGCGAAGGCGGCATCATGGCCCTGCTGGCGCTGACCATCACGTCGATCGGCGAGAAACCGCGCTTGCGCACTACTCTGCTCGCCATCGGCGTGTTCGGCGCCGCCCTGTTTTATGGCGATGCCGTGTTGACACCGGCGATCTCGGTGCTGTCCGCGGTCGAGGGCCTGGAAGTCGGCACCGCCGCCTTCAAGCCCTATGTCGTGCCGCTCGCCATCGGCATCCTGATCGGCCTGTTCCTGATTCAGAAGCATGGCACCGGCGTGGTCGGCATGCTGTTCGGTCCGGTGTGCGTGCTGTGGTTTGCGGCGCTGGCCGCCAGCGGCGTGTGGAACATCGCCAAGAACCCCGCCATCCTCGCCGCCCTCAATCCCCTGCACGCACTGCATTTCACCACCGCGCATGGATTCGCCTCCTTCGTGGTGTTGGGGTCGGTGCTGCTCGCCATCACCGGGGCGGAGGCACTGTATGCCGACATGGGGCACTTCGGCAAACGCGCCATCCGCGTCGCCTGGTTCGGCCTGGTCGCACCGGCCCTGGTGCTTAACTACTTTGGCCAAGGCGCGCTGCTGATGATCGACCCGAAGGCGCTGGAGAACCCGTTCTATCTCGCCTTCCCGCAATGGGCTCTCTACCCGATGGTCGGGCTTGCCACCGCCGCCACCGTGATTGCTTCGCAGGCCACCATCTCGGGCGCCTATTCGATCACCCAACAGGCGATCCAGTTGGGCTACCTGCCGCGCATGACGGTAATGCACACTTCTTCCAAGACCATCGGGCAGATCTATGTGCCGGCGATCAACTGGATCTTGCTTGCCGTCGTCACGGCAGCGGTATTTGGCTTCGGCTCGTCGAGCAAGCTGGCCTCGGCCTACGGCGTCTCGGTGATGGGCACGATGCTGGTCACCACCCTGCTGACCTTCTTCGTTATCCGCCACGGCTGGGGCTACCCGCTCTGGCTGTGCGTGCTGGCGACCGGCTTCTTCGCGTTGATCGACGTGACTTTTTTTGCCGCCGCCCTGTTCAAGATTTTCGACGGCGGCTGGTTCCCGCTGCTGCTCGGTGCGCTGATTTTTTCCCTCATGGTCACCTGGCGGCACGGGCGCGCGACCTTGTTTAAGCGCCTGCATGCCTCGTCGATTCCGCTGGTACCGTTTCTCGACTCGCTGTTCGCTTCACCGCCGCAGCGCGTCCCCGGCACTGCGGTGTTCATGACCTCGGCGCGGGACGCAACGCCAAATTCCCTGTTGCACAGCCTCAAGCATTACAAGGTGATGCACGAGCGCAATGTCTTCATGACGGTGGCCTTCCTTGACGTCCCCTGGGTCGCGTTCGAGAATCGCGCGGTCTGCGAAAAACTCGGCCATGATTGCTGGCGTGTGACGGTGCGCTACGGATTCATGAACCGCCCCGACATCGGCGCCGCGCTTGAATTGTGCGGCCCGGCAGGATTGCAGATCGAGCCGATGGATGTCTCCTACTTCGTCTCGCGCGAAAAAATTGTCCCGTCCACCGAGGCCAAGAGCCTGGCCGCGCGCTGGCGCGACCTTGTGTTCGCCACCATGGCGCGCAACGCCGGCAGCGTCACTGACTTTTTCAACATCCCGGCCAACCGCGTGGTCGAACTAGGTACGCGGATCGAGATCTGAATCGGGAAATAGCTGGAGACGTGCTGCCACCAAGGGTTTCCAGCCATCCCCCATCATGCGACTTTCGATGGTGCCGTTCTGCGCGCGCTGCACACGTACAATCTTGCGCTCTCCTCTCCTTCCAGGACGCCCGCCATGAAAGCCGCCACCATTCTCGACACCATCGGCAACACGCCGCACATCCGCATCAACCGCCTGTTCGGCGCGACGCACCCGGTGTGGATCAAGTCCGAGCGCAGCAACCCTGGCGGCTCGATCAAGGACCGCATCGCGCTGTCGATGGTGGAAGACGCCGAAAAGTCGGGCAAGCTCAAACCCGGCGGCACCATCATCGAGCCGACCTCGGGCAACACCGGCGTCGGCCTCGCGATGGTGGCCGCCGTGAAAGGCTACAAACTGGTGCTGGTGATGCCCGACAGCATGTCGGTCGAGCGCCGCCGCCTGATGCTGGCCTACGGCGCAAAGTTCGAGTTGACGCCGCGCGAAAAAGGCATGAAGGGCTGCATTGCGCGCGCCGAAGAATTGATCGCAGCGACACCAGGGTCGTGGATGCCGCAGCAGTTTGAAAACGCCGCCAACATCGACGTGCACATGCGCACCACCGCGCAGGAAATCCTCGCTGACTTTCCGCAGGGGCTGGACGTGCTCATCACCGGCGTCGGCACCGGCGGCCATTTGACCGGCTGTGCGCAGGTGTTGAAAAAGTCCTGGCCGAAGTTGAAGGTGTTCGCTGTGGAACCCACTGCATCACCGGTGATCTCGGGTGGCGCGCCTGCGCCGCATCCGATCCAGGGCATTGGCGCGGGCTTCATTCCGAAAAACCTGCACACCGCCCTGCTCGATGGCGTGATCCAGGTCGAGGCCGAGGCCGCACGCGAGATGGCGCGGCGCTCGGCGCGCGAAGAAGGCATCCTCGTTGGCATCTCGTCGGGCGCGACGCTCGCGGCAATTGCGCAGAAGCTGCCCGACCTTGCACCAGGCGCCAGCGTGCTCGGCTTCAACTACGATACCGGCGAGCGCTATTTTTCAATTGAGGGCTTTTTGCCAGCGGAATAGACTGTCACATCCGGCTGTTTGAAGTTTGCGTATCTTCAGGTCGCGAAGCTTGATATCTGGCATCGTGTCTTGCGCAGCCGCTTCCAACGCATCATTCACGGCATCGTTCACAGAATCATCCTCCGCAGCGTCCACTTTTCTCCGTCTGCATCCCTTTCAACACTAGAGGTTTTCTCATGCGCCACTCGCTCAAATTTGCGCTGCTCCTTTCCACTGTGCTCACTCTCATCGGCATCGCCGGCTGCGCGCCACTCATCACGCAAAGCCCCGGCAAGGGCTTGAGCCCGGTCAACGCCGTCTCCGAAGGCGACGACAAGCATCTGATGCTGTTCGGCCACGATGTGGTGAGCTATTTCACTGAAGGCACCCACAAAAAGGGCAGCCCCAACATCAAGAGCGTCTACAAGGACGTCACGTTCCGCTTTTCCAAACCGGAACACAAGGCCCTGTTCGACAAGGAACCTGAAAAGTACATCCCGCAGTACGGTGGCTACTGTGCCAATGGCCTCGTCTACGCCATTCCCTGGGGTGGCGATGCAGATACCTGGGTGATTCGTGAAGGCAAGCTCTACATCTTCGGCGGCCAGGGTTCGCGCGATGCCTACCTGCTCGACATTCCGAAGAACCAGGCCTTGGCGGACAAGTACTGGAAAGAGGAAGTCAGCGGCTCAAACGCCTTCTTCCAGCGTACCTGGCGCACCACGCTGAGCAAGGTTGCGCACTACAAGACGGGCGCAGAATTGGCGGCGGAAGTCGCCAAGGCCAAAAACGCTAAATAGGATTATCGGCCGGACTGGGA
>JANPAR010000028.1:0-10426 GCA_031430015.1 Burkholderiales bacterium
TGTATGACCGTCCCGCGATGAACCAGCTCACCAAGCGCACCGCCGCGCCCGATTACCGCGCGGTGGTCGATGCGCTGGCCCGCCGGGATCAATCCCGCCTGCTGGTCGATGGCATGACGGCCGCCAACGACCTTGGCCTGACCGACGCGGTGCCCGCGCGCGTCACCATTTATACCGACGCCCGGCGCCGCTCCATCCAGTCCGGCAAGCTGATCATCGAATTCAAACTGGCCGCGCCCAGCCGCCTGTACTGGGCGGGCCGCCCAGCGATGCGGGTCGTGCAGGCCCTGCATTGGCTGCGAGACATGCTGCCAACGGATCAGGCGCGCATCACGAAAACGCTGGCGCGCATACTCGGCGACGGCAAACGCGGGGGCGCAATCCGCGATGACCTTGCACAAGGCTTCAGCGCCCTGCCGGCATGGATGCAAGCGTATCTGCGCACCGTGCCGGGCTTCGACGCGGCCCTCACTGCGCGAAGCAATCTTTCACCAGGCCGCAAGATTCCCTTGGCCACGACGGAATCGCCTCCCAAGCCGAAGCCCAGAAAGGCGGCACCGAAATGAATCCGGCCTACGACGATGTGATTTCATCGATTGGAGTCGAATTGGAGTCGAATTGGAGTTGCACGTGACTGTTCGATAACCTATTGATTCGCAAGGATCCAAACAGCACCACGCGCATACCCTTGCGACCGGATCAACTCCAATTGCTTAAGCAAAGCCAGGTCTGCCTTGACCTCCCATTCAGGCGCTGCGCCACCCAAACTTATCCTGATCTCCCGCAATGGCAAGCCATGCTGGTTGGCATCAAGAAGAGCGAGGATGTGGCGCTGCCGTTCCGTCAAATTCCGCGCCACTCGCTGCGGTGGAACATAGCGAGTAGGCCAAAACCGCACCGTCACACCGCCGCCACTATCCTCAATCTCGGGCACCGGCAACCCCGCCTGCCGCACCAGCTCCGCCATCTTGATGGTTCCTCGTCCCCACGACTCGATCATGCCGCGCCGGAAAAAAGCGCGGGCGATGAGCGGATTCCACGGCAATGACTCGTGCGGCGCAAACAAGGCCGCTGCGGTCAGGCCAAAATGCAGCGAACCCGATGAAGTGATTTCCAGCCGGTCGTCATAGATCGCCACGCCCACCGACCCGCCGCCGATGGCGTAATCGCGATGGCAAAACGCATTCGCCAACGCCTCACGCAGGGCGAGCGGCGGATAAAGCGGATCGTCCACCCGTTCAAACAAACCCGGTTCGATGCGCCCGGCCACCGGCAGGCTCTCGCGCAAAAAGCGGTCCGCTTTCGTCAACAGATCGAACGCGTTGCCATGAAACTGGCGGTTGTCCAAAAATTCGGTGCGGTCTGTGCCGCGAAACTTTGCGAGCCGCAGCAGGCATTGCGGATAGTCCGCTTCGAGCCGCTCACTGCGCCCGAACAACACCGCGGCAGCACGCAGCACGCGTCCATCGCGCATCAGGCCAAGGCCGCGCAACAGCTCGGCCGGGTCGCGCGTGCCGGGATCATCCGCCCGCCCGCGCCGGATCGCCTCCTCCATCGTGCGCACCAATTCCGGCACATCCAAATCGTCGATGCCCCAGCCCGCCGCCGCCTCGTTCTCCCAGCGGTGCTCGCCATGCAAACGCTCCAGCAGCATGCGGTTGTATTCGTCGCGCGACAGGGCCGGGCTGGTGTTGCCGACGCGGCGATACGCCTGCCCGCGATAACTGTAAGGGCGGCTCTGCCCCGTAGCAACACTGACCGCCAGCACCTCGCGCTGATGGCCGATATCGATACGGTCAATGGCGGGAAACGCAGGGGGATCAATCGACTGCATCTCCTGCGCGATCTCTTCGATGGTGCGGTCACTCACCTGCTGACCCAGCACCCGGCCATCGGGATCAACGCCAAACAGCACCCGCCCGCCACGATGGTTGAGCATGGCGCACAGCGTGCGCGCCGCCTCGCGGCGCTCACCGGTGGTGCGCTTGTATTCAAGCGTTTCGGATTCGCCGGCGGCAGCCCAGCTTGCAATCTGGTTGGGCGTCATGCTCTGCACATCGCGTGCATGTCAGCAGCGGATTTGAAGACGGCGTTCATGCATGAAGTTTAAGCGATGGGATATCTGCGATGGGATATCTGAATTGGTCACGCGACGCTCGGCTAGAATGATTAACGACCAACCAATGCTTTCGGGGACTATATGAAACGCCTGACCTTCTCGCTCGTGTTGCTCTCGGCCGTTTTGCTTTCACCCGCAGGTGGTGCGCACGCCGCCGACCCGCTGCCCAAGGCCAAGCCGGAGTCGGTCGGCATGTCGTCCGAGCGCCTCGCACGCCTCGACAAGGTGCTGCTCGCCGACATCGAACGCGGCCGTCTGCCCGGCGCGGTGGTCGCCGTCGCACGCCGCGGCAAGCTGGTGTACTACCGCGCCTTCGGCCACCTCGACAAGGACGCCGGCACGAAGATGACGACCGACGCCATCTTCAGCATCGCCTCGATGACCAAGCCGATGGCGGCAGTCGCCACACTCTCGCTCTACGAGCGCGGGCTGGTGCGCATCGACGACCCAATCTCGACCTACCTGCCCGAATTCGGCAAGCAGCAAGTGGCGATCCTCAAAAAAGGCGAGGGCGCAGACGCCGGCTTCGACACCGTACCCGCAATGCGCCAACCCACGGTGCAAGATTTGTTGCGCCATACCTCCGGCATCGTCTACGGCGGGCGTGGCGCTACGCCCGTGCACAAGCTCTACCCCGCGTCGTCCAGCTCCGCCGGCAGCACCATGACCGGCAGGGAATTCGTCGACAAGCTTGCCAGCGTGCCGCTGCTGCACCAGCCGGCTTCCACCTGGGACTACGGCTTCGGCCTCGATCTCGCGGGCCTGATCGTCGAGCGCGTATCGGGGCAGTCCCTTGGCACCTACCTCGACAGCCAGGTCTTTCAACCCCTGGGCATGAAGGACACCAGCTTCAACGTCGGCCCCGACAAGGCCAAGCGCTACGCCAAAGCCTTTGCCAAAGACCCCGACACCGGCCAAACGCAATTCGTCCTCGACCTCACCAAGCCACTCAAATTCGAGTGCGGCGGCGGCTGCGCCGTATCAACCGCAGCCGATTACCTGCGCTTCGCGCAAATGCTCCTGCAAGGCGGCCAGCTCGACGGCAAACGCGTACTCGGCCGCAAGACAGTCGAATACATGCTCGCCAACCAGTTGCCGCCCGGCACGGTGAACCTGATCGGCAACGCCGACCCGACGCGCGCCGACATGGGCTTCGGCCTGGGGCTAGCGGTACAGACCACGCCCGGCATCGTGCGCACAGCGGGATCGGTCGGCAGTTTTTCCTGGCCCGGCGCCTATGGCACCAACTGGTGGGCCGACCCGAAAGAGCAACTGGTGGTGGTCTTCATGGCGCAAACGCCCGGGCCGATCCGCTGGCACTACCGCTACGTGGTGAACGCGATCGTCAATCAGGCGATTGTTGATTAGGTTGAAGTAGTTTGACGTTCGGCGATGCGCGGCGCTATTGAGCGGGCGTTGGTGGCGTATCGGATGGGGCGATAAACGGGAAATTGGATGGGGTAGATGGCTGGAGAGGCGCTGTAGGAGCGCCTTTTCGTGGCATGCGTGTCTAAGAGGCGCATGCGCCAATGGTTTCCGGACGATGGGCTGTGAAGAAATTTGCAACCGCAATTTTCTTCACGAATAGTGACTATTGAATTGAGATCAATATGCCTTCAACCACGCGCACGCTTAACCCGCTTCCGTTTGGTGATTTAGAGCCAAAGCGCTTCGAAGACCTCGTTAGGCAATTGGCGTACGAATTTAAGAACTGGCGACGACTCGAGGCGACCGGCAGATCCGGTGGTGACGATGGGTTTGACGCAAGGGGCTACGAGATCGTTGCGAAATATTTTACGGATCCGGAGTCCGAGAAAGATGAGAGTGAAATAGACAGCGACGATGCCGATTCAGATAGGCTTTGGCTTGTTCAGTGCAAGCGAGAAAAGGCTATTGGGCCAGCGAAGCTTCGCGGCTATCTAGAAGAAATTTCTTTGAAGCCCGATGAACAACTCTTCGGAATCGTCTTTTCAGCTGCTTGCGACTTCTCGAAAAAAACTCGAAATGAGTTGGTTGCTTGGTGCCATAAAAATCATGTTTCTGAGTGGCATATTTGGGGGCGTGGCGAACTGGAAGATATGCTCTTCCAGCCTCGATTTGACAACCTCTTGTTTGCGTATTTTGGCATCTCTCTCACCATTCGACGCCGTGGACTGACTACCGAACTGCGCCGCCAAATCGCAATCAAGCGAAGACTCAAGCGTTTTCTGGACGCTAAGAACGACGGTCTCGTTTTACTTCGCGATATTGATGACAGCGATTATCCAAACGTTCCACAAAACGGGCTACAGCCTCGATTTCGAGTGAGGCGTGCGGATTCACTATCTCCATACGGCTTGGCGATTAAAGTTTCAATGCGGCAGGCTTGGCTTGCCGGCGACGGCAAAAATTGGGATGTTGCGTTAGCCAGCTTGGGCAATAGCTACAGCTCTCATGCAGACCTTTGGAACCTACCTTCCGATGCTGAGGAACAAATAAGCGCAATGGCGGCAGAGACGTGGCAGCAATTACCCAATGATGAAAAAGCTTGGCTTTATGTTGAAGGAGTTATTCCATACGAAAGCATCGTTCTCATCGATGACATAGGCGATAGCGAGTTCTCAGGCCCACATATTTACGTCACAGGCTGGGATATCGGGTACCCATACTCTCGAACCTACATCGAAACGATCGACATTCAACGGAGAACAAAATTTGATTTGGATCCTATTTCCAATGATCGCGTGGCAAAATTTCCGGCAGAGACAAGAGAGTTCAAGAGAAAAAAACTAGGGTATTGACCGGTGAGTAGAAGTTGAAAAAGAGCATGGCTGGAGTAAGGTCAGACGCGCGCCACAGTCACCTGAATCAGGAGTGGTAAGTTGGATCGGAATGGTTTTTCCATACTTCGGCGTCGTGGGCATTCTTATTTCTCCTCGTTAGCTTGCGTGTGAGTTGCAATGCTGCGCTCACGGCTACATGGGGAATTCAATAAGCAGGTTAAAAGCATTGACCAATCACCCTCCTACCCCTGCTGATTTCGGGCTTACCGCGGAAGATTTGGCGGTAATCAAGGGCCTCGAATCCGCCGCAAAAACTGCAGAACGATGGCAACTCCCATTTCTCACAGCGCCCGCAATTATTGGTTTAGTACTTCCTTTTGCACTTGCTTTTAATAAAGTTAATTGGATTAAAGGCGTCGGGCTTTCGACTTTCCTACTCAGTGGCCTTTTTGTCACACTTGTCTACTTACTAGTATTTGTTCCATTCATCGAAAGGCGGTTGCATCGCCACCCTAAATACCGTGGCTATCTGGAATTCACGGATGCCGTTACCCAATACGAAAAGTCAAAGCGCGCCTTCTGGTTGAATCTTTCTGGACTTGCCTTTGAGCAACAGCTGGCTGACCTATATACGCGCCTGGGATTTTCCGCCAATGTTACGAAGGCGAGTGGCGACGAAGGCGTGGACATAGTCCTTACACGTAATAGAAAGACAATCATTGTTCAATGCAAACAACACTCCAAACCCGTTGGGCCGGCGATTGTTCGAGAACTCTACGGGGCTATGATTTCATTTAAGGCTGATTCAGCAATTCTCGCTTGCACCTCGGGTTTTACGGTTGGCGTAAGCCGGTTCGTCAAAGGAAAACCAATTGAACTCATCGATGTGGATGCAATTCTGCGAATGCAGGAAAAACTCAACAGCGACGTAGTGAACAATGCTCAAGGTGTAATCCTTTGTCCTCCTCACAGTGATCGTCGAGGGCGAACCGCTGCTTAGTAGTTTGTCTGGCAGAATTAACACTGCTCCGATCTTTGAGGAATTCTCATGTCAGATCAACCGACAACCATGAAAGATTTGGTTGAAAAGCTTGCTGCAGATCAGCAAAAGAAAGTGGCAAGCGATATTGTCGAAACGGAAGTAAAAATTTTATCCGCTCTTTACGATAAGGCGGCTGCCTATACGAATGTCATAGTCATTGGAGGATATGCCAGCTTCTTCGGCTTGTGGCAATTGACCAAACCGTATCTAAGTCCCTCTCAAGCTCGTTGGTCTGCATTGATCATGTTGGTTTCCGTGTGTTGCTTCGTGTTTTTTGAAGTGTACAAAATGGTGGTAACAACGGCACGCCTAGCCGGTCGAGCCCGTAACCTGGAAGACCCGAGGTTCAAGACTGACTTGAGGTTTGCACTCGACCAACTTCGAGAATACGAGCAGGCGGTTAAGCGCGACAACGTTACATTTATCCGAGTATGGAAAGTAAACGTTGTGGCGTGCGTATTTGGCGCTCTGATAGCGGTCGGTATTCTCTGCTACAGCTTTATTCTAGGACTGCTTGCAGCAATTTGACGTACTTCTAGTAGCTGGAATTCTCAAAGCGTGAACCCGCTCATTTCGACAAGTACCGTTTCCAGGTTGCTGTCGGATATTTCGCCAGATTGCGAATGGCTGCTGTCAGAGATCGAGTCCGAGAAGGGCTCGCGATACAGACGACGCCCGGCATCTTGCGCACGGCAGGCTCGGGCGGCAGCTTTTTCCGGCTCGGCGCCTATGGAACCAACTGATGGTCAGATCCGAAAGGGCAACTGGCAGTGGTCCTCATGGCGCAATCGCCCAGGCCGATCCGCTGGCATTCCCGCTACGTGGTGAACGCCATCGTCAACCAGGTGATAGTCGATTAGGTTGCAGGCCCGCCTCTTAAACCCGCTCCCACCAACGCTTTTCGGCCTTGATGTGCCGCTAAGCCGCAACCACCAAAGGTTTCAGCCCGGTGGCCTAAGACGATTTCCCCAAATATCGCGCGCTATCGACACGCACAGCACTATCGCAACAACTGCTGCGCCGGCGACAGCGAAATTCAAAATTGCATGTTGGTTATGGAACCTAGATTGTCGTAGCGATGTCGGATGTGGCATCGGCAGGGTTCCGTCCGATGCCAAGACTCCAATCACCTCCGACCAGCTAGGGAGCGCGCGAGTGCTGAAAACCGTTTTGATATTGTTTTTGGCCGTACTAAGCAGCAGTGCATTGGCTGATTGGGCTGTGCTGTATCGCGATGTGCCCGCAGATAAGCCCAACAAAGTAAATGGCCGTGATGCAGGAACCAGGGTTGAAATATGGGTTCTTCGCGACTTCGTCGATGCTCTTTCCGATACTCGGTCAAGCATGATGCCCGACAAGACCGACTGCGCGCATGAGATACGCCGACAACTTTATTTGTCTTGGCATACTGGACGTATGGGGTTTGGCCAGGTGATTCGTTTCGATCCTCTGAGCAATGGCAATTGGTCGAGGGTAAGACAGGAAACCTCAGGACGAGTCCTGTGGAAGTTCGCCTGTGAGATGCGTTAGGCGCTTTCGAAATGGACGTCGTCTAACCGCCGCTGCCGCCAATTTCGTCACTTGGTTGCTTGTGCTGCTGCCACTCGTTTATCTATCGTGATTGCGTCCTTCTCGCGACCGGCTTTCCGAAAAAGTTTCGCGATATTTTTTAGGGTCGCAACGACATTTGGATGCTCTGGTCCAAGCGACTTTTCCATGATCGCCAGCGCGCGCTTATAGAGCGGCTCGGCCTCATCATATCGACCTTCAAGATAGTAAACCGCTCCTAGATTGTTCAGGCTATTGGCCACAACCGGGTGGTTCGGCCCGAGGGATTTCTCTCTGATCGCCAGCGATCGTTTGTGAAGTGACTCCGCTTCAGGATAACGCCCTTGCAAGCGGTACAGTTCCGCGAGATTATTGATTGGGTTTGCGACGTCTAAATGGCTTGGGCCGAGGGCCCTCTCCGTGATCGTAATCGAACGCTTGTAAAGCGATTCAGCCTGTTTGTACTTTCCTTGGGAATCGTATAACCCCGCAAGGTCATTTAGGCTTTGGCCTACGTCGAGGTGGTTCGGACCAAGTGCTTTTTCTCGAATCGCCAGTGACCGCTTGTAGAGTGGCTCGGCTCGAGCATATTGGGTTTGCGAATAGTAGAGCAACACGAGATTGTTCAGGATTGTCGCTACAACGAGATCATTGGACCCCGGCGCGTTCTCCATGATCGCCAAAGCGCGCCTAAAGAGGGGTTCGGCTTGACCATATCGCCCTAGGGTGGTGTACAAGTCAGCGATGCTGTTTAGGCTTATCGCCACAGAAGGATGTTTGGGACCAGCCGATTGCTCTGCAACCTGTAATCCTTTTTTTGCGACCACTACGGCGCGATCATAGTGTCCTTGCTTATAGAGTGAATTGGCTTCGTCATTAAGCGTTTTCCACTCAACACTTTGGCCGTGAGCAGGCAATCCTACACACAGAAAAAGTAAGAGGCCTGCTAAGTGCGCCATTGCCCGTTCGTAGTTGATGATTATTTCCCTTCGCTAAGAAGGCCACACGATGCCTCGCTAGTAAACCTAATGTCCGTGTCCGTATTTCGAATCTACATCCAAAGGGCCAGCGTCGGTGATTGCGATCCATCTGCTTTTCGTTGACTCCAACAGCGACCGTACGATTCCCAATTGATCTATCTCGGACGTAAGGTCGCGCTCGGCGCAGTCTTCGAAATGTTCCTCGCTCATATATAGCCAGTGTGGCGGATCGCATTCCATTCGAAATTTGTGCAAGCTATTTTCCCGTCGATAGTCAATTTGACATCCCATTTCTGCGGAAAGTTTCTTAGTGATCGCATCGGCCTTGGCATCCATGGCAGCTCCGGTATCCATTGATTTTGTCCTTCGACATTGGAATGAGGCGCAAGCTCCATCACACTCATAAAAATCTGTTAGTCCGTGTCGACTTGAGCCAACGACCAAAAGATTATGAGACCTCTGCCAGGGCATCACTGAGCACCCGCGCCACATGCACCGCCTCCCGCTGCGCGCCATCGGCAATCTGATGCCGGCAACTAGTCCCATCGGCCACCACCAGCGTATTCGCATCCGCCTTGCGCACCGCCGGCAATAGCGACAGCTCCGCCATCTTCATCGAGACCTCGATGTGGTCCTTCTCGTAGCCGAAGCTGCCGGCCATGCCGCAGCAGGAGGATTCGATCAGTTCGACTTTGAGGCCAGGGATCAGGCCGAGCACGGTCTGGATCGGGGTGACGGCGTCGAAGGCTTTTTGGTGGCAGTGGCCGTGCAATAACGCCTTGGTTTGCGGCAGGGGCTTGAGATTCAGTTTCAATCTGCCTGCCGCGTGTTCGCGCGCGAGGAACTCTTCGAAGGTGAAGGCGAGCAGGGCGAGCTTGCCTGCGGCGGCGTCGAAGCCCATGGCGAGGAACTCGTCGCGCAAGGTGAACAGGCACGAGGGTTCGATGCCGACTACCGGCACGCCGCGTTCGATGTGCGGCGCCAGGGCCGTGAGCATGCGCTGTGCTTCGGCGCGCGCCTGGTCGACTTGGCCGGTGGCGAGATAGGTGCGGCCGCAGCACAGTGGGCGCGGGCCGTCGGCGGCGCGCGGCTGGATCACCTCATAGCCGGCGGCTACGAGTACCTGTTGCGCCGCTTCAAGGTTCTCCGGTTCGAAGTAGTTGTTGAAGGTGTCGCCGAGCAGCACGACTTCGCCGACGGTGGTGGATGCATTGTGTTGCGGCGTGGCGCGGCGGTGGAAGGGGCGGGCGTTCCACTTCGGCAGGCTGCGTTTGGCGGAGAAGCCGGCAATCATTTCCGATAGCGCGGCCATGCCGGGCAGGGTGTCGCGCAGGTTCATGAGCCAACTGAAGCGCGAGGCGAGCGGTGCATAGCGCGGCAGGTTGGCGATGAGCTTGTCTTTGAGGCTCAGACCGTGCTTAAGTTGATAGTGGTGCAGGTGCTCGATCTTGATCTTGGCCATGTCGACGCCGGTCGGGCAATCGCGCTTGCAGCCCTTGCACGAGACGCACAGTTCGAGCGCGTCGTGGACTTCCTGCGAGGCAATACCGCTGTCGCCCAACTGGCCAGACAAAGCCATGCGCAGCGTGTTGGCGCGGCCGCGCGTGAGGTGCTGCTCGTCTTTGGTGGCGCGGTAGCTCGGGCACATGGTGCCAGCGTCGAACTTGCGGCAGTGGCCGTTGTTGTTGCACATGTCGATCGCCTTGGCGAGGCCATGCGCCGGGTCTGCGCCGGTGCCGGGTGCGGTCTCCACGCCGGTAAGCGGGTCGCGCTGCACGTTGTAGGTGCTCCAGTCGAGCGCGGTTTCCAGCGGCTGCACCGTGTGGCCGGGCTTGAAGCGGAACAGGGTGGCGTCGTCCATCTTTGGCGTGTCGACGATCTTGCCCGGGTTCATCATGTCGTCCGGATCGAACAGCGCCTTGACTTCACGGAACGCGGTGTTGAGGCGCTCGCCGAATTGCCACTGCACCCATTC
>JANPAR010000029.1:0-12135 GCA_031430015.1 Burkholderiales bacterium
CTGGAGCCGCTGGCACGCCACCCGCGCGCGCAACTCGACGCCTGGCATGCCGAGTTCATGGACGCCGTGATCCGGCCCGCCATCGCGCCGGCCGCGCGCGCGCTGGTGCGCACCCACCTCGACGCTGGCGATTTGTGCTGCTGCGTGACCGCGACCAATTCGTTCGTCACCGCGCCGATCGCGCGCGAGTTCGGCATTCCGCACCTGATCGCCGCCGAAGCTGAAGAGATTGACGGGCGCTTCACCGGCAAGCCGATCGGCATCCCCAGTTTTCAGGAGGGCAAGATCAAGCGCGTCGATCAATGGCTCGCTGGCATGGGAAAATCGCTCGCCGGATTCAGGCGCAGCCTGTTCTACAGCGATTCGCGCAACGATATTCCGCTGCTCGAACGCGTCACCGAAGCCATCGCCGTTGACCCCGACGACACCCTCAGACAAACCGCCACAGAGCGGGGCTGGCGTATCATGACCCTGCGCGACGTGGAGAATCGATAATGGGGTCTGACCCCTTTTTTCGACCCCTTTTTTATTGACTCCCTGTTTCTCTTCTGTTCCGGTATTTCAACGCCTGCGCACCGCCGCACCTCGTGCGATTCAGACCATTCCGCCTATTTTGCACATCCCGCCCATTGCGTGCTTCACACCACGTTAAGCTGTGCCCAATAATGGGGTCTGACCCCATTTAATGTTGCCCCTCTCAATGCTCAAACGATTCATCGCGCAAGTATTCGGCCGCAAGCCTGCCAAAGCCGGCACTGCCGGCAAAGCCGTCACACTCGACAAGGCCAAGCACGGCATCGCCAAGGAGCGCCTCTCGCGCGGCGCGTTGCAAACCTGCGAGGGCCTGCACAAGGCCGGCTTCAAGGCCTTTGTGGTGGGCGGCGCAGTGCGCGATCTCCTGCTCAAGGGCACGCCGAAAGATTTTGACGTTGCCACCAACGCCACGCCTGAAGAAGTGCGCACGGTGTTTCGCCGCTCGCGCATCATCGGCCGCCGCTTTCGCATCGTGCATGTGCTGTTTGGCGCAGAGACGGTCGAGGTCTCCACGTTTCGCACGGCAGACCTGACTGATGCCGAAACCGACGAGCACGGCCGCGTGCTGCGCGACAACGTGTTCGGCTCGCAGGCTGACGACGCGACGCGGCGCGACTTCACCATCAATGCGCTGTACTACGACCCGATTGAAGAGACGGTTTACGACTACCACGGCGGCGTCAAGGATCTGCGCGCCAAGGTGCTGCGCATCATCGGCAACCCGGAGACGCGCTATCGCGAAGACCCGGTGCGCATGCTGCGTGTGACGCGTTTCGCTGCACGTCTCGGCTTCACCATCGACCCAAAGACGCGCGCCCCGATCACGGACTTGGCGGTACTGCTCTCCAACGTGCCGTCGTCGCGCCTGTTTGACGAGATGATGACGCTGTTGCTCTCGGGCCACGCAGTCGCCTGCATCAAGCAATTGCGCGGCGAGCATCTGCACCATGGCCTGCTGCCCCTGCTCGACGTGATTCTCGACCAGCCGCAGGGCGAAAAATTCGTCATGCTCGCGCTGGCGCGCACCGACGAGCGCATCAACATGGGCAAGGGTGTCTCACCCGGCTTCCTGTTTGCCGCATTGCTGTGGCATGAAGTGCTGGCCGAGTGGAACAAGCTCAAGGGCAAAGGTGAGCACGCGATGCCCGCGCTGTTCGAAGCGATGACCATCGTGATCGACACGCAGCGCGTGAAGCTGGCGATCCAGCACCGCATCACCGCCGACATGCGCGAGATCTGGTCGCTGCAACCGCGCTTCGAGCGCCGTCACGGCAAGATGCCTTACAAGCTGCTGGAGCATCCGCGCTTTCGCGCTGCTTACGATTTCGTGCTGTTGCGTGCCGCATCGGGCGAGATTGAAAAAGAGGTGGGCGACTGGTGGACAAGGTTTATCGATGCCGATGCCGACGTGCGCAACAACATGACGCTTGCCGCTAAAACGCACGCTGCGAAAGCACCGGCCAGTGGCGGGCTTGCAGGCACAGCCAGTGGGGGAGGCAGCGTGGCAGGCAATGCGGGCGGCCGCGCCATCATGGGCGACCCCAACGATCCAGTCAAACGCAAACGCCGCCGCCGCGCGCGCCGCCCGGCGGGTGATCGTGAGAGCGGTGACGGCGGTGGTGGCGCCGGCGGCAACACGGGCGGCACGCCGGCACCTGCGGGGCAATAGTTACCGCGCAGCAATGAGCATTGCGTACGTTGCCCTGGGCGCGAACCTGCCCACGTCATCGGGTGATGCGCGTAGCACGCTGGCGCTGGCCTTCGAAGACTTGGCGCGTATGCCCGGCACCACCGTCACGGCGCGCTCATCGATGTACCGGACCGCACCGGTCGATGCTGACGGGCCCGACTTCATCAACGCCGCCGCTGCACTCGACACCACGCTCGACGCACCCGCATTGCTCGCCACGCTCCTGGAGATCGAACGTCTGCATGGCCGCACCCGTCCGGCAACGACGCCGCCCACCAATGCCGCACAACACGCCGCACAACACGCCGCACAACACGCCGCACGCACGCTGGACCTTGACCTGTTGATGCACGGCGATGCCGTCATCGACACCCCTTTTTTGACCCTGCCGCATCCGCGCATGCATCAGCGTGCCTTTGTGCTCGGCCCACTGGCCGACATCGCTCCGCAGCTCGTTATCCCCGGTCACGGCCGCGTCATCGACTGCCTGAAAACCGTTGGGGGACAGGGGGTTTCACGCATCACGCCCGGAGAATCAAGCTGAGAGCACCTGAGGAGGCATCACCATGAACTGGCGCGCGCTACCGAATGCGTATTGGAACGTCCTCGCCAGCTTCTACATGAATCAGCCGCTCAAATGGGATTACCTGTGGGCGGCGCTGTGTATGATGGGCGCCGTGTATTTCATCTTCAGATAATGGTTCATGAGCATCCTGCCAGAGCGCTTTCGCCATATCGTCGTTGAGGGTCCCGAAACCCCCGCTCCGCGCGCGCTGCGCTTGGCGTCGCTCTGACTCACTCCTGCATTTCATGAGCATTCTTCCTGAACGCTTTCGCCATATCGTCGTTGAGGGTCCGATTGGGGCGGGCAAAACCTCGCTCGCCCGGCGCATCGCCAATGCCAGCGGTGCGTCGTTGATGCTCGAGACGCCGGACGAGAATCCGTTCTTGCCCAAGTTTTATCGCGACATGCCGCGCTATGCGCTGCCGACGCAGTTGTTCTTTTTGTTCCAGCGCATTCATCAGCTCGGCGAATTGAAGCAGACCGACATGTTCAAGGGCGTGACAGTCGGCGACTTCCTGATCGAAAAAGACCCGTTGTTCGCGCGCATGATTCTCTCCGACGACGAACTGGCGTTGTACGAGCAGATGTACAAACACCTCAAACCACAAACGGTGGTGCCGGACCTGGTGATTTACCTGCAGGCGCATCCCGACACATTGATAGAGCGCGTCAAGCGCCGCGGCGCGGCCTATGAGCAGCCGATCTCGGAAGCCTATCTGACAAAACTGTCGGAGCGCTACACGCGCTTCTTTCATCACTACGAAGCGGCGCCACTGTTGATCGTCAACGCCGATCACTTCAATTTTGTCGATGCCGATGAAGACTTCGCGCTCTTGATGAAGCACGTGCGCGAGTTTCGCGGCAAGCGCGAATACCTCAACCGCCTCGAATAACGGAAACAGCCATGGACGTCATTCACTCAGTCGCCGAACTGCGCGCCCGCCTCGCGCGCGAACCGAACAACGTGTTCGTGCCCACCATGGGCAACCTGCATGAAGGCCACATCAAGCTGGTCGACAACGGCAAGCCAATGGGTGCCTGCACGGTGGTCAGCATTTTCGTCAACCGCATGCAGTTCGGGCCCAAGGAAGATTTCGACAAATATCCGCGCACCTTCCTCGGCGATTGCGACAAGCTCAAGGCAGCCGGCTGTGACGTGGTGTTCGCCCCCGAAGAAAAAGAGATCTACCCGGAGCCGCAAAACTACGCGGTCGAACCGCCCGAGATCCAACACATCCTCGACGGCGCAGTGCGCCCCGGCCACTTCCGCGGCGTCGCCACCGTCGTGTTGAAACTCTTCAACATGGTGCAACCCAAAGCCGCGATCTTCGGCAAAAAGGATTACCAGCAATGCATCGTGTTGCGCAACATGGTCAAGCAGCTGGCATTGCCGATCGACATCATCCTCGCGGAAACCGTGCGCGCACAAGACGGCCTCGCCCTCTCGTCACGCAACGGCTATCTCTCAGCCAGCGAGCGCAAGGAAGCCCCGCAGCTTTACCAAGCCCTCACCCGCGCCCGCGATGAACTCCTCGCCGGCAAGCGCGACCATCTGCGCATCGAGCTCGAAGCCATGGCGCATCTGGCCGGCCGTGGCTGGAAGCCAGACTACATCGCGATCCGGCGTCAGAGTGATTTACAGGGGCCGGACACACATGACCGCGACCTCGTCATCGTGGCGGCGGCGCGCCTGGGAATGACGCGGTTGATAGACAATTTGGAATTGGTGGTGCGCTGAGAGGCGCTTGCACCAAGGATGACAGCCCACCCCCCTGTCTTGAGAAGGTTGACTACCAACGGTTTTCGGGGCATGCCAATACCGACATTCTGCGCACTGCATCATCCTTTTTGACGATGCGATTGATCGAGGAGCGGCGTAGACTAATGGAATGGTTGAGACGATTTTCCCAAACCTTTAGGATGCTGAAACAGGGTGGCCATCGTGCAAATGCAGCCAGATCAAGAACTTGCGAAAGTGACGTCCAGAATGGTCGTCGCGCGCGACGGCTTATCTGGAATCCATAGGTTCCCCACTTCTAGTTAAGCGCCTTCATGTGGTCTTGCCCCAACTGTCTTGAAATCCTTAGAGATGGGCCATCCGCAGAGGAATGTCCAAAATGCCGGGCATCTTTTGGTCCCGATTCAAGCTTCAGGCCAGTCAGTGATTCAGCTTCTGATCCATCAGGACCAATCGTATGGTCTTGTCCAAATTGCTTCGAAACACTTACAAGCGGGCTTTCTGCCAAAGACTGTGCAGCATGCGGCGCGTCTTTTGGCCCTGACTCAAACTTTAGGCCGACTAATATTTCGACTGCCAATGCCGAGGCGGCAAAGCTTCAGCCGTCGGTCGGCTTGGTGTTGATCAAGTTCCTTGTGTGTCTTCTGTTGTTCTTTGCAAGCGCCACACTTCTTATAGGCACAAAGCCTTGGGTCAATTTCAATCCAGTAGTCTTTTTTCCTGGAGTGGTATGCCTTTTCGCATTCGGTATTGCGACGCAGGCAAAGGAAGGCGCAATGTTGATACTGCTAGGCTTTCTTGGCGCAAGTGCATTTGCCTTTGTATTTGTCCTTGGCTCAGTCTTTTCTTTAATGACATATTCAAAATAGTCCGCACCGTGAACGCGCTTAACATTGCGGTCAAGACCGCTTCCTTCGGTCGCTGGGACGCGCCGAAAGCGGCGCGCCCCTTACCTCGACGTTGGACACCACTTGCGCACCCTCAAATCCGCGAAACCGCAGCGACCCCGCCAGTGCGCGGTGCGCTGCGGCCTGCGAGCGGAAGCGCCTCGCGTTGCCAATGATCAGCGTCCTGCCGGGGTCGCCGCGCCACGGCGCGAGCCACACGCCATCCTCAAGCTTGACAAGCCAGGTGTCCAACCCGGCAGTCGAAAGGACGGCGCAACTGGCCGCACCACTTTTAGGTTCATTCATTTCGCGCCGCCTTTCACTTCTACGTTGGACGGCTATTGGATGATTGGAGATACTCGATCCAAAATTGTGAAGGGACTGAACGCTGTGGCGCAGAGCGAAAAAGAGACGTCGCGGCCGAGAATGCAGCGCGACTCATTCCTGATCCTGCCACTAGTCATCCTGTCGCAGTTTGCCGGGGCCTCACTGTGGTTCGCGCCGAACGCAGTGCTTGGCGACTTGCAGCGCGAATGGCAGCTGCCTGCCGAGGCGCTAGGCGGAATGACCTCCGCCGTGCTGCTCGGCTTCATTCTCGGTACCTTGGTCTTCGCATTTTTCGCCATCTCGGATCGCTTCTCACCGAGAATCGTATTCTTCCTATGCTCGCTGCTGGGCGCCGCGGCAAATGTCCTCGTGTTCCTGTTTCCCGCTGGGTTTTGGACGCTGGTCCTGTCCCGCTTCCTAACCGGGTTCTTTCTCGCAGGCATCTACCCGGTGGGGATGAAGATCGCTGCGGGCTGGTATCAGAAAGATCTGGGAAACGCGATCGGTTTTCTCGTCGGTGCGCTCGTTCTCGGCACCGCCTTCCCGCACCTTCTGAAGAGCTTCGGGCAGAATTTTCCCTGGCAAACCGTGATTCTCTGGGTGTCCGTGATCGCCGCGTGCGGCGGCATCACGATGCTTTTCCTCGCAGACGGACCACACCTCCCGCGGAGCACCGTCTTCGATCCGAGGGCGCTCACCGCAATTTTCCGGGCGCGCCTCTTCCGCGCGTCGGCTTTCGGTTACTTCGGGCATATGTGGGAACTCTATGCGTTTTGGGCGTTTGTCCCGGTCGTGCTGGCCGCGCACGCTGCAACGGAATCTCCCGGGCTCGCGATTTCCTTCTGGTCATTCTGCATCATCGCCGCGGGGAGTCTTGGTTGCGTGGGCGGCGGTTTGATCTCCCTAAGTACCGGCAGCGCGCGCGTGGCATTCGCTCAGCTCGCATCTTCTGGCGTGTGCTGTGCGATATCGCCGTTCATGTTCTTCGCGCCCACTCCGGTGTTCCTCGCGTTCCTCGTATTCTGGGGTATTGTGGTGGTCGGTGATTCGCCGCAGTTCTCGGCTCTTAACGCGCAAAACGCGCCCAAGCATCTAGTGGGTTCGGCTCTCGCGATCGCGAACTGCATCGGATTTGCGATTACGATCTTTAGCATCCAGCTGCTGAACAAGCTCGCCATTATTCTTGACGCGAGCTATTTGTTTCTTCCGCTCCTGATCGGCCCGATCCTTGGTCTTCGCGCACTCGCGCCGCTCGTGCGACAAGCTAAAACCCCATTGAATGCGTAGCTTCCCAACCTTCAGTTCAAGTGGACGCGCTGCGCGCGCCGCTTAGCGAAACGTTGTCGCCGCAAATGAATTTATCCAAAACACTGATCCGCCAAGAACGGCTTCTACCAACCGTCTTCAGTCATGGGTCATGCGAAGGCGCATGCACCAACGGTTTTGACAGAGGTCAATTTCTAGTTTTGCGGTGAGCGCGCACTGAGCGCGAGCATCAGCGCCGCCGCAACCGCCAGCACGCCGAGCGCAGTGAACGCGATCACATAGCTCCCTGTCAGGCTCACTACCAGGGCGCCGAGCGAGGGCAACACCAACACGCCGCTGAACATCGCGGCTGACCCCAGCCCGGTAGCCTCGGTGCGGCGCGCGCCGCCGATGCGGGCGAATTCGGCATAGCCCAAGCCGGTGAAGCCGTTGGCTGTGGCGCCTGCGAGAGCACAGGCCGCAAAGATCAGCGGCACCGGCCAGTGCGGGCCGAAGTGGCCGGCGGCGCCCACCAGCAGGCCCATCGCCACGCCTTGCAATACGATGAGGCGGTGCGCGCCGTGTTTCCCGTCGGCGAGCCAGCCCCAGACGGGCCGGCACAGCATGCCGGCCAGTTGATAGAGCGCGAGCGCTTGCCCTGCTGCGACGAGGCCGAAGCCGGCGCGGCTGGTCAGTTGCACGGTGAGGAAAGCGACGAAGCTCAGTTGCACACCGGAGAACACAAAGCTCGCGGCGGACAGGCGCCGCAGTTCGCCGCTGGCACGCAGCAGGTTGAGCACGTCGCGTGCGGCCTCAATCGTCACCACGCTGCCGCGCACGCGCCCTGTGGCGCGGGCTGGTAGATCCGCCGGGTGGTCATCCGGTCGATCCCAGCGGCGCCGTGGCAGTTCAAGCGCCAGCATCAGCACAGCGACCGGCACTGCGAGCATCAGCAAGGCCGTCTGCCAGCCGACGCGCAGGGCGAGTGGCGGCATCAGCAGCGCGGCGAGCACCCCGCCCATTGGCACGCCGATCTGGCGGATCGACAGCACGAGGTTGATGATCTGCGGCGGCGTGCGTGGCACCAGCAGATGTGTGCTCACCGGCGCAGTGGCGCCATAGGTGCTGCCGAGCACGATGGCGCCGATGGCAAACGCGGCGAGACTGCCGCTGGCGCTGATGAGCAGCATGGCCAGCGCAGTGGCCAGTACGGCCTGACACACACGCACCGCGCCGAAGCGGTGGATCGCCCCCGCCGCGAGCAGGGACGACGCGATGCCGGTGCCATACACCAGCGACACGAAATAGCCAGCGAGCACGCCGTTGACCGCGAGATCGCGCCCGATCGCCGGGGCCAGCGCGGGAATCGCAAATACCGCCATGGTGGCGAGCGTCTGCATCGCCGTGGTGACGATCAGGGGCCAGAGCGGGAATGGCGCAGTCATAGTCATCGCGGCTTGGTTCTGTACTGCGTCTTGGCTGAAACATGCCGCTTGTAAAAAAGTTTTGCAACAATAACCGGTATTGCGCAGAACCCGCACGAAAATCCCTTCAGCGCCCGGGCCAGCAGCCGCATCCACCAAGGGTTTTACCGGCACAATGCCGCATAAGGCGCACCCACCAACGGCTCCGGCGTCATCCATTTGGAGAAATGTCATGCTGTGTCAGATTACATCGATCACCACGCTAGTTGCACGCTACACGTTGCTGCCGCACGCTATTGCCATATGGCTTGCGCTGGCTGGCGCACCTGCGCTTGCACAAGGCCAAGTCTCCCCCACCAACGACCTGCCCAATCCTTACGTCACCACCGCGCCGTGGGGCACACTGCCGGCGGGTCGCACCTGGGGCGCACTCAATGGCGTGGCGATCGACAACGACGGTGTGTCGGTGTGGGCGGTGAGTCGCTGCGGGGCCAACCCCGATGTGCCGCCCGGTGAATCGCCGTTTCTCTACGACAGTTGCGCCGGATCAAACGTGCCGCCGGTGATGAAGTTCGACGCGACCGGGAAACTGCTCACTGCGTTTGGTGCGGGCATGTTCATCTTTCCACACAAGATTTACATCGACCGCGACAACAATGTGTGGGTGATCGATGGGCGCGGTTTGAACGAGCGCGAGCGCAAGGCGCACCCCGGCGACGCGGGCAAGGGCCACACCGTGGTCAAGTTCAGCCCCGAAGGCCGCGTGCTGCTGACGATTGGGCGCGCGGGTGTGGCGGGCCATCCGCCCGAGGCATTGACGCAACCGAACAGCATCGTGATAGCACCCAATGGCGAGATCTTCATCGCCGAAGGCCACGGCGGCCAGACGCCCGGTGCGCCGCCCGAGACGGTGTCGCGCATTTCGAAATTCACCAGGGATGGCGTGTTCATCAAGTCGTTTGGCAAGCTCGGATCGGCGCCGGGCGAATTCAAATTGCCGCATGACATCGCGATGGATGCGCAAGGGCGGCTGTTTGTCGCCGATCGTGGCAACTTCCGGATTCAGATCCTCGATCAGCAAGGCGCGTTCATTGCCGAGTGGAAACAGTTTAGCCGCCCGAGCGGCATCGCGATTCGAGACGGGCTGATTTACGTGGCCGACTCGGAATCGAACGGCGTGGCGCCCCACCCTGGCTGGAAGCGCGGCATCCGCGTCGGGCACCTCAGTGACGGCGCGGTGCTGTACCGCATTCCCGATCCACTGGAGATGAAAGGCACCAGCGCGGCCGAGGGCGTAGCGGTGGACGCCAAAGGCAATGTGTACGGCGCTGAAGTGGGGCCGCGGCAACTGGTCAGGCATGCCAAGCCATGATTGAGGCGGTGGTATTCGATGTTGGTGGTGTGCTGGTCGATGTCGACTTCAAGCAGGCATTCGCGCACTGGTCAGAACGCTCCGGGGTGCCGGTCGACGTTATCGCGCGACGCTTCAAGGTCGATGCCGCTTACGAGGCACATGAGCGCGGCGAACTCGACGGCAAACAGTATTTCGCCACGCTGCGCAACTCGCTTGGTATCGATTTGCCGGATCACGATTTTGAAGCCGGATGGAACGCGATTTTCAAGGGCGTGTATCCGAATGGTGCGGAACTGCTCGCCAGCATCGCGTTAACGCGGCCGGTGTATTTATTCTCCAACACCAACGCGCCGCACTACGACTGTTGGAGCGCGCTCTACCCGCAACTCATCACGCCGGTCACCAAGGTGTTTTGCTCACAGGAGATTGGTCTGCGCAAACCGTCAGCGGCTTCATTCGACAAGGTCTGCGCGTTGACCGGCATTGCGCCGCAACGCATCGCGTTTTTTGATGACTTGCCAGAGAACGTGGCAGGTGCGCGGCAAGCAGGCATGCGAGCCTTTCACGTGATGGCACCGGGCCAGTTGCGCAAACTGGTCGAAAGCGCACTCGCGTAAGCAGACGCAGAGAGCCTCAGCAACACCGCTGGGAAAGGCTGGGATACCAGCACCGTCACGCATCCGCGCTGTGATGGCAATAGGTGGTTTACGCAATCGACAGTGGCAAATGCGGGCGTACCATGTGCGCAACCCTTTCTCGCTCTCCCACGCATCAGGAGCCACCATGCCCTCACAAAAAATTGAGTTCCCCGGCTCCAGTGGCGCACTGCTCGCCGCACGCCTCGATCTGCCCGACGCACCTGCGCGCGCCTATGCGCTATTCGCGCATTGCTTCACCTGCTCAAAAGACACCAAGGCCGCGACCTACATCACCAAGGCGCTGGTCGAAGCCGACATCGCCGTGCTGCGCTTTGACTTCACTGGCCTTGGCAGCAGCGAAGGCGATTTCTCGAACACCAATTTCTCGTCCAACATCGAAGACCTGGTGGCCGCAGCGAGCTGGCTGCGCGTGCATCACGCGGCCCCGGCGATTCTGGTCGGCCACAGCCTCGGCGGCGCGGCCGTGCTGGCGGCGGCGGAGCGCATTCCCGAGGCGCTCGCGCTCGCCACCGTCGGTGCACCGTTTGACCCGGCGCACGTGGCCAAACAGTTTGGCGCGGCAGCCGGCGCAATTGCGCAGGACGGCGCCGCGCAAGTAAGCCTCGCGGGCCGCGCGTTCACGATTCGCAAACAGTTTCTCGACGACATCACGTCGCAATCGCCTGCCGCGCGCATTGGCAAGCTCAAGCGCGCGCTGCTGGTGTTTCACTCGCCAGTGGACACCACGGTCGACATCCAAAACGCGCAGGAAATCTATCTCGCGGCCAAACACCCGAAAAGTTTTGTCTCACTCGATCAGGCCGACCATCTGCTGACTCGTGCCGAAGACGGCCTCTATGTCGGCCATGTGCTCGCCGGTGTAGTCGCCGTCTCGGAAACCGGCCCCGGCAAATTCACCAACACCGTCAAGACCGCAACGCACACGATTCATGCCGACGAGCCACCTTCAGTCGGCGGCAGTGACCGCGGCCTGTCGCCCTACGAGTTGCTCTCTGCCGCGCTCGGTGCCTGCACTTCGATGACCCTGCGCATGTACGCCGACCTCAAAAAGCTGCCGCTCGAACGCGTGCGCGTCGAGGTCATGCACAACAAGATTCACGCCACCGATTGCGCGGAGTGCGAAACGCGTGAGGGCAAGATCGACCGGTTTGAGCGCGTCGTCACGCTTGAGGGTGCGCTCGATGAGACGCAGCGCGCGAAGTTGCTGGAGATTGCGGACAAGTGTCCGGTGCACCGGACGCTCCATGCCGAGGTGCAGGTGGTGACGCGGTTAGGTTGAATCACACAATTTTTTTGACCCACGCCAAACGGTCCTTCCACCAAGGCTGAAATGGTGATGTGGCAAGCAGTATGATCTTGCCTTGACGAATCGCACCTGTGGACATGCCGCATGCGCAAACAATACGACTTCTCCAACGCAAGAAAAAATCCCTACGTGGCTCTGCTCAAAAAGCAGGTCACGCTGGGTAACGAAGGTGAGATGAGCGACAATTCGGTCATTCACCTCACTGTAAAAGAGGCCGTTATGGACAAATCTCTCGTCAGTCGAGACCCGGAAATCATGAGCGGCGCGCTGTGCTTCACGGGTACTCGTGTACTCGTGAAGAATCTCTTTGACTATCTGGAGGGCGCTTCCTCTCTCGAAGATTTTCTCGAAGACTTCCCCTCGGTATCACGCGCCAAGGCGGTAGCGGTGCTTGAGGCGGCAAGAG
>JANPAR010000030.1:0-44033 GCA_031430015.1 Burkholderiales bacterium
GTGTCAGCGAGGATTTTCTTCTCGGCGTCAGTAAGCTTGATGCGCTCGTAATAGCCGGCCACGGTGACGCGGCCATCATCATCTTTCATCGATGCCAACAGCGCCGCCAGACGCATCGCCGGGTTGGGCGCGTAGTTGCCGTAATGGCCGCTGTGCAGCGGCGCACGCGGGCCGAACACAGTGAGCGTAACGCGTGCCGCACCGCGATTGCCGAAGATGAGAGTGGGGCGCTCGCTGGCATGGCGTGGGCCATCGTGGATCACGATGGCGTCGGCTTTGAGCAACTCGCGGTTGGCCTTCACCACAGCGGGAATCGACGGCGAGCCTTTTTCTTCTTCACTGTCGAGCAGCACCTTGACGTTGATTGCGGGGTCAAGGCCGGCGGCCTTCATGCCATCAAAGGCAGCGAGGAACATCATGATCGGCCCCTTGTCGTCGGAAGCCGCGCGCGCGAACACGCGCAACTCCGGGTCAAGCGGCTGGGCGAACAATTTTTCAGTGGCGACAATGTTCCATTTGCCCGCGGCATCACGCTGCTTGACCACCGGCTGCCACGGGTTGGGCTGCGACCACTCGGCCGGGACGACCGGCTGACCGTCGAGGTGCATGTAGTAGAGCACCGTCTTTGCACCGGCAATCTTTTTCGGCCACTCGGCGAACAGCATCGGCTTGTTACCAGCACCACCAGTGCTACTAACAGGCCCATCGTTGGCAAGCTGGCGCGTGATGAAGCCGCGCTGTTGGAACGCACGTTCGAGCCACGCAGTGTTCTTCTGAATGTCGGCCGGCACGATGGCGTCATTGGGGATCGCCAGCAGGTCGAGATACTCGCGCATGCTCGCCTGCGCGAGGCGCGCGGTGACGGTGGGCGGGAAGGGATCGGCCTGCGCAGACACCGCGCTGGCAAGGAGTGCAGCGAGCAGGCAGGCAGCAGAGCGGGCGGTGTGAGCAAAGCGAAGCATGATTTTTCTCCAATGTGTCAGCGCGCGAATGCGCACGCTTCAACACGTCAAGCTTACACGCTGCTCTTTGGCGTCAGGGACGCCATCGTGAGCAGCACCGGCATCTATGGCAGCTGCGTCGATGCGCGCTCGCTGTTGTCCGTTGGCTGGAGCGGCTCACAAAAAAGAGGGAGCAAGCCATTGCAATCTGCTGCAAACCTCACCCCAGACTCGTATCCGCACGCAAGCGCGCCACCATCAGATCAACGAAGGTGCGCACCTTGGCCGCGCTGTGCCGCCCCTCGCGGTGCAGCAGGTGTACCGGCAGCCGCGCACCTTCGTAGCCGGTCAACACCGCCTTGAGCGCACCGGACGCGAGGTGCGGCGCCACCTGATACGAGAGCAGACGCGTGATGCCGAAGCCGCGCAATGCGGCCTCCAGCGCGGCATCGTTGGTCGATACGGTGAGGCGCGGATGCAGGCGCACGCGCATGCGCTCCTTGTCCTTGTCGAAGCGCCACTCGACCGCAGGGGACACGGCGCTGGCAGAAACGATGGTGTGCTTGGCAAGGTCACCCGGCGTGCGCGGTGTGCCGTGTGCCTTCAGATAGGCAGGTGCGGCACACACTACGCGCCGCACATGGCCGACGCTGATCGCCTGCATGGTGGAATCGGCCAGCTCACCGATGCGCACGCCGGCATCGAGCCCCTCATCGATCAGGTTGACGACGCGATCGACAAACATGGCTGACACTGACACGCCGGGGTATCGCCTGAGATACTCGACGATGCCGGGCATCACGTACAAGCGGCCAAACAATACCGGTGCCGTCACCGCCAGTTGGCCGCGCGGCTCGGCATTGACGCCGGCGGCGGCGTTATCGGCTTCGTCAGCCTCCGCGAGAATGCGCCGTGCGTACTCCAGGTAACGCAAGCCGGCCTCGGTAGCGCGCACCTGGCGCGTGGTGCGGATCAGCAGCTTGACACCCAGCCGCTGCTCCAGCGCAGCCACGGCACGCGTAACAGCGGGAGGTGACATTGCGAGCTTGCGTGCCGCGCCGGCAAAACTTGCGGCATCCGCGACTGCGGCAAACACTGCCATGTGATGGAGGCGGCTCACGATTATTCCGATAATCGAAATAGTAATTTGCCCATTATAGGTATTCCTCTTTCTTGTGGAATCACGCAAGATGTTGCTTATTCGCAGCCGCCGGTGTCAAACCATCGCACCGCTGTCACGCTACTGACCAGGAGATCACCATGCACACCACACCCGCCAGCGACATCGCCTTCACCCCCGCCGTCAAGGCGATCCAGCAGCGCAAGGGTTCACGCGCCGCCTATGCACGCATGGAAGCGGGCGCGGGCTGGCAAACCCGCGTCACTCCAGAACTTGAAGGCTTCATGCATGAGCAGACCAGCATCTTTTTTGCGACCGCCAATGCCGATGGGCAACCCTATATCCAGCATCGCGGCGGGCCGAAAGGCTTCTTGCGCGTCATCGACGAGCACACGATTGGCTTTGCCGACTTCACCGGCAACAAGCAATACATCAGCGCCGGCAACCTGTCGGAGAACCCGAAGGCGTACTTGTTTCTGATCGACTACGCAGCGCGCCGGCGCATCAAGCTGTGGGGCACGGCGCGCGTGGTGACGGATGACGCGGCGCTGCTGGCGCGGCTCATGCCGGACGGTTACAAGGCACGGCCCGAGCAGGCCATCGTATTCACCATCGAGGCGTGGGATGTCAATTGCCCGCAGCACATTCCGCAGCGCATCGATGCGGAAGATGTGCAGCGCGCGCTTGATGCGAAAGACCAGCGCATTGCAGCGCTCGAAACGCAGTTGGCAGAGCTGAGGCGCCAGCCATGAGTACGTACGATTGCTGCTGACCTTGCAAGAGCGTTGGTGGCAGCGGTCTTACGCTGCATATGCGGCAAGCACCCGCTGCACGGCAGGCCGCGCCTGCATCGCCTTGAGATGCGCCGCCACCTTGGGAAAGCGCACGATGTCCACGCCATCGCCTTCAAGCCAGCGCGCCACCGTGAAGAGGTAGGCATCGCACACCGAGAAGGCGTCGCCCATCACCCACGGGCCTTGCAGCATTTCTGCCTCGATCAGCGTGAAGCAGTCGATCATGTTGGCACCAACCTTTTTCTTCAACGCTTCGACCACCGCATCGTCATCGGCCCAGCGCTTGCCGCGTGAGCGGTGCGCGTGGGCCACATGCACGGTGGAGCATAGGTAACTGTTGATCGATTGCACGCGCGCCAGCGCCCACGGGTCGTCAATCGGCGCGAGCTTGGCTTGCGGGAACAACTGCGCGAGATAAACCAGGATGGCCGGCGTTTCGGTCAGCACGCCTTGCTCGGTCACGAGTGCCGGCACGCGGCCTTTGGGGTTGACGGCGAGATAGTCCGGCTTGCGCTGGTCTTCGCTCGCAAAGTCGAGACGCGTGATCTCATACGGTGCGCCGGATTCTTCCAGCGTGATGTGGGATGCGAGGGCGCAAGTGCCGGCCGCGGTGAAGAGTTTGAGCATGCGGATGTCCAGTCGAAAAATAGGATTGATTGCCAGAGCAGACTTCGGAGCGGAGCAGGGTGCGCAGCAGTCCAGGCAGCAGTGCGGCGTGCGCGGCCATCGTACCGCAGTACCGCACCCGCAGCGCACAGAACGCGCTAGACTTCGCCCCCCTTCGCGATTCATCGCTGCGCCCGCGCAGCCGCTCCGCCGCATGTCTTACCAAATCAAGGAAATTTTTTACACCCTGCAGGGGGAGGGGGCCAACGCCGGCCGCCCGGCGGTGTTTTGCCGCTTCGCTGGCTGCAATCTGTGGTCGGGCCGCGAGGCAGATCGCGCGCGAGCAACTTGCCAGTTTTGCGATACGGATTTCGTGGGCACTGACGGTACACAGGGCCGCAGGTACGCAACCGCCACTGATCTCGTCACGCAAATCGCCGCGCTCTGGCCCGCCGGTGAAAGCACGCATCGCTTCACCGTGCTCACCGGCGGTGAGCCTCTGTTGCAAGTCGATGCTGCCTTGATTGACGCCCTGCATGCGCAGCACTTCACGATTGCGGTCGAGACCAACGGCACGATTGCCGCGCCGCCCGGCCTCGACTGGATCTGCGTCAGCCCCAAGGCGGGCGCGCAGTGGGTGCAGCGCGCCGGACACGAACTCAAGGTGGTGTGGCCGCAGCCGGGATTGAACCTCAATGAACTCGCGCGCGGCGAATTTGCGCATCGCTTTTTGCAGCCGATGGACAACGTTTTGCGGCGCGACAATACGCAACTGTGCATCGACGCCTGCCTCGCCAATCCGGCGTGGCACCTGAGTTTGCAAACCCACAAGATCACCGGCATCCGGTGATGCACGTTCGGCACACCCCGGTTCGCTCGGTTATCCCTATCCGCAAAACATGACGCAGACCTACGAACTCACGCAGCGCTTTTTCTTCGATGCCGCCCACACGCTCAATCGTGCAGTCGAAGCCGAGGGCAGCCGACGCGTGCATGGCCACACCTATCACGCCGAGTTGTGCGTGCGCGGCATGCCCGATGCCGCCACCGGCATGGTGCTCGACCTTGGGTTGCTGCGCATTGAAGCCGAAAAAATCCGCGCACTGCTCGATCACCGCATGCTCGACACCATCGAAGGTCTTGGCCGCCCGACGCTGGAGAATCTGTGCGCGTTCATTGTGCGCCAGGTGCAGGTGAGCGGTCTGCCGCTCTCTGCAGTCGCGGTGTGGCGTGATGGCATTGGCGATCGCTGCACGCTGCGCGTAGATTGTCTACCTGGGCGGAAACGATCCGACCACCCAGCAGATGCTGAAGCAAATCCTCGTCAGTGAGGAAGAACATGCTGATGATCTGGCGTCGCTGCTTGCGGGTATGACTCCCTGACGCTGTGGTTCGTGACCGGTCGCGCCGCTACCGGCGGCAGCCGGATTGTCAAGCTTGGCAAGCAGCACTTGGCAAGCGGCACGGCTAAAGAATGGCACTGCTGGAGAACCGCTCCAGGAGCTGATCCTGGCACCAATGCCGTCAAGAGCCGCTCCGGAAGCGGCTCCTGGCGTGGCGCGTGTTTCAGTTCTTCTTCGAGAGAACGGCGAATGCAAGCAGCCCCACGCCGCCGCCCAGCAACAGCCAGCCAAGGATGGGTGGAATTGACACGGTATGGGTGCGGTCGGCGGTCGCGGTGATCGGACCGACCTGCAGCACCGTTTCGCGCGTGGTGTAGCTGTAATGATCGTAGCCGAGCACGGCGGCACCGATGACGATCAGTGCGATGCCGGCAATGAGCAGGTTCTTCATGAAGGTTGATCTCCTTGGGTGAGGCGCTCAATCAGAGCGGTGTGTCGAGGGTTCACTTGTAGACCAGCCGCTGCGCACTGTCTGTGCGCCAACCAACACAAACCTGTGTACCCCGCACCGCCTTGCGAGGTTTTCGCTGTGTTGGCTGGCGTACAGACCCGCGTGCAGCACAAACCCACAATGCCACTTCGATCAATCACCGACCTGCAATAGAGGCGCGAACATGCATATCCCTATTCGTACAGGTCTTGCCGCAATCGTTGCGGGGCTGTGGCTGACGGCCATGGGTGGCTGCCAATCGACCACCAGCGCCGGCGCGGTTGGTGCGAACCGCTCGCAACTGATGCTGGTGTCATCGGCGCAGCTTGATCAAATGGCCGTCGAGAGCTATGCCAAGCTCCTGGCTGACGCTTCACGCAAGGGCACGCTCAATCAGGACCAGGCCATGCTGGCGCGGGTGCGCACGATTGCCGGCCGCCTCGAGGCGCAAACCCAGGTTTTTCGCGGTGATGCACCGGGCTGGAAATGGCAGATCAACCTGATTACCAGCAACGAACTCAACGCGTTTTGCATGCCCGGCGGCAAGATGATGGTCTATACCGGGCTGATCAATCAACTGCATCTGACCAATGACGAGATCGCAATCGTACTGGGCCACGAAATCGCGCACGCCCTGCGCGAGCATTCCCGCGAACAGGTATCGCAGGCATTCGCGGCGCGCACCGCGATCAGCATCAGTTCCGCCTTGTTCGGGTTTGGCGAGGGTGGTGCCGGGGTCGCCAATGCAGGTTACGAAGCCCTGATTGCGACCAGATTCAACCGCGCTGACGAAAGCGAGGCCGACCGCATCGGTCTGGAACTCACGGCGCGCGCGGGCTACGACCCGCATGCTGGTGTGAGTCTGTGGCGCAAGATGATGACCGCCAACCAAGGCGGCCGGCCACCGCAATTCCTCAGTTCGCATCCGGCCGAGGCCGGCCGGGCGCAGCAGATCGAGGCGTTGCTGCCAGCGGTGAATCCGCTTTACGTCGCTGCGCGCAAGCCCGGCTGAGGGTTCGCATTGCATTCGCAGCGGGCCGGCAACGCGTCGCGGTTGGATGTCAACCGGCAAAGACGACGGCGCATGAAGCGTCCGTTGAAGACGGTCCTGATGTATCTTCTGATGGCCTGCCTTGCGACGTTGGCCGGTACGGCACAAACCGCCGCGGCGGCAGGCATGGCGGGCATGACCGCGCAGCCTGCCGTTGCCGTGAGCGCCGGACCACCGGGCAGCGACGTGCCGCCAAGCATCAAGGCACTGGAAGCGGCAGCTGACGCCGCGACCGCGAAACGTGACTACTTAAACGCACTGACGGCGTATCGAACTATCCTGCTGCGCGAGCCGTCCCAGCGGGCCGCGCTGCTGGGAACCATCCGCAGCCTCGCGCGCCTGGGCGCACCGCAACTGGCGCTTGAACTGGCAGGCCGCCACCCAGGCCTGCTGGCCGCCGGTGAACACGACGCCATTGCCGCCGATTACACGGCACAAAAAATTCGCTGGGGCGCGATTGCCGCCGATACCGGCCGCGGGCCGGAACGTTTCGCCGCCATCGACGCAGCGCTGGCCGGCAGTGAAGCCGCCGCCGCGCGCGCGCTTGATCCAGCCGCCGCACTCAATGATGTGGAACGCCAACTGGTGCTCGATCGCATCACCGCGCTGCGCGAGCGCTATCGCATGCGCGATGCGGTGGTGCTATATGAAGCGGTCGCCGCGCGGCCCGCGCCGGTGCGCGCCTATGCCAAGTCGGCTGCGGCGTCAGCCTATCTTTATCTCGAACAGCCGGAGCGCGCACGCGACCTGTACCGTGAAGCCTTGCGTGATGACCCCGGCAACCTGGAAACGCGCCTCGGACTGTTCTTCGCGCTGGCCGAGAGCGAACAGCATGACGCGGCGCTGCTGCAGGCCGATAGCACACTCGCTGCGACACCGCCCACCATCGACGCATGGAGTGCCGCGACCCTGCACGAGAACCCGGCGTACGCGCGGGCGCTCGGCGCACGTTCGATGGCACCGCTGTTTGCCAATCAGCCTGGCGAGGCCTGGCAGCGTTTGCGCGCCTTGTCGGCGCGCGCCCCTTACAACATGGACAGTCGCACCGACTACGCCAGTTCAATGCGCGCACGCGAATGGCCGCGCCAGGCGGAGGAAGAATTGCGCTGGATCCTCGCCGTCGATCCAGACCACGGCGGTGCCCTCGGCGAGCGCGCCGGTGCCTTGCTCGAAATGCGCGATTACCGCGATGCCGCAACCGGCCTCACGCAGGCGCAGGCGGTCGCGGCGGAGGATGGGCGGGTCAAACGTGCCGCGCGCTTGCTGAGCGTTCATGAGCTGCGCGAACTCGTCATCGACGGCAGCTACGGCCGCTCCAGTGGCGGCCCATCCGGCACGCAGGACTACGCGGTCGATACGCGGCTCTATTCGAGCCCGATTGGCTACCAATACCGCGCGTTTGGTCATCTGTACAACGCGCAGGCACGCTTAAGCAATGGCACGGCACGGCGCGACCGCGCCGGTGTTGGCCTGGAATACCGCTCGCCGCTGATCATTGCCAGCGGTGAACTCGCGCAGGGCGTCAATGGCGGTGATGCCGGTGCCGCCGTATCGGTTGCCGTGACCCCTGATGATCATTGGACTCTGCGCGGCACTGCCGCCACTTCGGCCAATGAAACGCCCTTGCAGGCGCACCTGGCCGGCGTCGCGGCGCGGCGCATCGCCATCGAAGCAGTATGGCAGGCGCACGAATCGCGCAGCGCAGCGCTGTCCCAAGTGCAGATGCGGTTCGGCGACGGCAACCGCCGCGACACCACGCAGGCGCGCTGGACCGAACGCGTCATTAGCGGGCCGGTCTATAAACTCGAAGTGACTGGCGCACTGTATGCATCGCGCAATTCGCTGGCCGGTGCGCCTTACTTCAATCCGGCGCGGGATTTCTCGCCCACGCTGGAGCTGGCCAATGAGTGGCTGCAATGGCGGCGCTACACGCGCGCATTCCGGCATCGCGTGGTGGTGGCGGCAGGCCGCTACGCGCAGCAGGGTTTCGCCACCGGCACCGTGACCAATCTGCGCTATGAGCAGGAGTGGCAGGCAGATGACCGGCTGACGATTCGTTATGGCATCGGCCGCAGCCGCCACCCCTATGACGGTGTGCAGACCCTGCGCAACTACGGCACCGTTTCGCTCAACTGGAGATTTTGACCATGCGCATGTCCAGATGGTTTATCGCGCGGCTGCTTTCCTGGTGTGTACTGTGCGCGGCCGGGACGCCAGCGCTGGCAGCGCCTGATGTGCGCACGCCATTTGCCATCACCCCGGCTGCCGCGATGCCCGGTGCATTCACCGTGCTGTGCTATCACGAGGTGCGGCGCGACGTGCGCTATTTTGCCGACCCGTTCGCGGTGGATAGCGCCGCGCTGGTGGCGCAATTCGCGTGGCTGCGCGCGAACAGCTTTGTACCGGTGCGCCTGGGCGACATCATCGCCGCGCGCAGCGGCGGCAAGCCGCTGCCGGCCAAAGCCGTGCTGCTCTCGTTTGATGATGCCTATCTTTCTTTTTATACCGATGTCTTCCCGGTGCTGCGGGAGTTCGATTTTCCCGCAGTGCTCGGCGTGGTTGGCCGCTGGATCGACCAGCCGGACGATGGATCGGTGCAATACGGCGAGAAAGGCACGTTCACCAATGCACGCTTTCCCAGCTGGAGTCAGTTGCGCGAGGTGGCCGGATCCGGTCTGGTCGAAATTGCCTCCCACACCTACGATCTTCATCGCGGCGTGGCGGCCAATCCGCAGGGCAACCTGCAACCTGCTGCAACCACCCGCATTTACGATGCCGCGACCGGCCGCTATGAGGACGACGCTGACTGGCGTGCGCGGGTGCGTGCCGATCTGGCGCGCAGCGCAGCAGTGATTGAGCGCGAGACGGGGAACCGTCCGCGCGCCATCGTGTGGCCCTACGGCAGTTACAACGATGAACTGGTGCGCATCGCGGCTGACCTGGGCATGCCGGTTGCGCTCACGCTTAACGACGGCACGAATACGCTGGCGGTGCCGTTGGCGGCGGTGCGCCGCACCCTGATCGAACACAACCCGTCACTTGGCGAGTTCACCACCGAGCAACGCGGCCCGTTGTATGCCGTGCCGGTGCGCGTGGTGCAAGTCAACCTTGATGAGGTACACCACCCGGATGCAGTACGGCAGGAACGCAACTTGTCGATGCTGCTCGAACGAATCGCAGTGCTCAAACCTACCCACGTCGTGCTGCAAGCGATTTCAGACGTGGCTGGCGCGCAGGCTGGGTCCTATTTCCCCAGCCGCCACCTGCCGCTGCGCGCCGATCTGCTAAACCGCGCCGCCTGGCAACTGGCATCACGTGCCGACGTCAAGGTCTTCGTGGTGCTGCCACTGGCGGGCTTTCGTCTGACGCAAGAGCTGGTCATTGACGTGTACGAGGACCTGGCACGGCACGCAAACATTGATGGCTTGTTGTTCATGCAAGAGCGCACGCAGGAGCCGCCGGATCGGGATGACACTGCGCGCTTTTTGACATCGACCCAAGCGCAGGCTGACGCCGCGCAGCGTTGGCGCGCACCCTTGAAGATCGCACGCGGACTGTTGGTCGATTCGACGGGGACACCAGGCATGCAGGCTGCGCTGGCGCCGCAGGTGGCGGCCCTGGCCGGCCGGTCTGACTACGTGGTCATCGCCAGTTACCCGGTTCAGGGCGCCGCCGTTGATCCGGCCGTCTTGGCAACGCGGGCAAGCGGCGTTTTATCCGGCGGGCAGCCACCGGTTTGGTCAAAGCTTATATACCTGCTCGTCAATCATGTTGGCACTGGTCGCCCCACCGGCACGCTGATGGCCCGGCAGATGCGCGAGTGGCAGCTGGGCGGCGCAATCCATTTCGGCTACAGCGGTGATGACTTTCTGCACGACGGCCCGCCACTCGCGGACATTGCTCCCGCCATGTCCTTGCGCATTTTTCCCCGGTAACCTTCCCCATGTCCGACGCTGTCCTGCCGCTGTTTGCTTTCCTGAAGGCGTATGCCTATTACTACCCGTTGTTCATGGCCTATCTGTGGATGACCGGAGCCACCTTTTATTATTGGCGCTTCGAGCGGCCCAAACACGGTGTGCCCAGCGGGCCACCGCTGCTGACGGGGCCACCGCTGCTGACGGGGCCACCGCTGCTGACGGGGCCACCGCTGCTGACGGGGCCACCGCTGCTGACGGGGCCACCGCTACTTACGGGGCCACCGCTGCTTGCGGAGCCACCGCAGCTAACCGGGCCGTCGCTGAATACGGAATCACCGCCGGTCACACCGCTTCCCCTGGTCGCGATCGTGGTGCCCTGTCACAACGAAGGGCGGAACATCAACGAAACGGTTGAGTGGTTGCTGGCATGCCGGTATCCGAACTTCGAAATCTTGCTGGTCAACGATGGCAGCGCCGACGCGACCCGGCACGTACTCGAAGAGCTGGCCGCGTGCCACTCCAAGGTACGGGTGATCCATCTAGCGCGCAATCAGGGCAAGGCCGTGGCATTGACCACTGCGGCGTTGATGACCTCAGCCGAATACCTCGCCTGCATCGACGCCGATGCCCTGCTTGATCCCGATGCGGTCACCTGGATGATGGCGCAACTGCTCGACAGCCCGCGCGTCGCGGCGGTCACCGGCAATCCGCGCGTACGCAACCGCTCCACCCTGCTGGGCCGGCTGCAGCTGGGTGAATACTCATCCATCGTCGGCCTGATCAAGCGCGCGCAGCGCACCTATGGCCGGGTGTTCACGGTGTCCGGCGTGGTGGCCTGTTTTCGCAAATGCGCCCTGCACGACGTCGGTTACTGGAGCCCGGACATCCTCACCGAAGATATCGACGTAAGCTGGAAGCTGCAGTTGCGCCATTGGGATGTGCGCTTCGAGCCCAATGCGCTGTGCTGGATCCTCACACCCGAGACCCTGCGCGGCCTGTGGATGCAGCGCGTGCGCTGGGCCATGGGCGGCATCCAGGTGTTGATGAAGCATTGGCGCATCGAATATATCTTTATCTGGAAATCGCGGCGCATGTGGCCGGTGATGATCGAATACGTGATGAGCGTGTTCTGGGCCTACACCATGCTGGTGATCGGGGGATTGTGGCTGGCCAACCTGTTCATTCCGGTGCCGCCGGCCTACCGCGTGCCGATGCTGATGTCGGGCTGGACCGGCGTGTTGCTTGGCACCACCTGCCTGCTGCAGATCGGCATCAGCCTCTCGCTCGACTCGCGTTACGACAAGACGCCGCTGCGCCATTTCTTCTGGATGATCTGGTATCCGCTGGCGTACTGGATGCTGAACATGGCTGCGACCGTGGTGGCGGTGCCGCGCGCGCTGTCAAGGCGCCTGCAAAAACGCGCCCGCTGGATCAGCCCGGACCGGGGGCTGCGGCCATGAAATCACCGGTCATCGACCGCGCCGATTTGCAGACCCTGCAGCATCGCACCGTCTCGGGCGTCATCACGGCGGTGTTCTGGGCGTTCTGGACTTACCTGTGGTTGCCGCTGCTGGCGCTCATTGCGTGGGCGTTCGGGGTGGAGCAAGCCTACAAATACATGGTGGTGCTGGGAGGTTACCGGGAGGTGCTTCATCTGATCGGTATCTATCTGCTGGTCATCCTCTTGATGGGTGGCACCCTGGTGGCGTGGGCTACCTACAACATCCTGCGCTACGGCAAACTGCCCAAGCGCGCCGGCAACCGGGGGGCGACCAACGAGCAGGTGGCGCGCTACTTCCGGCAAGGCCCACTGGCAGTCGAGAGCTGGCAACAGGCGCAGCGCCTGTATGTGCATCATGACGAAAAGGGCAGCGTACTAAGTGTCGACATTCTTGCGGAGGGCGTGCCAGTGCCGCAACCACCCGCCGACAGCGCGCATCCATAGCCTGAGGGCCTGAGGCCTGCATACCCTGGCGCGGCCTGTGGCACGCGCAGCGTGTAGCGGATTGGTCATCTGCGCATGATGACAATGGAAAGATGCGCCGCCGCAGTCTGTGTGGTGGCATGTACACCGCGCGCCAATGGCCCCGCTTCTCGCCGCACCATCCGCCACGCATGAATCGATGCAGGCGTCGACCGCGGATCGGTGCGTTGCCATCCCCAAAGACCCGTCCGCGGTAACCTCCTGCCGCGCGCCATCCGGTCATGCCTGCGCCGCATCGCCAAGCGCAATGCGCACCGTGTGCTCGGCACCGTCATCGAGTAACGCAATCGCCAGGCCGGCCTGTCCGGCACCATCGAGCGTGACGGTTGTGTGCGCGCCCGCGGCGCGGTCGAGTTCGACGGTGATCGCGTAAGTAGTCTCACTGTACCGGTAACGCATGCTGAATCCCTGCCAGCCCGGCGGCAGGCACGGCGCGATGCGCAGCGTGGTGCCCTCGCGGTTCAGCCCAAGCAGCGACTCCACCAGCAGGCGGTACATCCAGCCGGCCGACCCGGTGTACCAGGTCCATCCGCCGCGGCCGGCATGCGGCGGCCGCGCATACACGTCGGCTGCCATCACGTAGGGTTCAACCTTGTACGTGGCCACGCCCGATGGAGTTGACGCGTGGCGCAGCGGATTGATCATCGATGTCAGTTCCCACGCGCGCGCGCTGTCGCCGAGCTGCGCAAACGCCATCGCCGCCCAGATCGCGGCGTGGGTATATTGCCCTCCGTTTTCGCGCACCCCCGGCAGGTAGCCCTTGATGTAACCGGGGTTCAGGTCCGAGGTGTCGAACGGCGGATCGAGCAACTGCACCAGTCCGCCATCGCGGCGCACCAGATGCTGGTCCAGCGCTTCCATCGCCAGGCGGCTGCGCGCCGGGTTGCCAGCGCCGGACAGTACCGACCAGCTTTGCGCGATCGAATCGATCCGGCATTCGGCATTTTGCGCCGAGCCCAGTGGCGTGCCATCGTCGAAGTAGGCGCGGCGGTACCACGCACCGTCCCAGCCGCCGTGCTCGAGGTTGCGGCCCAGTTGGGCCGCCTCGTGCCGGCAGCGTTCGGCGAAAGCAGTATCGGCGCGCAGATCTGCCAGGCCGGCGAACTGCACCAGCACCCGGTGCAGGAAAAAACCGAGCCAAACGCTTTCGCCCTTGCCGTCACGGCCGACCAGGTTCATGCCGTCATTCCAGTCGCCGGAACCGATCAGCGGCAGACCGTGCGCACCGAACGCCAGTCCTTTCACGATGGCACGCACACAATGCTCGTACAGGGTCCCGGTTTCACCGGAACGCCCCGGCAGGTCGTAGTACGAATCGTCGCCGTTGTTGACGGCACGGCCGTCGAGAAAATCGGTGGATTCGTCAAGAACGCCATCATCCCCGGTGACCTCCACATAGCGGCAAGTTGCCAGCGGCAGCCAGAGGAAATCGTCGGAACAAAGAGTGCGCACGCCGCGCCCGGCCGGCGGGTGCCACCAATGCTGGGCATCCCCTTCGCGAAACTGCCGCGACGCGCACAGCAGAAGATGCGCGCGCAACAGTGCGGGATCGGCATGAACCAGGGCCATCGCATCCTGCAACTGGTCGCGAAAGCCGAAAGCGCCGCCCGACTGGTAGTAGCCGCTGCGGCCCCAGTAGCGGCACGCCAGGGTCTGGTACAGCAACCAGCCGTTGGCCAGCAGGTCGAGCATCGGCTCTGGCGTCTTGACTTGCACTGCGCCGAGGCTGTGGCGCCATTGGGCACGGACCTGTTCGAGCAGCTCGCCGGCCGCACCCGGCGCGCGGATGCGCCTCACCAAATTGGCGGCGTCGCCGGCGTTGCGCCCGACGCCGAACGTGAACACGATTTCGCGCTCCTGGCCCGGCACCAGGTCGAGCGTCACCTGGATCGCGGCGCACGGATCGAGCCCGGCCCCGACCCGGCCTGACAGCTTCTGCCGGTGCATCGCTGCCGGATTCGTCAGCGAGCCGTTGCGGCCGAGAAACTCGGCGCGGTCGCCGGTCAGGGTTCGGATGGTGCCGCTGGCGGCCAGGAACGCGACGCGTCCCGGGAATTCGGCGTTGTAGGGATTGCGCGCGAACACCGCACCGCTCTCGGCGTGGATCTCGGTGACGACGTGCATCATGGTTTTCGGGCGCAGGTCGCCAAGCACCCATTCGGCATAACCGGTGACGGACAAGTGCCGCGCCTGGCCCGACTCGTTGAACACCTTGATCTGCGTGAGCTTGATTGCGGCATCTGTTGCGACATAGACCCAGACTTCAGAACGAATCCCGTCCTCGCTGTGCTCGAACACGCTGTAGCCGAAACCGTGCCGGGTGACATACGGGGTGGCGCCGCGCGCCGGCAGCGGCAGCGGCGACCAGAAGTGCCCGCTTTCTTCGTCGCGCAGATAGAAAGCTTCGCCGCACGCGTCGCTGACCGGATCGTTATGCCAGGGCGTGAGACGAAACTCGTGCGCGTTCTCGCCCCAGGTATAGGCCGCACCGGACTCCGAAATCACCGTGCCGAAATGTGGATTGGCCAGCACGTTCACCCACGGCGCCGGCGTCAGCTGCCCCTGGGCCGTGCTGATCACGTACTCGCGCCCGTCCGCGGAAAACCCGCCCAGGCCATTGAAGAACTGCAGGTCCGGGCGCGCCGCTGCGGCGCTGCGCGGCGCGGCGCGCCAGGCCCGGCCCGGCTTGAGCCGCGCGGGCGGCGCCTCGGCCCTGCGGCGCCGGGCGATCTGTTCGGACAAGCTGCCCCGGCCATCAGCGATAACCACCCGCGCAGCGGTTTGCAGGAGGATCCGGTCTTCTCCCGAAATATGATTGGCCGGCCGCACGAAGATGCCACCCGGGCGGTCGATCACGTTGGCATCGACCCCGGCTGCGATCAGGCCCATGATCTGGTCGTTGAGCAGTTGCCGGTAGCCGGTGTGGTCCTCGTTCCAGATCACCAGGTCCGCCACCAGGCCCTTGAGGCGCCAGTAGGCATGGGCGCGCACCAGCTGGCGCACCAGTTCGATATTGGCAGCATCGGTGATTTGCAGCAGCACGATCGGCAAGTCGCCGGAAATTGCGTAGCCCCAGAGGCTCGACTGGCCGCGGCGATTCTGCATCAGCACCGCGGCATCGGCGCGCAACCCGGCGTTGGCGTAGACCACTGATCCGGCGAGCCGTCCGTAAAGCTGTGCATCGGCCTCGGTCGCGTTGATCTGCTGCAGGATCACCTGGCTGTGGGTCCAGGCGAGTTCGAACACCCGGTCCGCCAGGCGGCGATCCTGGTATTTCTCGACCAGGCCCAAGGCCGCGTCGCGAGTCTCGCCGATGCCGGTGACGATGTTGACGGTGGCGGATTGTTCCGCCTCGAGGGTGATCCGGTAGCGGATCGCCACGATCGGGTCGAGCACTGGCCCCTCGGTGTCCGACAGCGGCGCCGCTTCGCGCATCGCATGCGGGTCGGCCGTGGTGTTGCCACGGCCGATGAAGCGCATGCGGTCGGTCTCATAGGAAATGTCGGCGATGTTGGCGCCGTGCACTGCCATCAGGTGCAGCATATAAGGCGCCGGTTCGTCCCGCGAGCGCGGGCGCCGGGTGCACAGGATCGCCTGCCGCGAGCGGATGATCTCGGTCTGCACAAACAGGTTCGAAAACGCCGGATGCAATGCGTCGGCGGCGGGCGGCGCGAGCACCACTTCGGCATAACTGGTCAGCTCGATGATGCGCGAGTTGCGCGAGCGGTTGGTGAGGGTGACGCGGCGCAGCTCGATATCGTCCTCCGGCGAGACCGCGATCTCGGTGTGGGTCTCGAGGTCGAAATCGGTGCGCCGGAATTCGGCACGCGCGTCCGAGAAGATTGCTTCATGCCGGGCCGCCCGCTTCAGGGTAGGTTGATGCGCGGCGGACCAGACCTCCCCATTCGCCACGTCGCGCACATAGCAGAAGGTGCCCCAGTTGTCGCAGGTGACGTCCTCGCGCCAGCGCGTCACGGCGAGATCCTTCCAGCGGCTGTAACCGCCGCCGGCCTGGGTCACCATCACGTGATAGCGGCCGTTCGAGAGCAGCCCGATTTCGGGCACCGCGCAGTCCGGGTCGGTGATCACGCGCACCGGCGCCCCGGCATCGTCGGAGGCGGGACGCAGGTATTCGAGCTCGGCGGTGTGCGGATAAAACGTCGTTGCCTTGGGGACGCGCTCCTGCAGCAGCAACGCCGTCGCGCGAAACAGCGGGTCCGCTTCAAAGCGCTTTTGCATCGGCCGGTCCAGCAGGAAGTAGCCCAGCGACAGCAGGCTCATGCCGGCGTGGTGCGCCATGAAGGAACGCACGATCGCGCACGGCTTGCCGCGCGGCAGGCGCGACGGCGTGTAGTCGACTGCCTCGTAGAAGCCGAAGCGGCCCGACAAACCCTCGCGCGACAGGCGTTGCAGGTTCAGGCAGGCCGGTTCCGGCGCCACCATCAGCGCCAGCACCGACGCGTACGGCGCGATCACCAGGTCTTCGGCGAGCCCGCGCTTGAGCCCGAGGCCGGGCACCCCGAACGCACGGTACTGGTAATTGAGGCGCACATCGGTGGTGTTGTAGCCGGATTCGGAAATCCCCCACGCCACGCCGCGCTGGCGGCCGTAGTCGATCTGGCGCTGTACCGCCGCCTTGCAGGTGGCATCGAGAAGGGTGTTGTCGTAGGTTGGCATTACCAGCAGCGGCATCAGGTACTCGAACATCGAGCCGCTCCACGACACCAGGATCGGATCGCCGCCCGCCGCGGTGAGCAGGCGCCCGAGTGCGAACCAGCTCTCCTGCGGCAGCTGCCCCTGCGCGATTGCGACAAAGGTGCACAGGCGCGCTTCCGAGGCCAGCAGGTCGTAGTAACCGGCGTCGCGCCGTCGTTCGCCGACGCTGTAGCCGATCGACAGCAGGTGGCGTTCGGCGTCGTACAGGAAGTCGTACTCCATCGCGGCAAATTCGCCCGCCTGCTGCGCCAGTTGCCCCAGCGCTGCGATGCGCTCGCGGGCGCGCGCGCTGCCGGTGGCAATCAGAGCGCGCAAGCGCGTCTGGTCCGGATCCGGGTCCGGGCCTGAGTCTGGGTCAATCGCGGCCGGCAGGCTCGCTTCGAGAGCGGCCAATTCGAGCAGGTTGGGCAACCGGTCGATCCCGGCGAATGCACAGGTGGCGTCGTGCGCGGTATGTATCGAAGCCCAGGGGGCGAGATGCACGAGATCGTCGAGCGCGGCCTGGCATTGGCGCGCCAGCGCGTCGGCCCACCAGCGCGCTTCGGCTTCGGCAGCGGGCGGCACCGCTGCTGTCAGCGCCTGCGCCGACGCCGTCAGGCGCTCCAGCCAGACCTGCGTCGCGAACAGGGTGGCCGGCTGCGAATCATGGGCCGACGCAAGTTCACGTTGCAGGTGCGCGAAGCCCGCGGGCGCGTCACCGGCGATGCTCTCCCCGAAAATTTCCAGGGTGTCGGCCAACCCTTCAAAAAGACGCGCACCGACGATGCGCTCGGTCGCGAGCGCCATCAATGCCGGCCGCAAGGTCAGGAGGTGCCCCGCCAGGTTGCCGCTGTCCACCGTCGACACATAGGCCGGCAGCAGCGGTTGCAGCGTCTTGGTGTCGTACCAGTTGTAGAAGTGGCCACGGTACCGCTCCAGGCCGGCCATGGTGGCGAACGTATTCGCGGTGCGTGCAATCAGCTGACCGCCGGTGGCGTAACCAAAATCGTAGGCGGCCAGGTTGGCGAGCAGCGCCAACCCGATGTTGGTCGGCGAGGTCCGGTGCGCCAGGCCGACGCCCGACTGTTCCTGGAAGTTGTCGGGCGGCAGCCAGTGGTCTTCGGGACCGACGAAGGTATCGAAGTAGGCCCAGGTGCGGCGCGCGTGCCGGTACAGGAAGCGGCGTTGGGCGGGCAGCAGCCAGGCGAGCCGGCTCTGCAGCGGTCGGCTGATCCACCAGGCAATTGCCGGAGAGAGCAGCCACAAACCGAGAATCGGCCCGGCCACCCAGAGTGCAGCAGGGCGAAACAGGGTCAGATCGATCAGTACCGCACCGGCCATCACCAGCACCATCCACATCGCGCGAAATGTGCCCGCCAGACCGGAGCCGCTGCGGCCATCGGCCTCACCCGACGCGGTCCATTCGAGCAGCCGGGTACGCGTAAACGACATGCGGAAGAACGTGCGTGCGATGGCGTCCAGGCTGTAGCACGCTTCGTACGGCAGGCACGCCACCGCAAGCACAGCCTGACCGAGCCGGCGTGCGGCGGATCGCGCGGCCGACGCCAGATGCTGGCGCAACAGCACTTCGTGCGGTTGGCGCAGCAGGTCCAATGTCCAGGCAATCACGGCCGGGCACACCATCAGGCCCAGCACTGCCGCGGTCCAGAACCAGGGTGATGACAGCCAGGCCCATCCGAGCAGCAACAGCAAGGTGAGAGCCGCCGGCACCAGGCTGCGCCGCAGGTTGTCGAACAGCTTCCAGCGTGACAGCCCCGACAGCGGGTTGGCCTGCCGCCGCCCATCAGCCCCCGGCACACCGGGCCACAGCCAGCGCAGCAACTGCCAGTCGCCGCGGATCCACCGGTAGCGGCGCGTCACATCGGCGTGATGGCTGGCGGGGTCTTCTTCGTACAGCAGCACGTCAGAGAGGAGGCCGGAGCGCAAATAGCATCCTTCGAGCAGGTCGTGGCTCAGGATCGCGTTGTCCGGAAAGCGCTGCCCCAGCGTGCGCTCGAACGCATCGACGTCGTAGATGCCCTTGCCGATGAAGGAGCCTTCGTGGAACAGGTCCTGGTATACGTCCGAGACGGCGCGGGTATACGGGTCGATGCCCGGCTCTGCACCGCACAGGCGCGCGTAGCGCGACCGGTTCGATCCCGGCAGGCTGGCGGCGACGCGCGGCTGCAGGATGCCGTAGCCTTCTGTCACGATCTTGCGCACTTCGTCGAAACGCGCCCGGTTGAGCGGGTGGGCCATGGCGCCGACAAACTGGTGGACTGCGTCCCGCGGCAATTGCGTATCGGTGTCCAGCGTGATTACGTATTGCACGTCGGACAGCACCGCGATGTCGCCAACCACGAGTGAAAAGCGCTCGCCCGCAGCACCGCGCAGCAGCGCATTGAGGTCGGCCAGCTTGCCGCGCTTGCGCTCGTAACCCATCCAGGTGTGGTCCTGCGAATTCCAGAGACGCGGCCGGTGAAACAGGTAGAAGCTGTCGCTCCTGGCGCTGCGATACTTCGCGTTGAGCCCGCGAATGCCCTCGGCGGCGCACGCGAGCAGCGCTGCGTCTTCAGGGAGCGTGACCGCGTTCGCGTCGCGGAAGTCGGTCAGCAGCCCGAAATGCAGGTGGTCGTTCCGGTTTGCCAGAAACCGGACCTCCAGCGCGTCGACAAGAGCCTCGATCCCGCGCAGGCCGGTCAGCATCGTCGGAATCACCACCAGGGTGTGCGACGTGGGCGGAATACCCCCGGAAAAATCCATTCGTGGCAACAGGTGCGGCCTGACCAGCAGCATCGCCATGTAATTGACCAGCGCCACCGCCAATTGGCTGGCGCCAAGCACCGTGAAAAAAGCGATCAAGCCGAGCAAGGCGCCGGGCAGTTGATGGGCTACGCCCAGCTGCAGCAGGGTCGCGGCCACCCCGGCCGCCAACAGGGCAATCATGCCGAGGTAGGTTGGCAGTGCGAACCGGTCGAACCAACGCCGCGCGGACTGTGCCATGGTCAGGCGCAGGCGTGCCGCACTCTCCAGTTGCGGCAGGCCCTTGTCGATCAAATAGAAGCCGACATGTGCGGAGCGGTCGTCGAGACCTTGTTGTGCCATGCCCTGATGCGCCAGCTGGACCGCAAGACGCGCCACCTCGGCCTCGGACAAGACGCCCGATTTCGCGGTGCCCTCGACCACGTGGCGGTAGCGGTCGCGGGTGGCAAAATCCATCCGGCCATAGACGCCACCGGGATCTTCACGCAGCTTGTGCTCCACCACGCTCATGGCTTCGACGAAGTCACGCCAGTCCATGGCGTCAAGAAAGCGCAGGCTGCCGATGCTGTTGCTGATCGATACCTGATCGGCGGCCTGCTGCTGGTTTTCCGACTGGACCAGTTGCTCGATGGTCTCGCCGGATTCCGCGAGCCGCTGCGCAATCCAGTTCAAAGGCAGCGCCAGCGCCGGGCTTTGCCCCTGCAGGCGGCGCGAAAATTCCGCGACGAACGAACTGGCCATCGGTTGGCCGGAGCGCGCCATGTCGGCAACCACCAGGATCAGGCTGGTCGGGTCCTTGGCGGCGATCGCCGTCATCTGGTCGGCCCAGAAGTCGGCGCGGTTGCGACCGATGCGATCGGCGGCGATGCGTGCGCCGACACGGCGCAGGTTTTCGATCAACGCCAGCCGCAGCATGATCGGCACCGCCCATAGTTCACCAAGCCGGAGCGGCGTCACGCTCTGGTAGGCAGTCACGAATCCGCTGAGGCTTTCCGGGTCGACACGCCCGTCGCCATGTGAAATGGTTTCGAGCGCAATGTCGTAGACGCGCGGCAGGCCGGTCGACGGGCCGCCGGCAAGCTGCGGCAACTCCCGGCTGTAGCCCTTGGGCAAATGCCGTCGCGCGGTGCGAATCTGCTCCTGAATCAGGTAGAAGTTGTCGAGCAGCCATTCTCCGGCGGGGGCGGTCCTGCGATTCTGCTTGACTGCAGCCGCGACCAGGTCGAACGCGCCGGTGAGCACGCTCTCGTTCTGCGACAGGCGCGACAGCAGCCGGTCCGGCAACCGGCCGGCGGCAAGCCCGTGCAGTCCCGCCAGGGCCTTGCCGTGGCTGCGCATCTGTTCACTGCTGAACAGCTCCGCGCGAAGCGGCTGCTCTTCGTCAATCGCGGCCCGGGTGGCCGCATTGCCGGGCAAGCGCCGTCGAAACCGCACCAGCCGTTCCCGAATCATCTTGGCGTTCACCATCAATTTCGGGATGTCCTGTTGTCCTGGAAAATTCCGGCGCCGCGCCTGCGTCCGCGTCCGCGCCGCTGGCAACCAGCATAGGCAAACGGCTTCCCGCGGTATGTACGATGGCGCACACAGCGGGGCGTCACTTCACGCGCGCTCAACGGCGCCCGTGACCAGGCACCAGACGCACCCGCTGCGAAGGACACAAATGGCAACGCGCCGGCCCATGACAGGCCGGCGCGTCGTTGATCGCCTGCAAATGCGGCGCGACTACTTGCCCTTGCCGGCCTCGTGGCCGATCACACCACCGACTGCTGCACCTGCCGCCGTGCCGAGCACGCCACCGCCAAGCACCGCGCCGGCTACTGCACCGGCACCGGCGCCGCCGACCGTGTATTTGTCCTGCGTCGACATCCCGGCACAACCGCCGAGGCCAAACAGCATGGCTGCGGCAACGGTACTGATGATTCTCTTTAGCATCGTTTTCATGGCAACACCGCTTTTGGTACTACGGTTATGAAAACACTCACGTTTGGCGAACTGCGTCTCAGGACTTGCCGAAACGTGCCTTGGCTTCCCGGATGCAGGTTGCCTTGGCGTCATTCGCAAACGTGTCACACTTTTCCTTGGCGACGGCGTATTCGGCATCGCGCTTGTCGCTGGCGGCGTCTTCACGCGCAGCGGCACGCTTGTCACTGGCCTGGTTGCGCGCACCGGCAACCTTTTCCTTGGCGTCATCATTCGCGTTGGTGATCTTCAGCATCACCTTGGCGTCGGCGATGGCGGTCACTTTGGCGGCGGTGGCCTCCTTCTTGCAAACATTCTTGTCGTTGCCGGCCTTGTCATCGCACTTTTCCTTCGCGACGGCGTAGTCGGCATCGGCCCTGGCGACGCGCACCTTGTAGCTGGCGCCCTCCGAAGGCTTGTTCCTGGCCGTCAATTCGGCCAGCGCGACCTTCTGCTTGCCGCTCGCGTCGACCTTGCAGATGTCGCGGGCATTGCCGGAAAGCGAGGCACAGGCCTTTTTGGCGGATTTGTAATCGGCTGTAATGCCGCTCTTGGCGGCCTTGTAGTCATCCTTGGTCATGGTTTGAGCCATGGCGCCGGTGCTGAAGGCAAGGCCGATTGCGATCACGATCGCGCTGAGGTTGAACTGGGTCACGATGATTCCTTGGGTGGCGAAACTGCGTTGTCGGATTCCTGCGACGGTGCAATGGCAGGGTTGGCTGCAATGGCACCGGTTGGTTGCTGCCTTACTTGGCGTGTGCCACTTCTTTCATGCGTTTCTGCCAGTCGGCGATTTGCTTTTCCGCGATGTCCTTGGAGAGGCCATAGGTGTCTTGAATCTTGCCGGCGAGGATGTCGCGCTTGCCCGCGATCACGTCGATCTGGTCGTCGGTAAGCTTGCCCCACTGTTCTTTGGCGTGGCCTTTGAACTGCTTCCAGTTGCCTTCGATGCGATCCCAATTCATGTTCGTTTCCTTCAGGGTGGTGGTTTGGTGCCGGTTGCGTCTGCACCGGCAATCAGGTCATTCTGGGCAACGCGCCGGGCGGATACCGTTCGTTGGCGAACACATATCAAAACAATTTCTTTGCGCCATCGCGCGGGCGCATCAGATGCGCCCCATCAACAACAGCACCAGCAGGATCACGACCAGCAATCCCAGGCCGCCGCTGGGCCCGTAGCCCCAGCTCCTGCTGTGCGGCCAGGTCGGAACCGCGCCAAACAGCATCAGCAACAGGACGATCAATAAGATGGTTCCCAAACCCATGGTGTTCTCCCAGACGTTGTGCGCAGCAGATGCGGCGCGATGCTGCGGACATTAGGCGCATCCAGTCCACGCGTCGGTACGCTGTCGAACACAGCGCAGCGCCCGAGGTGCGGCGCATGGGCAATCACGCGCCCAGATGCCAGGGATACTCTTTTTGCGGCGTGGCCGATAGATCCGCCGGCAGGGCGCCGGCAAGAGTGGTGAGGGTGCCATGCTCACCCTGCGCGACCGGCTGGCCGGCCGCAATCGACGCGGCCATGGCAAACATGCGCACCATCTTGCTGTGCGATGCGTCCCAATATTCGGCGGTGACGGGAATGACTTTCAGCAATGCGAGGTGTTGCGAATCCGGACCGTCCGGAAACCAGGGCTTGGCCAGCGGCGTCCACAAGCGTGCGATATGTTCCTGGCCGGTATAGATTTCACCGTACCCCGATACCGATACGTAGGTGCCGCCCGACGCATCAATGAAGCTTACGTTGACGGAACTGAGGTGGTCGATCTTTGAGGAGCGCAAGTCGGTGAAAAACCAGAGCGCGCCGCCGCCGTCCATTTCCAGCGGTGCCATTGGCCGGCTGACCACCGCCCCCGCGCCGTCGATGTTGATGAACAGGGCCACGGTCATGTTCTCGATCAGTTGTCCGAGGCGGATCAAGTCGTCGGTGTGTTGCAGTTCAGTCTTCATGGAATCTCCTGAGAGTAGGGGGAGAGTAGGGGAATGGGGCGTTGCCGGCCTCGACGCAGATTGTTGCGGGCCAAGCGTTGCTTAACCGTTCGGCACCACACAGACCCACTTGCGCATGGGAGTTCAGACTGGCGTCCGGCCCGTTGTGTCGTTGTGTCGTTGTGTGATGGGCCTGCAGCCCTGAACGCGCTTGTTCGACGCTTGTTCGCTAGAGGTGCATTGATGCTCCACCCAAACTTTCCCCGCACCAGCGCACGCCGTGCCCACCGCCATCGGGAGCATCCACAATGATTGAGATCCGCAAAGGCCAGGCGCCAGCGCCGTTGCCGCGTACCGAATTCACCTTGCGGTTTCACGCCTCCTACGTTGATCCGGCATACCGCGCCGAAGATCAGGCGATCGCGCGACTCGAGCAGATTGCCTGGGATGCCTATGTCGAAGGACGCAAGGCCCCGGCCACGCAAACAGCCGGGCCGGGGTACGCCGATCCCGACTACCAGCTATCGGTCGAATGGTCGGCCACCAAGCGCAACATCGACGCGGCGCAATTGCGCTGGGCCGACCCGGCCGTGGGCTCGCGCGTGCTGCTGATCTGCGGCTCGGCACGCAACGACGGCACCTGCCCGGGAGAAATCTCCAAGTCATTTCGGCTCGCCGGATTGGCGCGCGAGATTCTGGAGCAAACCGCGATCAACGTCGACCTGCTCGACCTGAGCCTGCTCACGTCCGACTACGCCCGCCACATCCACCCCTGCAAGGGCTGCGCGTCCACCGCGATGCCGCTGTGCCATTGGCCCTGCAGTTGCTATCCGAACCACGCCCTTGGCCAGACCAATGACTGGATGGCGGAAATCTACGAGCGCTGGACCGCAGCCCACGCCGTGATCATTGTCACGCCGGTCTACTGGTACCAGAGCCCGAGCCCGCTGAAACTGATGATTGACCGGCTGGTGTGTGCCGACGGCGGCAACCCCGATCCCACGTCAACCGCGGGCAAGAAGGCCGGCAAGGCGAAAGAACTGGAGATGGCCGGATGGCGCTATCCGCAGCACCTCGCCGGCCGCGCCTACGGTCTGATCGTGCACGGCGACGTGGCCGGCATTGAGGGCGCGCGACGCAGTCTCTCCGACTGGCTCGACTGGATGGGCTTCATCGACGCCGGGGTGCAGGCGCGCCTGGACCGCTACATTGGGTATTTCGAGCCGTATGCCACCAGCCACGAGGCGCTCGACCGCGACCACGCCGTGCAGGAGGAAGCGCGCAACGTGGCGCGCGCGGTCGCAAAAACCGTGGTCGAGCTGCGATCCGGCCGGCTCCAGGCACTGCAGCCGGTGCTGTCGCGGCCACGCCCCAAGTGAACCGCCCGCTCAGGTCCGATCCATGCGCCTGTTCAGGCCATGCCATTGGAAGCCGTTGGCCACCAACAGTCTCCCGTTGATGTCATGAAAGGATAGGTAACACCGGCAAACCGGCTTGGCCGGCAGCCCGCGGCCTAGACGCTCACCGCCGTCCGCGACAAATCCGTCAGGGTGCCATGCTCGCCGAGACCGACCGGCTTGCCGGCAACCACCGACGCCGCCATGGCAAAGACATGCACCATCTTGCAGTGCGACGCGTCCCAGTACTCGGCAGTGGCCGGCGTGATCCTGAGCAACCCCAGATGGGGGGAGTCCGGACCCTCGGGAAACCACGGCCGGGCAAATGGCGTCCACAACCGGTCGATGCGCGCGCGCTCGGTAAACACCTCGCCTTTCCCGGACACCGACACATAGGTGCCGCGCGACGGATCGGTGAACGACAGGTTGGCGACGCGCAGGTGCTCGACCTTGGACGAGCGCAGGTCGGTGAAAAACCAGATTGCGCCGTCGCGATCCATTTCCAGCGGCGCCATCGGCCGGCTGACGAGATTGCCTTCACCGTCGAGGTTGGTCAGCATCGCTGCGCTCACGTGAGCGATCAACTTGCACAGCCGGCTCAGCCCGGCGTTGCCCTGGATTTCTGTCCTCATGCTGGACTCCTGTTTCGTGAAAGGGTTCGTGAAAGGGAATGCGATGCCCGTTGCGGCAGTCCGCCGATTGTTGCCGAAGCCAGTATCGCGCGACTGTTCGCCGGCCCACATAGCGCGCCCTCAAGGGTTGCCGGTGAAGCCGCAGCTACGCGATGTGTGTGGTGCGCCGCACAGTCAACGGTGACCGCTGCGGGCATGGTGCCGGGTTTCGATGCGAAAGAAATCAATGACCACTGCGGACCAAACCGGCACACCACCCCGGCAACATCGCGGCCTGGTTCCGCTCCTGATTGCAACGTCCCTCGCGTTTGCCTGGATCCTTCTGCCGCTCTATGGCGCGATCCTGTGGGGCGCGATCATCGCGCTGCTGTTCGCACCGCTGTACCGGCGCCTGTTGCCGCAGATCGGGCAGCGGCGCAACCTTGCGGCGCTCTTGACCTTGCTGGTGGTACTGATCATCGTGATCCTGCCGCTGTCGCTGGTCGCGGCCGCGCTGGTGCACGAAGCAACCCTGCTGGTACAGCGGATCGGCTCCGGCGAGATCAACCCGGGCCAGTATCTCCATGGCGTGTTCGACGCCCTGCCCGACTCGGTCACGTCGTTGCTGCATCGTGTTGGCCTGGGCGACTTCGACAGCCTGCAGAAGCGCATCAGCAGCGCATTTGCGCAAGGCGGCCGCTTCATGGCAACACAGGCCCTCGGTATCGGCCAGAACACCTTCGATTTCATTGCCCGGCTGTGCATCGCCCTGTATCTGGCGTTCTTCCTGATTCGCGACGGCGACGCCGTGGCGCGCGCGGTGCGCCGCGCGATTCCGCTTGCATCGGCGCACAAGCAGCAACTGTTCGACAAATTCAATACCGTGATCCGCGCCACAGTCAAGGGCAGCCTCCTGGTGGCGGCGGTGCAGGGTACGCTGGGCGGCATCGCGTTTTGGGCGCTCGGGGTCGGCGGCGCCCTGCTGTGGGCGGTGCTGATGGGCCTGCTGTCGCTGCTGCCGCTGATCGGCTCGGCGCTGGTCTGGCTGCCGGTGGCGCTCTATTTTGTTGCGACCGGCGCCCTCTGGAAAGGGTTCGGCCTGATCGCCTATGGCCTGCTGGTGATCGGGCTGATTGACAACCTGCTGCGGCCGATGCTGGTGGGCAAGGAGACACACATCCCCGACTACGTGGTGATGATCGCGACACTCGGCGGGCTGGCCGTGTTCGGGATCCACGGTCTTGTCCTGGGCCCGGCGATTGCAGCGATGTTCATCGCGGTGTGGCACCTGTACGGCACCACACGGGATGCGGAAGCCGGAAGCACCGCCTGAGCCAGCCTTGACGTAGTGCGTCGCTGCGCAAGTCCGCCGTTCGCGCCGTGCTTTGCATCCTTCCGCCGCGTTGACTTGCCGTGTTGCCACCGCAGCGATATGTCTCTCTTGTGTGCGACGACGTACAGACTTGCCCATTGGCGGCCCCGAAAATGCAGGCTCATATCAACCCACTGGACGGACCTCACCATGAAAACCACACTTGCTGCAATCATCCTCGCATCCGGCGCACTGCTGCTGCCACTGTCAGGCCACGGTGCTGACGGCGATACCGACCGCTCCTCGCCCAAGTCATTCGTCAAAAACACCGTCATCACCAGCAAGATAAAAACCCACCTGGCCGCGGAAAAACTCTCGAGCCTGGCGCGCATTCACGTTGATACCGACAAGCAGGGCATGGTGGTCCTGACCGGCAACGCGGAGAATCAGGCGGCGGCAGACAAAGCCATCTCGATTGCGTTTGCGGTCGAAGGCGTGCACGCGGTTGACAACCGCATCAAGATCAAAGCCGACAAGTAAGCAGCAGGCCGACTTGTTTCCGGCGCGATCCGCCGGCATCATAGGCGGCGCAGGGTCTGCTGTTCGTCACGGCGGAATACAACCGTTCGATCCCCGGCGTACTGAAGAACGCGATTGATCATGCCTCGCGTCCCTACGGGCAGAGCGCATGGGCCGGTAAGCCGGCCGGGGTGCTCGGTGCGTCGGTGGGCGCCATTGGAACATCGATGGCACAGCAGCACTTGCGCAATATTCTCGCCTACCTCGATGTGCCGACCCTGGGCCAACCCGAGGCATTCGTCCACGCCAAGGAAGGACTGTTCGATCAGGCCGGCGACATCGGTGCCGAGAGCCGGAAATTTTTTCACGACTGGATGAACCGCTATGCGGATTGGGTGAAAAAGCACGCCGCATGACTGCTCGGCAGCGAAACCCCAACAGTGCTGACGCACTCGAAGATGCCGGTGCTGGTCGTGCGCTGACGCCGTCACCCGCTGGTGGGCTGCCTGGTTTCAGGTAGTCTAATTTCCCGAGAATGGCTTCAGGAGCGCGTCTCGGGCCAGTGTTGGCCGGCCGGTACGATAGAGATCGCTTTCACGCCTGTGGCGTACGGTCGCTGTTGCCTGTATACGGCCGCCACTGGTCAGGACGCTGTGCCAGCCGGTCAGCCACCACATTGAGCACCGCCGGGTTCCAGCACATGCCGATGTGGCTACCGTCGATCTCGACATCCTGTACCAGGTTTAACTCTTCATCATGCCGGCAGGTCTGCCAGGCCACCACGCCATCCGAGCGGCTGTAGATCGACGTGGTCGGCACCGGGGGCGGCCCGCGCAATCTGGCACCAAGCGCATGATTGAATGTCATCGTTGAGCCGCTCAGCAGGCGAAACAGCCACCCTGCGTGGGTATGATCCGCCGACGCGTTGAATGGCGTGCCGATGGTGATTACCTGCCGCACGCGTGGCTGCAACAGCTTGGCAAGCTCGCGCGCATACAGGCCGCCCAGGCTCCAGCCAATCAGTGTGGCGGTTTGTTCAAAGCGTGCCAGCAGGGACATCGCATGGGCGGCCAGTCTGGATATCCACTCGTCAAAATTTCCTTGCGGACCGGTGTTGCGGCCGCGCCCCCAATCAAAGGCGGTGTAGCCCAACGTCTCGCAATGCTTGCGCAACGGCGTCAGCGAAACACCACCCGCTCCCAAGCCCGGGAAGATGAGTACCGGATGTCCATCACCGCTGCACCCCGGATGCGCCGGCATCAGTTGATGCGCCACGAATTCCTTCGCCGCGCGCCACGGCTCGCTGCCCAGCAACATCAGTGCAGGCTTTCCGAGCGAAACAGTGACGGCGTGGCTTATGCCGCCCCGCAATGCCACATGCCGGGGCATCCGGCTAGGTGCGCTCCGCAAGCAAGGTCTCCTTGCGCGTGGAAATCTCCGATCCGAGTTCTTTTTTCTTGCCCACGGAACCGCTTTTCTCGTATTCGGCGAACAGGCCGCTGACCAATTTGTGATCTGCGCGCAACAACGTGGTTGCGTGCTGCGATTTGGGCGAATCATCGTGCATCACGCGCTTCTTGGCAGCGATCGTCATGAATTGTTTTCTTTTCTTGGGGATCGGCGTGAATGCGTCTAACGCACAAACAACGCGATCAAGATGATGATGGGAATCGGAACGCCAATAAAAAACAGCAGAAGTGAACGCATGCTTGTCTCCGGTAAGTTGGGTTGTTTGGATTGGGTTGGGTGAATCGTGATTAGGCGTCGCGCTGCCGGCCGCCGCACGTGGCTGCCCAGCTGGCAGCAAATGCTCCGCCGAGCAGCGAAATGAACAGCCACAGCGTCGCATGGACGGACGCCTTGCGCGCTTTGTCAGCCGCGTCACGGGACGCCACTTCTGCATCGCGCATCTTTGCCTGCATGCGCGCATAAGTGTCTGTGACGCGCTTTTCAGCGTCCGCTTGAGTCAGGCCGGTACGCTGCGCGATCAGTTGGCCGGCATAACGAACATCTTGCGCGGGCAGTGGCCCGGCGCTCAGTGAATTGGCGAAGATGCGCGTCACTTCGGCCCGGTTCGCATTACCAGCCGGCTCCGAAATAATCGGCACCATCGCGCCGCTCCCAAGCGGTGCGGACACGCCCGCGTTGGCACCAGCGTTGGCACTCAGGTCCCTGCGAAACAGCGAGTCCAGCAAATACCCAGCCGGCCCCGCGCCTTCACCGTCTGATTTGCTGATCTCGGATCCGCCGGCTGCAGCGGCGCCCGCCGCAGCAACCGTCGCGGCAGCCCCAGTCATTGACGCCCCGGCTTTCACACCGCCACCGATAACCGAACCTATGAAGGATGCCAGCAGTGCGGCGGTCACAAGTGATGCCACAGCCCACGCCAGAAAGCCATGCGCCGTATCGCGGAAGTAGACCTCATCGGAATGCACTGCAACCCACTTCGTTCTCAGCCTGCCAGCGAGATACCCGCCCATGCCCGAAGCAAGCAATTGCGAGACCGTCACCCAGACAATGGTTGACAGGCCGAAGGTCGCCGCATTGACGCCTTTGTGCGCCCACGGCGATACCGACGACAACCCCAACCCGGTTCCCAGTATCAACAGAATCAGCGAAAGGGCGGCGGCAGCGGCCGCTCCGGCAAGGATGGCACCCCACGATACCGCGCCCGCATAGGTTTGTACATTGTCCGCCGCGACGCCCTGGAGGGAACGCACGTGACCGAATTCTTCGGCGCTGGTGATGCTGGCAGTGCCGGTTAAGGCCATGATGGTTCCCATGAATTGGACTGCCTCATTGTCTCGGCACAGACCGCGCATCTCCGTTCGTCAACGCACATAGAGGTGAACCAACGCCACCGGTTATCAGGTCATCGGCGGCGGCAACTGTGGAGACCGGATGCAACGCACGCAAACTGCCGTCGCGCGATCCTGATGTCAAGAATAATGAAAAAGGCCCGCAACTTCGCAGGCCTTTCCTTTACAAGCTTTTGCGCGCGGCAGGCAAAGACGTTGGTGATCCTTGCTTTCTTGCCTGCCGGCCCGCAAAAAGCGCTACTCCCAATACGGCGAATGCCCGTAGTACTTGTACACGTCGCGGTTCCACTTTTCTTCAGCCATCGAAGGCCAATGATCCGCATCGAATCCGGGCGCGGCCTGCAAACGCTCCTTCGATACATCAAGCACGTAATTGCTTTTGTTGACGTCATACTGAAATGCATTGAACGGGATGGCGAACAGCTTTTCGCCCATGCCGAGAAAGCCGCCAAACGATACGACGGCATACGCGATCTTGCCGGTACGGGGATCAATCACGACCTCTTTGACATCGCCGAGATTGTCGCCTTTGGGGTTGACCACGTCGGTGCCGATGATGCTTGAGGCCTTGACCGGCGAATTTGAAAACACTTGCAATTGACTCATCGTAGATCTCCTGTTGCAGAATGGATCGGAACAGGAATTCGATTGCGCTTGCCTGTTTCCTTATCGGAAGCGGGCTAGCGCGACGTGAACTCCAGCGGGCAGATTAGATGCTGGCGCATGCCGGCACCGTGCGCCAACGCACCCATGCGCGCAATTGCATGCCAACCTTCAATACAACAGCCGGAACAATGCAGCGATCAGCGCGAGCAGGAGCCCGCTAAGAACGAAATGCAGAACATGCGGCAGCCTTGCCGAATAAAGCATGTCATCGATCGCCCCGAGGGCACGCAGCCACCGGGGTTTGTATTGCGGTATTACCTTGACGCCCGGTTCGATCACGCGCGCCGCCAGGCGCCCGCTTTCGACTGCGGCTTCAATGCTCCACACATCGGCTGCGGTCTGGGTGTGCGCGCCGGCCAGCACGAGGTTTGCCACCGGCGTCGCCTGCGTTGGCAGATACGGCTGGGTGTTAGTGGTGTTCACCCATTTGGGCTGATGGTGGGCAATGCCGTTTGACGAGAACTTCCACTCGTGCCACACCTCGATCCTCACGACCGGAAAGTCGCGCCAGCCACGGCCGCCGTTGGCGTCACGGATCAAGGTGTCGAGGCCGCCGCAGCTCGACAACTGCGCCATCACTTCGGCGATGAATTCTTCACGCGTGCAGTTGACCAGGGGCTTGCCGTAGAGGCGCCCCGGCTTGGTGGCGACACAGGCGGTGCCGGTCCAAAGGGATGCGACGCCGGCACCGAGATCGGCGTCAGCGGCCCATACCTGTTCCTGCGCAAACAAGGTCAGGTTGAATTCCGAGTCGGCGATCACCACCGCGGTGCGTGCGCCCGGCCACGCCAGCTTCTCGGCGAACGCGATGCGGAACGACACCTGCGTATGCGGCCCGTCCTGCACCAGCGGGCGAAACCGGCGCAACTGCTTTTGCCGTTCAAGTTGCGGCGTGCGCCCAAGGATGTCGGCCGCGGCAAACGGGTTGGTTGCGAGCACATACACGTCTGCCTGCACCTCCTCGCCTGACTCCAGGGTCGCCATGGTGATGCGCCCGCCGTCGAAGCCGAAGCGCTGCAGGGGCTGTTTCCAATAAAATCCAACACCGCTGGTTGCGAGGTGCGCCACCCATTTGTCGAACCACACTTCGCTGCTCGGGCCGCGCAGTAGAAGCCAACCGCCCCGCGAACCGTGGGTCCAGGCCGGCCCTTCGGTATCGGCAATGTGCTCATGCCACGGTCTTGACGAGAGCAGCTTGAGGAAAAAGTGTCCGGTGGTGTGTAGTGAGACGCGCGTCCAGTCGGAGCCGATCCACGGCCCGAAGGTGGCGCGCCAGGTTTTCCAGCCCAGGTCGCTGAGCAACGGTTTCCACTGTGCGGCGGCAGACAGCCGGGCGTAATGCTCGCTGCTGCGGCGATTCGCGGTCCAGCACTTGAGCATCAGCCACGCCCAGCGGATGCTGTCGAAGCCCGACATGCGCAACATCTTCGAGACCTGTAGCACATGCGCGTGATCGAACTCGGCGACACCCCGGTCCGGTGCGGTGCCAAAGTCGATCGGCCGCGACAGCGCCCTGTCATACACGCTGCCGCCCGCATCGAACGGAATCTGCCGCATCAGATCGAAGGCGTTGTGATACCACGGCCCCAGGCCGTGCCACGAATACTCGGACGGCATGCCGCCGTCCGATTCGACACGGGCGCTACGGCAGAACCCCCCGGCTTCCGGGTTGGCGTCGTACACCGCGACGCGATAGCCCAGCCTCGCAAACTCGTGCGCCGCCGCGAGGCCCGCGATTCCCGCGCCAAATACCGCAACTGATTTCATGAATCGTGACCCGGAATGGTGACCCAGTGTAAATACGGCGCGAGCCTAGCAAGCACGCATTTCTGTGGTCTGTTCGATATCGAACAGAACGTCCGCAGCGCCGGGGTTCATGCTCGTTGTTCGTGCCGCTGCCCGCTCAAGTCCATTCCATGCGCTTCTTCAGCGATTCCGGTCTGTGAACCGATTCCGGTCTGTGAACCTTGTGTACCAAGGGTGACGGGGCGGGATCGAAATGAATTTCAAACCGGGCTTGACGCCAACGTGGGCTGGCGCACAGATCGACCACATTACCCCGCTTAAGGTGCATGCACATTGACGCAACAACCTCGCAACAACCTCGCAACAACCACGCCGGTAACCGGCAAAGGAGAACCAAAATGACCGACACCATGATCAGAAAAGTAGTCGCCAACGAAGAAGACCTGAACCGTGACCCGATCACCGGAACGCCAGGAGCGCATCCACTGGGCACCGGTGCCGGCGCAGCATCGGGCGGGGTCGCCGGCGCGGCGGCCGGCCTGGTGGTGGGCGGGCCGGTCGGTGCCGTCATCGGCGCCGCCGTGGGCGCGGTAGCCGGCGGATTGGCCGGCAAGGGCGCAGCGGAAGCGCTCAACCACACGGCCGAAGAACAATTCTGGAGGGAGACCTACGTCAGGGAACCCTATTACGTGAAAGGCCGTGCCTACGAGTACTACGCGCCCGGCTTTCGCGCCGGATGGGAAGGCCGCGTGCGCCACGATGCCGCGACCTTCACCGAGGCGGAACCCAAACTGATGGCGGAATACATGCGCACCAAATCCGAACTCGACCCGGAGTGGAAGGAAGTGCGCCCGGCAGCGCATGCGGCGTTCAACCGGGTTGACCGCAGCTGGAACGCAACGCGCTGAACCAAACGCCGGTCACGAGCCGGAAGGGTCGACCGTGGTGGTGGCCGATGCCAGCCGAATCTCGGGGAGGGTCCAGTCGGCGAGAAAGTGCAATTCGTCCAAGGTGTGAATCAGCAAATTGCCGGTCGCACCGGTCAATCCGACATGGCCGGATTGAATCGCGGCATAGGCGTTCCTGGCGATGTCGATGAGCCGGTTCTGTTCGTCCGAAAATGCAATCAGGCGCTGGTGCAGGGTTTCTGCCTGTTGATTGATCACGGTCTGGCGCGCCCGCCCGAACGACACGACGGCGTCAGCAATCGCATTGTCGATGCAGCGGTTGAGGGTGCGAAACTCGTCCGTGGAAATCTGCACTTTCTGTTCGACCGCCAGCCCGGTTACGGCTTGGCAGACGTCCCCATACTCGTGGACCACCTGGTCGATGGTGAATCCGAGGCGCAGCAATTCGGTGCCATGCAAGGCCGCAGCACGGCCGATCAGCGTGGGCGCCGGTGCCGGCAGCGGCCTGGCAACCTGCCGCGCGCTGGCCGATTGTTCGTTGCGCAGGATATCGGCGACCTGCTGCAGGAAAAGCGGCGCACCGTGGTCAATCGCCTCCCGCATCCCGGGCGCCTCAAACCTGCGCGCCGCCATGACCTTGCAACGCCCGATCAACTCTTCGCGATTCGATGTCAGAAATTCGTGGAGCATCGATAAATGATACGCCGGCGCCGCGCCGTCTTATGTGCGATGCCGAACACATTATGTCGAGGGAAAAAATCCCGGCGGGTGCACCTGCTTGGCGGCCGGGTCGCGCGGCTCGCTGTTCCAGGCAGGGCTTGCCTGTTTGCGCACGATTGACCGCCATTTGCTTCTGGCACCCAACCCGTTATGCATCCCGCGACGGATTGCCGGCGTGAGGCGGATACGGCGCAGCATTGGCCTGATCGGCCGGCGCGCCTGCCAGGGTGTTGGCGAGGCCGTGATTGACATCGCGGTGATGTGCCTCATCGGCACGCACCACCAATATGACATCACGCAGGGTCGCATCGGCGGGCAGCTTCCAGTAATGCCGGGCAATCGCCGGGGCCGGTACATTGGGCGAACGCCCGTCGTCGAGCTCCTTCAGGTAGAGCGTGTAGCTGATCACCGCTTCTTCCTCAAAATAACCGACCACCCGGTGCGCCGTGCGCGACGAGATCAGGTAGAGCAGGAAGAAACCGGCATAGAAAATCCACTGCGCCAGCAGCACCACCAGGCGCTCGAACACGGTCGGCTTGGCGATCTCGACGAACGTCATCAGGTGCATGCGCTCGTTCTCGGCCTCCTCCATCAGGGTGCGGATCCAGCCGTCGTCATCCACCATGCGGCGCAGGCAATTGAGATGGGTGACGGTGGCGCCCACCATGCCGGGCACCGCGGCCACGGTTTCGAGGACAACCGCGCGATGGCCGTAGCGCCTGGCAAAAAACGTGTCGGCGCAGAACCGCAGCAGCAGGGTAAAGGCGAGCGCGAAATGGTCGGAGAATCCTTTGGGCGCATGATGGACCGCCGCTGCGGCTGCGCGCTGCCCCGGGCCGGCGCACCGGTCGGGCGGGTGATCAGGTGCGTCGGGCATCGGTGCCTTCGAAGAAGTGGGCGTCGGCTCGATGAACCGCAGACATGATCATCGCCACCGCACGGCCGGCAGTCAGTGCGCGAACGCACCGAGAAAGCCATCGGCGCCTGAAACAATCGCGCCAGATACCGGATCACCCTGCGCGCCCCGGACAGGGGCCGGCGCAATAAAGGAAGAGACAGCCATGACCACCATCATCAGCGGCAATTTTCAGCAGCAAACCGATGCACAACAGGCGCTGTCCGATCTCGCAGGCGCCGGGTTTATGGCTGGACAGACAGCCACGTTTTATGTCAATCCCCCCGGGCAGCATGATCTTTACCCGATCGGCGGCGACGCTGCCGAGTCTGCCGGCCTCGAACACGCCGGCGGCGGAGCGGCAATCGGCGCAGGGGTGGGCGGTGCCATCGGCGTTGCGGTGGGTTTGGCCACGCTACCGGTGCTCGGCCCGGGTGCAGCCGCAGTCGCGGCCGGTGTCGGCGCCTATGCCGGCTCGCTGTATGGCGCGCTCGGCAACATGAGCGACACGCCCGCGCCGAAAACAGCGGATATCCACCCGCAGGTTGCGCGCAGCGATACGCCGCGCAAGTCGGGCATGCTGGTTGCCGTCAGCGCGGCGGCATCGGCGCAGCAAGACACCGCCATCCGCATTTTGCGCGCATGTGGCGCCACCGATATTGAACGTCCCGACGGCACCATCGTGGCGGGGCACTGGACCGATTTCAATCCGCTGACGCCCCTCAATCTGGTGGCGGCCTGAGGCGGCGCTACCCTGAAACCCGCTACCAGAGCCCATCGCAGGCCGCTCATGCGGTCATGCCGGGATCAGGGCCACTGTTCCGCATAGGCCCGCTGGTCGGCAGCATAACAACTGCACGCCACTGCGGCCAGGCCCTTGCGGTCCAACACCGTAAGGTCGCCGCGCCGGTATTCGATCAGGCCGCTGCGTTGCAGGCCTCCGGCGGCGGCCGTGATGCTGACCCGGCGCACGCCGAGCATATAGGCCAGAAACTCGTGGGTCACGCGAAAGCGGTTGGTATGGGCACGGTCCTCGCTCATCAGCAGCCAGCGCGCCAGGCGCGGACCGATCTGGTGAAAGCGTACGCACGCGGCGGAAATGGTCAACTGGGTCATCAGCACATACAGGTAGCGGTTCACGTGGCGCTGCAGCGCCGTGCTGCGCGCCAGCTCTCTGCGCAAGGCGACCGCGCCGATGCGCCACGCCATCCCCGGACCTTGCACCAGCGCATGCAGCGGCGCGACGGCCACACCGAGCGCCAGTTGCACACCCAGCATCCCCTCGCGCCCAATCATGCCGACCTCCACACCGGGATGGTTGTCAACCTGCGTCACCAGCGAAATAAAACCATCCACGGGAAAGTAGGCATGGCGCACCTGCGCACCGGCTTCGCACAGCACTTCGCTCAGTACCAGTTGAACCGGCTCGCACAGAGCGAGCAGGCGCCGGCGATCCACGCGCGGCAGCAGCGCAATCAGGTGGTTTTCAACGGCGGCCAAGGGGCACTCCCGGGTAATGCCACGGCGTCGAATTGACGCAGACTGGCGGACAATGCACTACAAGCTGACACCGCACCGTACGCTGTCGCACATTGCGCCCGCTCGCGGGTGCCGATCCGGTCTGAACGCCCCGGGGTCCTGGCGGTAATGCACATCGGACAACAGGCGCGCCAGTTCCTTCCAGACCACACCGTTGCATGCACACACTGCCTTCGAGGCCCTTGCGATCGAGTACCGCAATGTGGCCGCGCCGTGATCAGGAGAACCGCATGATGTTCGGTACCGCACAGCCGAGGCGATGTAGCAGTGGTTAGTCTGTTGTTCCACGCGTGGTGCCGCTTCGCCACGAAGTTCGTGACCACTCGGGAGAACGTCAGCATGGCAATCAATATCGAACGAATCGCCGATCTGGTGAAGCAGTTGCTGCTTGAACTGGGCGAAGATCCGGCGCGCGAAGGTTTGCAAAAAACGCCCGCTCGGGTCGCCAAGGCCTACGAATTCCTCACGTCCGGCTATCGCACCGACCTCACGACACTGATCAACGGTGCAATCTTTACGCAGAAGACCAATAGCATGGTCATCGTCAAGAACATCGAGGTGTATAGCTTGTGCGAACACCACATGCTGCCGTTCTTCGGGCGTTGCCACATCGGCTATGTGCCGACCGGCCGGGTGTTCGGCGTGAGCAAGCTTGCGCGTGTGGTCGACATGTATGCGCGGCGCCTGCAACTGCAGGAACGCCTGACCGAACAGATCTCGCAGGCCGTGATGGAAACCATTGGGGCACAGGGCGTCGGCGTGATGATCGAGGCGCGCCATTTGTGCATGATGATGCGCGGCGTCGAAAAGCAGAACTCGATCATGATCACCTCGTCGGTGGTGGGTAGTTTCCACGACTCGGCCGCAACCCGCGAGGAGTTCCTCGGCTTGATCGGCAATCGTTCTTCGTGAGTTGCGCGCCGATGCTCCGGTATGCACCTTGATTTCGGCGTCGGAATCACGAGGCTTCGAACCTGCGAGGCCCCTGCGTCGCTATCAGCGCTTTTCGCGCGCCTCATCCTTGATCGCTTTGCCGCCCTGCTCGATGTCCCTGCCCGCCCCTTCAATCGTGTTGCAACCCGCAACTGTGCCAAGAAAGCCGGCAAAGACCAGTCCCGCAAGAAGCGTTTTGAGTATCCGGTTGATCATGGCCCAACTCCTCTGCTGAAAAACACACTCTAGGCCGCTCGCACCCGCGGGTCTGTACGGTAACGCACAGAAATCACGGCTGGCGTAGGCGCAACATTCGGCAATGAATACCTTCCCGCACCGGGCAAGGCCGCTGCGCGCCGTGATGTTGTATGCGTCGCTGGCCGTTGGCGTGGGCGCGTCGACGGTCGCTGTCGCGGAGATCTCCAATGACGCCATCATCGGGCCCGGCCTGCGCATTCGGCCCGCCTACGACGGCGCCAATTCCAACAAGACCGAGCTGGTCCCGGTGATCCGGTACTTCGGCGAGATCCTTTTCGTTCGCTCGACTCAGGGCGTGCTCGAAGCTGGCGCCCGCACGGAGTTGGCACCCGGACTCCATATCGGTGCCCAACTGGCCTACGAGCCCGGCCGCAAGGCCAGCGAATCCCGCTTTCTGATGGATCGCGGCATGCCGGATCTCAACATCGGCGCCTCCATCGGCGCGCAGGTGGAGTGGGACCACAAGTTCGGCGCAATGCCGGTCACGCTGCTCGCCCGCGCCCGCCAGCACAGCGCCACTGAGCGCGGCGCGCAGTTCGACTTGCGGCTGAGTGCCGGCGTCTTCAAGAGCGGCCGTTTCGCTGCCGGCGTCTTCACGCAGGCGACATGGGCCAATGCCAAGTCCACCCGCTCTTTGTATGCCATCACACCCCAGCAGGCAATCGCCAGCGGATTACCCGTCTACACGCCGGGGAGCGGATGGCTGGTGTCGAGTCTGGGGCTGCTCTGGTCGTTCGACGTCAGTGAAAAATGGGTGGCGGTCGGCAACCTCGAGTCGCGGCGCTTGCAGGGCGACTCGGCCCGCAGCCCGATCACCGAGCGCAAGACCAACTACGCCGCCAGTGCCGGCCTGGCTTACCGTTTCTAGCATCCGTTACTTCGGGCGCCGGAGCAGCAGCGAAGGGTTGTCCTTGACCTTTTCGGCCAGCGCATCGACTTTCGTGACGACCTTCTTGGTCTGGTCTTCAATGACGGAGAACTTGTCGGCAATGACCGCAAATTTGCCGATCAGCTTCGGCAGATCATCGAGCATCGCCTTGAGGCCGGTTTTCTCCGACGGGATCTCGGGGATCTTGTCCGCGGGCGTGGCGTCCAGCAAGGCCTTCGCCTTCGGGTCCCCGCCGTTCAGTTCGACCATGACGACACCGGTGATGCCTTTCATCGCGAGGCTGGCGCGGGTATCGGTCTTGACCGGGGTGTCCTTGCGCAGGCGCACGTCGACGCGCACCAGGCGCGCGTTGTCGGGGTCAATCTCCATGGTCTTGACCGTGCCGACATCGACACCCCGGTATTTCACCGAATCGCCTACCGCAAGGCCGCTCACCGAATCGGGGAAATGGATGCGGTAGACCACGTCGTCACGGCGGCCGGGGCTGCCCAGCCACACCGCGAAACATGCGGCAGCAATGCAGAAGCCGATGATGAACAGGCCCTCGCAGAAATAGTGTTTGTCAGTTTCCATGGTGTGCCTTCCTTGCTTTCATTGCGGCCTCGGCCCGCGGCCCGTGAAAAAATTCGTGGATCCACGGATGGGTGGATTTCACGAGCCGGTCCGCCGTATCGACGGTGACGTTCTTGTCCACCAGCACGGCAATCCGGCCGCAAATGGTGAACAGGGTAGTGAGGTCGTGGGTGACCACGACAACCGTGATGCCCAGGCTTTGGTTCAATTGCAGGATCAGCGCGTCGATACCGCTCGCGGCGATCGGATCGAGGTCGGAAGTCGGCTCGTCGAGAAACAGAATCTTCGGGTCGAGCGCGAGCGCCCGCGCGAATGCCGCGCGTTTCACCATGCCACCTGAAAGTGCCGAGGGAAACTTGATGCCGCTGTCTGCTTCGAGGCCCGCCAGCGCCAGCTTCATCGCAGCAATCTGTTCCTGCTCCTCGACCTCGATGTCCGTGTGTTCGCGCATCGGCAGCATGATGTTCTGCGCCACCGACAGCGAGGAAAACAGGGCACCCTGCTGAAACAGCACGCCGAACAGAAAGGCCCGTTCACCGGCCGTAATCGATTGAACCGCCTTGCCCTCGAGCAACACTTCGCCGGCGTCCGGCTGGTGCAGGCCGGTGAGCGTTTTAAGCAGCACCGATTTGCCCGACCCCGACCCGCCGGCGATGCCGATGATTTCGCCGGGCACGATGTCGAGACTGAGCTTGTCGTGCACTACCTGCTTGCCGAAGCGGTTGACGATGCCGCGCGCGGACAGGATCGGGGCGGCAGGTGCCGTGCTGCGGGCGCTCCGGGCGTTCATATGCCGATCTTCTCAAACAGGATCGAGAAAAATGCGTCGAGCACGATTACCAGAAAAATGGACTTCACCACGGCGCGGGTGGTCTCCCGGCCAACACTTTCGGCCGAGCCGCTCACGCGCATGGCGTGCATGCAACTGATGATGGCGATGAAAAAGGCAAAGACCGGCGCCTTGAACAGCCCGACGAACAGGTCGCTCAGGTCGATGACCTGCGGCAATCGAGCCAGGTATTGCGCAGGCGACACGCCGAGCAGCGATTGGGCGATCGCAGCGCCGCCAATCAGGCCCATCAGGTCGGCGAAGAAGGTCAGCAGTGGCAGCGTGATCACCAGGGCGATCACGCGCGGCACCACCAGCACCTGCATCGGCTCGATGCCCATCACCTGGAGCGCGTCGACTTCCTCGCGCGTCTTCATGACGCCGATTTCGGCGGTGAAGGCGGAACCCGAACGGCCGGCCACCATGATGGCGGTGAGCAGCACGCCCATTTCGCGCAGCACCGACACGGCCACCAGGTTGATGGTGAAGTCCTCGCCGCCGTAGGGGCGCAACTGGGCCACGCCCTGGTAGCCGATGACGATGGCGATCATGATGGCCATCAGGCCGATGATGGGCAGCGCCTGGATGCCGGTTTCGACCACATGCCGGGAAATCGCGGCCGGGCGCAGGCCATCCGGGTGGATCAGGGAATTCGCGGTCCAGCTTGCCGCCCGGCCCATGAAGGTAATGATGTCGAGCATGTCGCGGCCGGCATCGTCCGCGCCTTTGCCGAGCCCGATCACGAGCTGGCGCCAATGCGGGGGGGATTTGACTTTCGGCAGGGGCTTCAGGTCGAGCCCGCAGATCAGATCGATGAGCGCCTGGTGTCCCTTGCCGAGGCCGGTGAGGGTCACCCCCTTGTCACGCAGGCTGCACAGGAACATCGCGCCCGGTGTGTCGAGGCGCAGAAGCCCGGCCAGGTCCAGTGAACGCGACGCGCCCTTCCCGGACCATTTTTTCAGTGCATCCTTCGCCACAGCGAGCGTGACGATTCCAAGTGCACCGGTCAGCGCGCGGTGATCGCCTTCACCGGTCAAGGCCACCGTTGGCACCGGTGGGTCTGCCGAAGCCGGCAGATTGCTTGCTGCAGCACGGGTCACGGTGGGTTCGGAGCTCCAAAAATGCAGAATGCGTGAAGGCAATCGGGCACGATGTTTTCCCGTGCCGGGACTAGCCTATGCGTTATTGCGCAAGGTATTTGAATGGCAGGTTGACTTCCGTGCGCCATCGCACCGAGTAGAGAGCGCATCGGCGGCCAGCGCGAGAAAGGGAAGACCGGAGAAGGAGCGAGGAAGACTCGCGCAGCCGCTGATTGGCATCAGCTACCACCCTGAAACCCTTGGTGGGTAAGGGTTTCAGGGCTTAGGTCCCGCAGAACCGCATGGAATGGACATGAGCGGGCCGTCTCGTTGGCGAAAAATTAAGAGCCGGACGGAGAAGCATTCCACGAGGCGATAACCGCCGTATCGGGATGATGGGGGTCAAACCCGAGCATGCTGAGCGAAGCCGTGCCGAGCGGGAAATGCCGCGCCTCGGCCAGCGGCAGTCCGATCCATCGTGCAGCCAGCACGCCGCCAAACTGGCCGTGCGAGAACAGCGCAACGTTACCCGCCAGCAGGCGAAGACGTGCGATCAAGCGGTCGGCGCGGACCGATACCTGCGCGGGTGATTCACCTTGCGGGCAACCATCCCGGTAGAGATTCCAGCCGGGACGCTGCAGGCAGATTTCTGCGGTACGTTGTCCTTCGTAGTCACCGTAGTCCCATTCCGCGAGGTCCGCTTCGATGCCGGCCGCCGCTGCCAGGCCGGCCAGCTCGCACGTGCGCCGTGCGCGCTGGCGCGGGCTGGTCAGGACATGGGTAAACGCGATCTCGCGCAAGTGCGGTTCGAGTGCCGCCGCCTGCTGCGCACCGCGCGCATTGAGCCCGAGTTCGGTGCGCCCGGTGTGCCGGGCCGATAGCGACCACTCGGTCTCGCCGTGGCGGATCAGGTACAGACGCAATGGCGTTGGCTGTTTCATCCAGCATTGCTCCACTTCCAGTTGCGGATCTCCGGCATATCTTCGCCGTGTTCGTAGATGTAACGCTTGTGTTCGATCAGATTGTCCTCAAGCCGCCGGGTGAGGCGCACGCCCTGATCGTCATTCCACTGCAGGCGGTCGATCACGTCCATCGCCAGATGGAAGCGATCCAGATCATTGAGCACGGTCATATCGAAGGCGGTAGTGATCGTGCCCTCTTCTTTGTAGCCGTGAACGTGCAGGTTCCGGTGATTGGTGCGCCGGTAAGTCAGCCGGTGAATCAACCCTGGGTAGCCGTGGAATGCGAAGATGACAGGTTTGTCTTTGGTGAAAAGTGCGTCGAATTCCTGATCACTCAACCCGTGCGGGTGTTCGTTATCCGGTTGTAGCTTCATCAAATCGACCACATTGACCACGCGGATCTTCAACTCGGGCAGATGCTCTCGAAGCAGGGAAACGGCGGCGAGCGTTTCGAGCGTGGGCACGTCACCAGCACATGCCATCACCAGATCCGGCTCTGCTCCCTGGTCGTTGCCAGCCCAATGCCAAGTGCCGATGCCTGCGGTGCAATGCTCGACGGCCGCGTTCATCGTCAGCCATTGCGGCGCGGGATGTTTGCCCGCGATCACGACATTCACGTAGTGGCGGCTGCGCAAACAATGATCCATCACCGACAGCAGGCAGTTTGCATCGGGCGGCAGATAGACGCGCACGATCTCGGCCTTTTTGTTTACGACGATATCGATGAAGCCGGGATCCTGATGGGTGAAGCCGTTGTGATCCTGACGCCAGACGTGCGAGGCCAGCAGGTAATTCAGCGAAGCAATCTTGCGCCGCCACGGCAGATGCGAGGTGACTTTGAGCCATTTGGCGTGCTGATTAAACATCGAATCGACGATGTGAATGAACGCCTCGTAACAATTGAAGAGTCCGTGCCGCCCGGTAAGCAGATAGCCTTCGAGCCAGCCCTCGCATTGGTGCTCGCTGAGCATTTCCACCACGCGCCCGGTGGTTGCCAGGAACTCATCGTTCGCCTCGGTCGAGGCAATCCATTGACGATTCGTCACATCAAAAAGGGCAGCGAGTCCGTTGGAAAGCGTCTCGTCGGGGCCGAAGACGCGGAAGTTGCGCTGTTCGCTGTTCAGCTTTGCGATATCGCGCAGGAAAGGCCCGAGCACGCGCGTGTCCCCGACGCCCCGCATTCCGGGCGAAGGTACGTTGATCGCGTAGTCGCGGAAATCCGGCATCTGCAGGTCGCGAAGCAGAATGCCGCCATTGGCGTGGGGATTCGCGCCCATGCGCCGTTCGCCCTTGGGTGCCAAATCGGCAAGTTCCTGCTTCAAGCGCCCCTGCGCATCGAACAGTTCCTGCGGACGATAGCTACTGAGCCAGTCTTCCAGCAGCTTGAGATGTTCGGGATGGGCAGCGGGATCGGAAAGCGGCACCTGGTGCGAACGAAAAGTGCCTTCAATGGGCCGGCCATCGACCACTTTCGGGCCGGTCCAGCCCTTGGGAGATTTGAACACGATCATCGGCCAGCGCGGACGCGAGGTGATGTCGCCGTTGCGAGCATCCAGCTGGATTTGTTTGATCTTTTCCAATACCGTGTCGAGCGTCGTAGCCATGGCTTCGTGCATCAGCATCGGCTCGTGCCCCTCAACGAAGTAAGGCGTCCAGCCGTAGCCGCGGAACAGTTGCTCCAGCTCCTCTCGCGTGATCCGGGCGAGCACCGTCGGGCTGGCGATCTTGTAGCCGTTGAGATGCAAGATCGGCAGCACGGCGCCGTCGGTCGCGGGATCGAGGAACT
>JANPAR010000031.1:0-17790 GCA_031430015.1 Burkholderiales bacterium
CTTGTCCTTGCCGGCTTTCTCTTCCTTGTCCGGCTTTTCGGCCTTGGCGTCAAGTTTGTCTGCACGCTTGTCAGCCCGCTTGCCGCTCACATCGCGCGACCACTGCGAGCGCGCCCCTGTGGCGGGCGGCACCATGAAGGCATCGCCGAGGTTACCGGGTCCGGGCTCGGGCAACGGGCGGCCGCTGTCACGCCATTCGACCGCAGCGGGAAAGCCGTAAGTTTCGGCATAGCGTTTGAACCACAGGCCCTCGGGTGAATGGCGGGTGATGCCGTCAAACACGGTGGCAAACATCTGCGATTGCTCCAGGCCCATCGCATCAATGGCCTGGTTGATCACAAGTTTCAACATCATGAGCTGGTTCTTGGGCACGCCGGCGATGCGGTCGGCGAGCTTTTGTACGGCGGCGTCGAGCTTGGGCAAAGACGCCACCTCGGTCGCCAGGCCCCACTCGTAGGCCTGCTTGCCGTTGATCAGATCACCGGTGAGCATCATGCGCTTGGCGCGCATCGCGCCGATGCGGTAGACCCACATGGCCGGCGTGGGGCAGCCCCACACCCGCACCGGCATGTAGCCGATGCGCGCCTTGTCCTCCATCACGATGAAGTCGCAGCAGGTGGCGATGTCGCTGCCGCCGGCCGCCGCATAGCCGTGTACGCGCGCGATGGTCGGCTTGTAGGAGCGCCACAGGCTCATGAAGTCTTCGGTGTTCTTCTTCATGAATTTGTAGTCGATCATCGGGTCCCACGGCAGCGGCTGGGTGACGTTGTTGGTCGGGTTGCCCTCGGCGTAGTACTTCAAGTCATAGCCGGCGCAAAAGGCATTGCCGGCGCCGCGCAGCACGATCACGTGCACACGGTCGTCGGCATTGGCCGCCTCCACCGCCTGGCGGATTTCGCCGGGCATGTCGTCGTTGATGGCGTTGAGTCGCTCGGGGCGATTGAGCGTGATGGTGGCGATGCGGCCTTGCACGCCGAGCGTCAGCGTCGTATAGGCGTGGTCGCACGGTTTGCTGACCAAACGGCGGGAGGCGGGCTTGCCGGTGGATTTGTTCGCGGGTTTGCTAGCTGTCTTGGCCATGGTGCATCCGTAGCGGCAGGGTCAATGCGAGGGTAACAAAAAGGCGCCACGAAGCATGCCGCCTCGGGCGCCTGAATGAGGCCGGCAGGGTTACGCGGCGGGGCGCTGCATGTAACCGTAACGCAGGTTGGTACGCCCGCCGCCATCGAGATGTGCGTGCAGGTCGTACTGCTCCTTGGCCACCGCCACCTTGTCGCCGTCGAGTGCGGCGCGTTGTTGCGGTGTGAAGTTGTACAGACGCGCCGAGTTGCCGCCGAAGATCGCGTTCTTGACCGGGCCGTCGGCCGCGCCAAGCGGGGCGAAGCCGTGTTTCTTTTGCATGTCTTCGGGGATTTCGATGCGGCGCAGTCCCTCGATCTGCCATTGCGGCGCACCAGTCCACACCGCGTCGCTACCCCACACTACATGATCGGCCCCGAGACCCTTGACGAGTTGTCCCATCATGACGGCAGCGAGACGCGGCTCGGCCAGATTGCTCTGCGCAAAGATTTGGCCGAGATCGCCATACACGTTCTTGACGCCGTACTTGGCGGGGATTTCGGACAGGTCGGTGACCCAGTCGATGCGCCCGGTCTTCTGGAATTGCTCCCAACCGTCGATGTGCGCGCCGCCTGAGAAGCGCCAGGCCGAGTGATAGATGACGAAGTTGAGCTGCGGGAAATCCTTGGCAGCCTTGGCCACATCGCGCACGTCGGCGTATTTGATGAGATCAGGAAACTGCTTGCTGGTCGAGGGCGGAAACAGGCCTTTGTGAATGCACACGTTGGCGAGACTCGGATTGGTCTTGCTCCACTTCACCAGTTTTTCGTAGAACGGATAAAGCAGCTTTTCATCGTCGAGGTGCCAGGGGTGTTTGGCCAGGTGCTTGTTGGTGTTGTCACCGACGGTATAGCCCTTGAACGAATCGGGCTTGAGGGTTTCGTAGTCCTTCTCTGCCTTCTCCAGCCAGCCCGGCATGCCGGGCATGAAGATGGCGTGCGAAAACATGCGCTTGGTGCCGGCCTTCTTGTTCACATCGGCGCGCGCTTCGGCTTTCATCTCGTTGGTCAGGAACCAGTCGCGCGGCTCTTCCGAGCCGGAGCCGGAAATGAGCGCAACCTTGGTGTCGCTGTCGAGATAAATTTCCTTGAAGTAGTTGGCGAACTTGAGGTCTTCAATGGTCTGCGGCTTGCCTGCCAGCGCCGGGTTCCAACCCGACTTGCCAACCGCTTCGCGCGATTTCACAAAACCCTCGATGCGCGTGTCGTCACGCAAAAAGTGCGTGTGCATGTCCATGATGAACTGACCCTTCAACGCATTGGCGCGCGCGTTCGCCATCTCCGGCGTCTGCGCCTCGGCGCGGCTCACCATGTAGATTGGCCCGTAGGTCTCGTTCATCGCCACGTAGGCGGCTGCCATGCCGGCCGCGCCCTGGAAAAAAGTGCGGCGCGAGACGCCCTGCTTCCTGGCGAGCTCAGTACCAAGCTGCTTGATGCGCGCTTCAAACTCGCGCTGTTTGGCGGTTTGCGGCGCCGGCATGAATTCATCACTCGACACCGATTGGGTCGGAATCGGGGAGCGGAATGAAGCGGTCTCTGCGGGGACCAGGCGGGCAATTTCGTCGGGGGACATCATGCTGTGTTCTCCTTGGCGTGGGATTAGGCGGGGTTTTGTTTTGGACGCGGCTACACAGCTTACTACCGACGCGGGGCAGGGGACAAGCCGGCGCGATGAAACGCAGCGCGCCGCGATGCCGGCCCAAAATCTCCGCCGGATGATGCTGACGAAACCTTTGGTGGGGGCGGCTTTCAGGGCATCATGCCACGAGACGCGCTGCCAGAGCAGTTCTTCGAAGATCGCGCCGCGCAGTTTTGCAGCATTGCAGCGCACGGCAACGGCGGGCGCGAGCGACCGGGGCCACGTAGTCAGGTGCTTCCGGTTCGCGCATGCTGACACCCGCTCCACGAAGCGCACGGCTGCGCTCCAGCGCCGCACGCCATGCGGCACGCAGCCGCGCAACGAGACACTCGCGGTCACCGAGCACTTCGCTGTTCGTCAGGCGCAGCACCGTGATGCCGCGCGCTTCGAGGTCGCGCGTCTTGTGCAGGTCCTTGCGCCAGCGCGACAGCGCGCGGTGGTAGCCGCCATCGACTTCGATGGCAAGCCGGATCTCCGCAAAATAGAAGTCGACCGCCCAGTCACCCACCCGCCATTCGCGCTGGAACTCGCCGCGCAAGACACCGTTGCCGAGGCTGTTGAGTATCTGCTCAAGCTCGGTCTCGGCGTCTGTGCTGGTGTGACCCTCCAGGTTCAACTTCACCTCCATTGCGTTCTGCTGTTACCGCAGCGTTGCGCCTGGTTTAACGGGGATCGAGTGGTGTTCGCTCTTGCCCTTGTACCGGATGGCACTCGCCGCACCTGCATTCTCTGGTGCAGTCAGTATACTGGATTAATGTACATAATTCGTTTTTCGCTCGTCAGGCATTCTGCAGCGCTCCGGTGCGTACACAGGTGCGTTGTATTCGGCTGGCCGGCCAATGCCACTATCATTTCACCGGCTGCCGGAATGCACCACGCCACTCAAGGGAGGACTGCATGTCACGAGATTTGAAGGGTTACCGCCATCAATACCCGGCAGTGAAGTGGCCGGGTGGCGCGCGCGTTGCCGTATCGTTTGTGCTCAATGTGGAAGAAGGCGCCGAGCTGACCGTCTCAGCCGGCGACGAGAAAAACGAAGCAGTGCACGAGGCCGTGCAGCAGGTCGACGGCGCGCCGGACCTGTGCATGGAAAGCCATTTCGAATACGGCGCGCGGGTGGGCTACGGGCGTATTGCCGGCGTGATCGATGCACACGGCATGCCACTGACGGTCAACGCCTGCGGGCGCGCCCTCGAAGCCACACCCTGGATCGCTGCCGACGCCGCGCAGCGTGGCTATGAAGTGTGCTGCCACGGCTGGCGCTGGGAATCCCACGCCGGCATGGAAGAAGTACACGAACGCGCTGTCATCGCACGTGCGGTGGCAGCACTCAAACAAACGGTGGGCCGCGCGCCGGTAGGCTGGCACACCAAGTCGTCACCCTCGGTCAACACGCGGCGCTTGCTGGTCGAGCACGGCGGCTTTTTGTACGACAGCGACGCCTACAACGACGACTGCCCCTACTACGTCGAGGTGGCGGGCCAGCCGTACCTGGTGCTGCCCTATGCGTTTGACACCAACGACATGCGCTTCTTTGACCGCCATGCGTTCGTGACCGGTCAGGATTTTGCCGCCTACTGCATCGATGCCTTCGACTGGTTATGGAACGAAGGCACCCACAAACCGGTGATGCTGTCGATCGGCCTGCACACCCGCATCATTGGCCGCGCGGCGCGGATTGCCGGGCTGGCAACCCTGATGCGGCACATGAAGAATCGCGGCGGAGTGTGGTTTGCCACGCGCGAAAACATCGCGCGCCACTGGTTGAAGGAAGTGCCGCCCCGCTGAAGCAATCTCCGCTCACACACCATCTCGCGTGAGTAAGCGCCACACACCCTACTTGAGCATGCTAGGCAGCCACATCGCCAAGCCAGGAAACACCACCAGCGCAGCAAGCAGCACACAATCAGCATACAAAAACGGCATCACGCCGCGAAAGATTTTTTGCAGCGGGATGTCCGGGTTCTGGCTCTGCACCACAAACACCGTGAGGCCCACCGGCGGCGAGATCAGGCCGACGGTAGACATCACGGTGACGAACACACCGAACCACACCGGGTCGTAACCAATGCCCTTGATCACCGGCAGCAACACCGGCACGGTGATCAGCAACGTGCTGACTTCTTCGAGAAAAGTGCCGAGCAGAAGATAGAGCGCAACGATGGCGAGGATCACCATCCACGGTGTGAGGCCCATCTCCTTGACCCACACCGTGAGCGTGAGCGGAAACTGCGTCAGCACGATCAGGCGCGAGAAGATGAACGCACCGATCACGATGATGAACAGCATCGCCGTGGTCTGCACGGTCTCCATGCCGGCCTCCCACAGGCCGCGCAGCGTGAGCGCGCCCGTGGCAAAGCCGATGGCGATCGCTGCGAACGACGCCACCGCCGCCGCTTCGGTCGGTGAGAACCAGCCCGCATAAATACCGACCACCGCGAGCATAAACAGCAGCGCAAGTTTCCAGGTACCCCACAGCGCGCGAATACGCTGCGCCATCGGCAGCGCGGGCGTGACCGGCATCAGGTGCGGTTTCAAACGCGCGAGGATGGCGATCACCACGATATAGCCAATCGCCAGCAATATGCCGGGAATCATCGCGGCAGCAAACAGTTTGGCGATTGACTCCTCGGCCACCAGCGAGTAGATCACCAGGATCAGCGAGGGTGGAATCAGGATGCCGAGCGTGCCGGCCGAAGCAACGGCCCCGGTGGCCAGCTCCATGTCGTAACCGTAGCGGCGCATTTCGGGAATCGCCACTTTTGAAAATGTCGCGGCGGTCGCGATCGACGAACCGCAAATCGCCGCGAACGCCGCGCACGAACCGATAGTCGCCGCAGCCAGCGCGCCGCGCACGCCGCTGAAGATGGCATTGGCCGCCTCAAACAATTCGCGCGACATGTTGGCGCGCGACGCCACTGCGCCCATGAAGATAAAGAGCGGCACCACCGAGAACGAATAGGCCGCGCCGGGGTTGGCGCCGGTCAACTCGTAGGGCACCGACGCGAGCGTCTTGAACGCGATGGGCCAGCCTTGCGCGGCGGCGTAGCCCAGGGTGCCGCTGATGATGAGCGCGATTGCGATGGGGACGCGCAACATCATCAGCACCAGCAGGCCGATGACGGCCAACAGCCCGATGGCACCGACGCTCATCGCGAAGCCCGGGCAACCACGTTACACAATGACCCGGTGCTGCATTTCATGTCAGCGTCCCGCGCGGCAAACCGTCCGCTGCGTCCTTGCGAGACTCTTCGATCTCGCCGGCCAGCAGCACATAGACTGACATCAGCAATGCCACGAAGATGCCAAACCAGGCCGGGGCCATGAACCAGATTTTGGGAATCTGCAAATCGGCGCTGGTGTCACCGTAGCTGATGATGTCGAGCATCGGCTTCCACATGTGCCAGCTAAACAGCGTGAGCGTGACGACGGCGAGCAGCGCCGACAAACGCATCAACGCGTTATGCCAAGCCGGCAGCCATTCGTCGATCATGTCCACTGCAATGTTGGCACCGCGTGCGAACACGCCGGGGGCAGCAAAGAAAAATGCCACGCCAAGCGCCAGTTCAACCAGTTCGGTCGCGCCGGTGACAGGCTTGTTGATGAGCTTGCGCAGGATGACATCAGTGGTTGTCACCATCATCATGGCCAGCAAGGCGAACACGGCTGCGCCGTCAAGACAGCGCACCGTGATCTGCAGCGTCCTGCGCAAGATGGCGCGGCTCAAGCGACTACGCCCAAAAACTCTTCGAGGTCTTGGCGTGTTTCTCGGCCAGCGTTTTCATCATGCCGTAGACCGCGCGCCCGGGCATGCCCTTGGCTTCCATTCCCTTGAGGGTCGATTCGGTCACTTCAACACCGATGCGGCGCAGCTTGTCGTCCTCAGCTTTGGACAGGCGGACGGCCTCACCACCACCATCCATCATGGCTTTTTTGCCAGGCACATCGAGCGCGTCCCACCCGGTGCCGATTTCTTTCTCGATGCCGGTCACCGAATCGGTCACCATCTTTTGTAGATCAGACGGCAGCTTGGCAAACCAGGCCTCATTGGCAACCACCGCGAAGCTCGACACGAAACAGTACATCTCGGTGGTGTATTTGCAAATGCCGCCGAGTTTCCACGCGATGCCTGCGCCGCCGTAGTCGGTGAAAGCACCATCGAGCGTGCCTTTTTGCAATTGCTCGGCGACTTCTGTGGGCGGTACGCCGACCGGTGTGGCGCCCATCGCGGCGATAAATTCGCGGATCGCCGGGGTCGAAAAGCGCAGGCGCATGCCCTTGGCGTCATCGAGCGTGCGAATCGCTTTCTTGGTGGTATGTACGCTGCCGGGCTGGTGCGTGAACAGGTACAGCACCTTGGTGCCCTTGTGCTCGGCATCAAGATACTTGGCGCGCAACTCGGGGTCGTTCAGAATCTTGATGCCGTGCTCGGCACTCGCCGTAAGGTAGGGCATGTTGGCCAATTCGGTCAGCGGAAAACGCCCCGGTGTCGCGCCGTGCAGGATGTAGGCGATCTCGGCGGTGCCATCACGCGCAAAGTCAAAATGCTTGGGCGTCGGCCCCATCTGCGCGCCGGGGAAGTGTTTGAAGCTCAAGCGGCCATTGGACTTTTTCTCCAGTTCCTCGCCCCACTTGACCAGATACTGCGACTGAAAATGCTGCGGGCCGACAAAGTTGGCCACCTTGACTTCATATTTTTGCTGTGCGCGCACGATGGCGGGGAAGCCGAGTGTGGCTGCCGCGGTGGCAGCGGCAGAGCCTGCGAGGATGTTGCGCCGGTTGAGGGTCATGTCTGGTCTCCTGGATGAACGAAAAAATAGTTCGCGCCTGTCTGTTATGACCTCTGCTGAAATGGCGTCTGTAGAACCCTGCGAGAGTGTAGCGCAGCAGACGAAGCTGCCGGTTGGCTCGCTTATACTGCGCCGCCATGAAAAATTCCGCTCCCCGCATTTGCCTGATCCACGCCGTGCGCGTGGCCATCGACCCAGTCGCCGAAGCGTTCAAACGCCTCTGGCCCGAAGCGCAGTTAATGAATCTGCTCGACGACTCACTCTCGGTGGACCACCAGCGTGACGGCGTGCTCACCCCGGCAATGACGCAGCGCTTCGAGACCCTTGGGCGCTACGCCACCACCACCGGTGTCGACGGCATTCTCTTCACCTGCTCGGCGTTCGGCCCGGCGATTGAGTCAGTGCAGCGCCTGCTCGCGCCGCTGCCGGTACTCAAACCCAACGAAGCCATGTTTGTCGAAGCATTTGACGCGGGCAGGAAGCTGGGTTTGCTCGCCTCATTCACGCCCTCTCTTGCACCGATGGCGCAAGAGTTTGCGGCGCTGGCCGCAGCACACGGCAGCAGCGCGACGCTGCACACCGCCTGCGCCCCTGAGGCGATGCCCGCCCTCAACCGTGGCGATGGCGCCGCGCATGATGCGATGCTCGCCGCCGAAGCGCTGACACTGACAGACTGCGATGCCATCATGCTGGCGCAGTTCTCGACCGCTCGGGCGCGTGCCGCTGTGGAGCAAGCGACCGGTAAGCCGGTGCTCACCAGCCCGGACGCGGCGGTGCGTGCGACGCGCGCGGCGCTCGGTTGACCTCAGTAGACGGCGATAAGCGCGGCGATAAGCGGCGGTAAACGGCGAACCTGCCACCAGGAACCGGTTACTCGGCCTTGATATTTGCTTCCTTGATCACGCGCGCGTATTTGGCGAGCTGATCGCGCGTTGCGGCTGCCAGCTCTTCGGGCGTGGTGCCGCGCGGAGTCAGCCCTTGTGCCGCGTATTTTTCTTTCAGGTCAGGATCCGCCAGGGCCTTGGCAATCTCGCTCTGCAGTTTGTTGATGATGTCTTTGGGAGTGCCGGCCGGGGCCATCACGGTAAACCACGAATTCATTTCGAAGCCGGGCAGGCCGGTGTCGGAAATGGTGGGTGCGTCGGGATAGGCCGGGTGGCGCGTTTTCATCGACACGCCGATCAGTCGCAGCTTGCCGCCGCGCACCATCGGGTTGATGGTGGCCAGGCCTTGCAGGGTGACCGGCACCACGCCGCCAGCGACATCGACCGCCGCCTGCGTCGCACCCTTGTACGGGATGTGGGTCATCGACACCCCGGCTTGCGAGGCAAACATCGCCATGCCGATGTGTTGCGGGCTGCCGTTGCCACCTGACGCGTAATTGATTTTCCCGGGGGATGCCTTGGCAGCGGCGATGATGTCGGCCGCAGTTTTGTACGGCGAATTCGGACTGACCGCGAGACCCCACTCGATGGTCGCCGCGAGCGATACCGGTTCGAAGTCTTTCAAAATATTCCACGGCAAGTTGGGCGCAATATGCGGCACCATGGTCATCACACTGTCGTTAAAGCCGCCGATGGTGTAACCGTCGGGCGCCGCTTTGGCGAGCTTGTCGGCACCGATGATGCCGGCCGCACCGGTGATGTTCTCGATCACGATTGACTGACCCAAGCTGACCGACATTTTTTGCGCGAGGATGCGCGCCGCATTGTCGACCGCGCTGCCGGCCGCGAGCGGGATGATCATGCGGATCGGTTTGTTCGGATAGGCGCCTTGCGCCTGCGCATGGTTGACGGGCGTCAGGCCGACAGTGGCTCCCAGAGCGGTTATCAGGGCCATGCCGCCGAGAATGGCTCCCAGAGCGGTTCTGCGGGGTGTTTTCCGGGTTGTTTGTAAAGTGACCGTCAGTGAATGGGTCATGTGCATCTCCTTGGCGGATTGGTTCAAATCAATGCAGCGATACCCAGATCCGCTGCGAGCTTGTCGAGAATGACGTTAAGCGCTGGCGGAATCGGGATGCCGTTCTTGGCGTAATCGATACGCTTCAGGTTCGATTGCTCGCCCGGCACCCAGATGCGCTCGACGCCGGGCATGCGCTCGCTCGCGCGCAGATCGCGCACGACGGTATCCACCCGCTTTTTGAATTCCGTCACGTCGCCGAAAGCCGCCGGATCGATCGCCATGATGGCTTGCCCGGTGTTGCTCGCGGTGCTGTCGTCGTGATTGAAGTCGATCACTTCCTTGCCCATCGCCGCGCCATTGAGCGTGCCTGCGAGCAGGCCGATGATGAGCGCCAGGCCATAGCCCTTGTAGCCGCCGACCGGCAACAGGAAGCCTTCGTCAGCACGCTTGGGGTCGAGCAATGGCCGGCCGTCGCGCTCAACCATCCAGCCTTCGGGCATCATTTCGCCGCGCTGCGCGAGGGTCTTGACCTTGCCGAACGAGGCCACCGTGGTCGCCATGTCGAGCACCACTGGCGCTTCTTCGCCGGCCGGAATTGCGCAGGCAATCGGGTTGGTCGAGAGCAGCATGGTGAGGCCACCGAAGGCCGGCAGATGGTTGGCGTTGCCGACCGCGAAGTAGAGCCCGAGCATGTCGTGCGCCAGCGGCATACGCGCGTAGAGCGAGGCCGGGCCGGCGTGATTGGAGTTCATTGAGCCCACCCAGGCGATACCAGCGGTGCGTGCTTTTTCAATCGCCAATTCGGCAGCGCGTTTCATCACCAAGTGACCCATGCCGTTGTCGCCGTCGATCAGCGCCATCGCCGCACGCTCCTGCACCACGCGGATGTTCGGATTGAAATTGACGCCGCCACCCTTGAGCCGGCGGATATACGGCACCAGACGGATCACGCCATGGCCATCCGAGCCTTGCAGGTCGGCCTCTGCCATCAACTCACCAAGCACGCGCGCGTCGGTCGCGGGCAGGCCGGTTTTGATAAAAGCCATGGTGATGAATTCGCCGAGGCGTGCAAGCGGCACGCGCAGAGAAGCGGTCATGTGTTCAAACCCTTTTGTGCGAGCCGCACCGTGGACACGTTTGGCTCATTGTGCTCATTTAGAATGACTGGCGCGCAGATATATCGGTACGGCGCATCCGTACGGATCAATCGGCAGCGCCCCCTGACACCACACCACCACTGAAAGCCGCCGCATTATGAACGACTCGCCGCAACAACTCATGCAGGACAAACTCGCCATCGTTGAGACGGTACAGAACTGGGCAGTGTGGCGTGACGCCGGTGATTGGGAACGCTTCAAGACGGTGTGGCACGACGACGGCTGGATGTCGGCGACCTGGTTTCAGGGGCCGGCGCTGGCGTTCATAGAGGTGAGCCAGAAGGGATTCGACAATGGCGTGTCGATCCTGCATTTCCTCGGCGGCACCAGCGTCGACGTGCAAGGCAAGCGCGCGATTGCGCAAACCAAGATGACGATCAACCAGCGTGCCACGGTCGACAACACCGAAGTCGATGTAGTCTGCACCGGGCGCTTCTACGATTTTTTCGAACAGCGCAACCTCAACGGCCAAGATGTGTGGAAGATTGTGCGCCGTCAGCCGATTTACGAAAAGGACCGCATGGATGTGGTCAGTCCTTCCTCCATGCTGGAACTCGATGTCGATTTACTGGGTCAGTTTCCCGAGGGTTACCGGCATCTGGCTTATTTGCAAAGCAAGGTCGGCTTCAAGATCAAACGCGACATGCCGGGACTGAAAGGCGAGGTCGTCAAGGCGCTGTATGCGCGTGGTACCAAGTGGCTCGCAGGTGACGCGGCCTGGGATACACCGCCAGTGCGCAGCGGGATTTAGCGGGCGGTTGATTCCCGGTTGACTCACGCCGCATTCAAGCCACGTCATCGTTCGCGTTGCCGTCGCGCAGGGAACTACCGCGCCGGCGGCACGTAGTAGCGGGTGGGCTTCAACTCCGGTTCAGCATGCCGGAGCAGCGTGTTGTACAGCCGCTGTTGATCCATCAAAAACAAATCGCGCGCCACCGCTTGCCCGAGGCGCGTCGCGCCGGTTCCCAGACCGGGAATATCGCCCGCCAACTGGCCGTGGCTCATGGCGCAACCCCAATTGAAGACGTGCACATTGCGCGCGGCAGGGGAAGCGCCCGGTGTGCGCTCGATGAATTCGAAGCCGGGGCCGAGATAGGGAAAGCGCGCTTCTTCGGGATGCCTCTGCGCTTCGTCATCAGACACCCTGTCACGCCACACTTGCACCTGTTCGCGAAACGCGGTGACTTCGGCGCGCGCCATCATGTCCACATCAAAGCCGGTAGCGATGATGACTGCATCAAATTCGTAGGCCCCCTGGGCGGTGGTCACGCGCACTGATTGCGCTGCGGGTGCGAGATCACGCCAGCCTTCACCGAGATGCAGCGTGAATGCAGCGTGCTTGTCACAACGCAGCACCGATTCAAACGGCGGCGGCACTTGTTCATCGAATATGTGGGTGAGAAATTTCCAGCGCGTTGCGTCATCGAGCGCGATGAAGCCGTGAAAAAAACCGGGGAATGACGCCCACTTCGATTTGTTCACCTGCGGCAAGGTCGCGCGACGCGCGAACATGCGCACCTCGGCAGCACCGGCTTCGAGCGCGGTACCGGCGTTGTCGAACGCGGAGGAACCGGCACCCAACACCCCCACGCGCTTGCCTTTGAGCGCGGCGAAGTCAATGTCAACGGCGGAGTGAAACACGCGTGTACGCGCAGCGGTACTGGCGGGATCAAACGAGGCAAAGCGCGGCCAGCGTGGCGCGCCGCTGCCATCGCGGCCGAGCGCGAGCACTACTTTGCGGGCGTAAATCACTTCTTTCCCCTGCGCGGTTCCCAGCGCTGCGCGCAGCCATTCTCCCACTGGCTCAAGCGCAGCGAGCGTGGTCTGATTCTCCACCGGCACAGCAGTGATCTTGCGCACCCACAGCAGATAGGCGAGCCACTGCCGTGTCGGAATTTTGTACAGCGCCTCCCAGCCCACCTCGCCGTATTGCGCTTCATACCAGGCGCGAAACGTCAGCGATGGCACACCGAGATCAGGGCTGGTCAAGTGCTTGGGGCTGCGCAGGGTCTCCATGCGCGCGAAGGTGCCCCACGGGCCTTCATGGCCGTATGCAGCCTGATCGATGATGCGCAGATTGCGCACGCCTTCCTTCAGCAGTGCGAATGCAGCGGTCTGCCCGCACATGCCAGCACCCACTACCAATACATCGAGGAGAGGCTTGCCGTCCGGTCCTTGAAGCGGCGGCACCCAGTTGGGCGCGGGGTAGTTCAGGCGCGCAAGGTCGTGGCGCGCTTGTTCGTCGAGCAGCGAAAGCAGATCGAGTGCATTCATAATCGTGGATTATCGCGTGCCGTTGGCCACCGCAGGCACCCACCGGCCATGCAACCATGTGCCCGCCACGCGCACCCGGCAGGATTCGCGGCAGGTTGTGGTTTCAAGCGCCCATCCCTCCACCTTAATCACCTGACGACCACACAAATCCATGATCGAACTTCCCTGCTTCTACAGTCTTTCATCACCCTGGGCTTATCTCGGCGGGCCGAAATTGCAGGACATCGCACGCCGCCACCACGTCAAGCTGGTATTGAAGCCCTACGACTTTCAGGCCATCGCGGAAGTGACCGGCAGCGTGCCGCTGCGCACCCGGCCGCAGCCACGCATCGATTACCACACGCTTGAACTCGAACGCTGGAGCAAGTACCTCGGCATGCCTCTGGTGATCAAGCCCAAACACTACCCCTGGGTAGTCACCGACAAGGACTGGAACAAGCGCCCCGGCTGGATGGTAATCGCGGCGCAGATGCGCGGGCTGGACGCGTTCCGCCTCTCGCACGCTTTGCTGCGGGCGCTGTGGGCCGAAGAGCGCAACACCGCTGATGCCGATGTGCGCCGTGCCATTGCCGAGGAGAACGGGATGGATGGCGCCGCGTTGGTCGCCTCTGAATCATCAGCCGGCGTGCTGGCGGCGTACCAACGTTTCACCGACGAGGCGGTGGCCAACGGTGTGTTTGGTGCGCCGACTTTCATTCTCAACGGCGAGCGCTTTTGGGGACAGGACCGCCTCGATTTTCTGGATCGTGCACTGGCCGCTTCAGGCCACGCCGCGCCGTCCGCGTAAGCGACCAAACCAGGTCACCACCGCCAGCACGAAGGCGCCCGCGATCAGGCCGGTCAAGCCATCGAGCAGCAGCGGGGTCAACATGCCGAGCAGCGCGCCCACGCCGGGCCAGGCTGTCACGGTCAATACCGCAGCTTCAATCGCGTGATGCAAGGGCGGCACGCCGTGTACCAGAATGCCGCCCCCGACCAGAAACATTGCCGCGGTACCCACTACGGTAAGGGTCTTCATCAGCCACGGTGCGGCAAGCAGGATGGCCCCCCCGAACGCGGCGGCGGCACCATCCTTGCGGCTCAGATATAGACCGGCATCATCGAGCTTGACGATACCCGCCACCAGGCCGTATACGCCAACCGTCATGATCATGGCGATGCCAGCCAGCACCCCTACCTGGGTCATAAAGGAACTGGTGGCGACAGTGCCGAGTGTGATCACGACGATTTCGCCCGACAGGATGAAGTCGGTGCGGATCGCACCCTTGATCTTGTCCACTTCGAGTTGCACCAGATCCACGTCCGGGCGCGCCAACGCATCGGCCAGTGCGGCCTGATGCGCCTGCTCGGCGACGGCATCGTGCAGGAACTTGTGCGCCAGTTTTTCGCAACCTTCAAAGCACAGGAAGGTGCCACCGACCGTTAGCAGCGGCGTCACCGCCCACGGTGCGAAGGCATTGATCGCCAGCGCAGCGGGCACCAGGATGAGCTTGTTGATGGCCGAACCCTTGGCCACCGCCCAGACCACCGGCAACTCGCGTTCGGCCGTCAGGCCCGACACTTGCTGTGCGTTAAGGGCCAGGTCGTCGCCCAGTACGCCGGCAGTTTTCTTGGCGGCCACCTTGGACAATACGGCGACATCGTCGAGGATCGTCGCAATGTCGTCAAGAAGCGCCAGCAGACTGGATGCCACGATCAAACCCCCTCTGAAACCCTCGGTGGGTGCGACTTTCAGGCCTTGCCCGGCCGCAACCCTTGCTGGATGCGCCTCAGCGGGCACCGGCCTTTTCAAGAATCGTGATCATCTCGCGATAGCCGCGCGATTTCGCCAGTGCCAGCGGCGTCGCGCCGCTGCGGTCGGCCAGCTGCAGGTTGGCACCAGCCTCGACCAGATACTTGAGCGTCAGCGTGTGTTGCAGGCCGCCGTTGCCAAGCACGATCGATTCGATCAGCGCAGTCCAGTGCAGGTTGTTGACATGGTCAAGCCGCGCACCGGCCTTGATGAGGATTTGCACTACCTCGGCATGGCCAAGGTGCGCAGCGGCAATCAGGGCGGTGCCGTCGTAGCGGCTGGTGATGTTGGTGGCCTTGCAGCCGAGTTCGAGCGCGAGCTTGAGTGTCGGTACATCGTTGGCCACGGCGGCGATGGTGACGATGTCGTAGCGGTCATTTTCCAGTGCGTTCGCATCGGCACCGCCCACCACCAGCGCGCGCATCGCGTCGTGCTTGGCGAAATACGCTGCGGCGTGAAGCGGGGTGCGCTGATAACCGTCGCGCGCATCCGGCTTGTTGCCTGCGGCGATCCGCGCTTTGATTTCCGAGGCATTGTTGGCCAGTGCGGCAGCAAACAGGCCTTGGTATTGGGCGATTTCGCTGCGTGCAGGCGGCACTTGCGCTTGCACGCAGCCGCTTGTCCCGGCCAACACGCCAAGCGCCGCCGCTGCAAAGCGAGAGCAAAGGCGCGCCTGCATCTCAGATATCGATATTGATCGCCCGCAGCGCATTGGTCTCGATGAACTGCCGCCGCGGTTCGACTTCGTCACCCATCAGGGTGGTGAAGATGCCGTCGGCGGCGATGGCGTCATCGATCTGCACACGCAGCAAGCGCCGCACTTTCGGATCCATCGTGGTTTCCCACAACTGCTCGGGGTTCATTTCACCGAGGCCTTTGTAGCGCTGACGGGCGAGGTTGCGCTCGGCATCGGCCAGCAGCCAATGCACGGCCCCGCGAAAATCGGTGATGGCTTGTGAGCGCGCCTTGTCGCCTTCGCCGCGCTTGATGGTGCCCCCCGCGCGCACCAGATCCTTGACCTTTTGCGCCGTCACAGTCAGTTGCGCGTAGTCGGCGCCGTTGATGAAGTCGGGATCAATGATCGAGTTTTTCCGGTTGCCATGTTTGCTGCGCGTCACGCGCAGCACCCAGGACTCGCGCTTTTCGTCGTAGGCCGGCGTGACGGTCACCGAACGATCGGTGAGCGCGCCGAGCAATGATTGTGCAGAGCGCTGCGCCGCTTCTTCGCTCGATACATCGACTTCTGCACCATCGAGAATCGCCTTGAGCGCTGCTTCGTCATAGACGTGGCCAATACGTTGCACCACGGCTTCGGAGAGCAGATAGTCGCGGGCGAGGGCTTCGAGAGCATCGCCGCCAATCGCTGCGGGCGCGCTGTTGCCGCTCACCGCATTGGGGACGAGTTCCGCACTTTGCAGCGCGGCGCGCAGCAGGTATTGATTGAGCTCGTGGTCGTCCTTGAGGTACTTCTCTTCCTTGCCGGCCTTGACCTTGTAGAGCGGCGGCTGGGCGATGTAGATGTGGCCGCGTTCGACCAGCTCGGGCATTTGCCGATAGAAGAACGTGAGCAGCAGGGTGCGAATGTGTGCGCCGTCGACGTCTGCATCGGTCATGATGATGATGCGGTGATAACGCAGCTTGGCGATGTCGTAATCGTCCTTGCCCATGCCGGCACCAATGCCGGTGCCGAGCGCGGTGATGAGGGTGGTGATTTCGGTAGATGACAACAGCTTGTCGAAACGGGCCTTCTCGACGTTGAGGATTTTGCCGCGCAGCGGCAGGATCGCCTGAAACTTGCGGTCACGCCCTTGTTTCGCCGAGCCGCCTGCCGAGTCACCCTCGACCAGATACAGCTCGCACAGTGCGGGGTCTTTCTCCTGGCAGTCTGCGAGTTTTCCTGGCAGGCCCATGCCGTCGAGCACGCCCTTGCGGCGTGTCATTTCGCGTGCCTTGCGTGCTGCCTCTCGCGCGCGCGCTGCTTCGACGATCTTGCCGCAAATGATCTTGGCGTCGCCCGGGCGCTCTAGCAGGTACTCGCCCAATGCCTTGGCTACCGCTTCCTCGACCGGCATGCGCACTTCGGACGACACCAGCTTGTCCTTGGTCTGTGAACTGAATTTTGGTTCAGGCACCTTGACCGACAACACACAGGTCAGCCCTTCGCGCATGTCGTCGCCGGTGGTCTCGACCTTTTGCTTTTTGGCAATTTCGGTTTCTTCGATGTACTTGTTGATGACGCGCGTCATCGCGGCGCGCAGGCCGGTGAGATGGGTGCCGCCGTCGCGCTGCGGGATGTTGTTGGTGAAGCACAACACCTGCTCGTTGTAGCCGTCGTTCCACTGCATCGCCACTTCAACGCCGATCGATAGGCCGTTCTCCGCCTGATGCTCGCTCGATGTGTAGAAAATGTTCGGATGCAATACCGTCTTGGTGCGGTTGATGTATTCGACAAAACCCTTGACGCCGCCGTCGAAGGCAAACACTTCTTCCTTGGCGGTGCGCTGGTCGGTCAGCTTGATGCGCACGCCGTTGTTGAGGAAGGAGAGTTCGCGGATGCGCTTGGACAGGATCTCGTAGTGGTATTCGATGTTGGTAAAGATTTCGTCATCGGCAAGAAAGTGCACTTCGGTGCCGCGCTTCTCGGTCGCGCCGGTGAACTTGATCGGCGAGGTCATCACGGTCGAGCCGGGTGCCGCACCGTTAACCACACCTTGCGGCATGATGCCTTCTTCGAGTTCACGGTTTTGCGGAATGCCGCGATGAAACTCCATGAAGTGGGCCTTACATCACGGCGCACGATCAGGCGCAACCATTTCGACAGACCATTGACGCACGACACGCCGACGCCGTGCAGGCCGCCGGACACCTTGTAGCTGTTCTGATCGAACTTGCCGCCAGCGTGCAGCTCGGTCATCACGATTTCAGCGGCACTGCGTTTGGGGTCGTGCTTGTCGTCCCACTTGATGCCGGTCGGAATGCCGCGGCCATTGTCGGTGACCGAGATCGACTTGTCGTTGTGTTTGGTGACGTGTATCTCGGTGCTATGTCCAGCGAGTGAGTCGTCAATCGAGTTGTCGAGCACCTCAAACACCAGATGTTGCAGGCCGGTACCGTCACT
>JANPAR010000032.1:0-2459 GCA_031430015.1 Burkholderiales bacterium
TCGTCGGCGTCGGGCTCGGCGGTACGTCCGATCTCGCGGTGGCGCTCGCCAAGCGCGCGGCAACGCGCGAGCTTGGCACGCACTGCGCCGATGCCGACGGCGCGGCGCTCGAAGCGCAGCTCTCGGCCGCGGTGAACCAGCTCGGTGTCGGACCGCAAGGGCTGGGCGGCGACTCGACCGCGTTCGCGGTGCATATTGAAATCGCCGCGACCCACATCACGATGAACCCGGTGGCGGTCAACATGCAGTGCCACTCGGCGCGGCGCGCGCGGGCGACGTTTACGCAGGCGGGGGTGCGCTATGGTTTCTGATCAACGCCGAGGGCATGCGGTCAAAATGAATTTTGGCGTCGGCCTGCGAATGTCTCCTACCAACGGTTTTTGCGGCAATGCTGCCGTGGCGTGCTCCCACCAAGGGTTGTAGAGCCATGGCCCATCACGAACTGACTACTCCCGTTACCGAAGCGCAGGTACGCGCACTGCGCATCAACGACACCGTCACGCTGCACGGCACGCTGTTTGGCATCCGCGACGCGACGCAAATCCACATGTTCGACCGTGGTCGCAAGACGCGCTTTGACCTGCATGGTCACGCCGTAATCCACACCGCACCTAACGTGAAGAAGGTCGAGAAGAGCACTGAGCATCCTTCCGGCTACGCGCCGGTCTGCATCGGCACCACCACGTCGGATCGCATGGAGCGCTTCACGCGCCCGCTGATGACGCAAAACGGCGTGCGCATCGTTATTGGCAAGGGCGGCCTGCGCGAAGGCAGTGCGTCAGCCTTTGCCGACATCGGCGGCGCCTATCTCGCCATCACCGGCGGCACGGCGGCGCTGGAGACCACCTGGATTGAGCAGATCGAAGACGTCGACCTCGACGAACTCAATCCCGAGAGCTTGTGGAAATTTCGTATCCGCAATTTCGGCCCGCTGCTGGTCGGCATGGACAGCCACGGCGGCAGTTTGTACGACAAGATTCGTGCGGATACGCAGGGGCGGCGCGCGCAGGTGCTGGCGAGTCTTGGGGTGAAGGTTGCATGAGCGATTATGGCGGCCAGTTTTGTGCTGCGTGCAATACGCGCAAGATTTCTACCTTCCCCGCTGCTTCGCGATACACGAGGATGTAGTTGGGATGCACCACCAATTCACGCGTCCGTGGCACTCGCCCGGCGCGCCCCATGCGCGGGTGCTCGATCAGGTATTCCGCACTTTGTTCAAGCCGTTCGTCCCACGCAATGGCCGCAAGCGGCTTGTCGCGCGCAATGAACTCCATGATGTGCTCACGGTCGCGTAACGCAGCGCGCTTCCAGAAAAGTTTCAAGCCCGTCTCAAGAGGTGGCTTTGGCTGCGGCATTGCTGTGCTTGCGCAATGCCGCGCGCTTGGCCGCAAAACTGCGTTTTACACTTTCATGACTCACTGCGGGGGTCGGGTCGTCGAGCGCCTCCTGCACCTGCCTGCGAAACCATTCATCGTGCTGCATGGCGGCGTGCGCCCGGCGCAGGCGGCTGGACGCGTCGCTGCGCTTGCGTTCCCCCGCCAGCGCAGCGCGATATTCCGTCGCGTCCAACAGATCGAAGCGCGCCAGACCAAGCTCCTGCTTCAGATAGTTCACGCAACGGTCCAGCGAAATCCACAGCCTGGGTTTGTTGGTGCGCTGAGTGCCAAGCGTCTTTTCGGTTTTGCCAAGTTTGAGCAATACCGACCAGCCGCCAGCCGCGCCGATAATGGCGGCGCCGCGAATCGAATTGGCCAGCACCATGTCGCGGGCCTGGGCGGTGTCGATGATGGGGTGCGTCAAAGTGACGGACATGTGCGGGCTCCAGAATGCCGAAAAACGCATTGTGCAGATTATTTAATAAAAATGCAAGACGGCTTGTCGCATGAAATTTCACTTTTCAATTTAATCCACTCATGACCACCATCCGCCGCCTCACCACCGACATCCTGATCCTCGGCTCCGGTGGCGCGGGCCTGTTCGCCGCGCTGCACGCGCACCAGGCCGCGCCAGACCTGCAGATCACCGTGGCCGTCAAGGGCCTGCTCGGCAAGAGCGGCTGCACGCGCATGGTGCAGGGCGGTTATAACGTCGCGCTCGCCAAAGAGGATTCGGTCGAGCGCCATTTCATGGACACCATCGAGGGCAGCAAGTGGCTGGCTGATCAGGACCTCGCGTGGACGCTGGTCGAGCAGGCTGTCGTGCGCATTCATGAACTGGAGAATGAGCTTGGCTGCTTCTTCGATCGCAACCCCGACGGCACCATGCATCAGAAGGCGTTTGCGGGGCAGACCTTTGACCGCACCGTGCACAAGGGCGACCTGACCGGCATCGAGATCATCAACCGTCTGGCCGAGCAGGTGTGGGCGCGCGGGATTGACCGGCTCGAAGAACATCGTGCAATTGAACTCATCAAAACCGCTGATGACGGCAGCGGCAAGACAGCGCTGGCCGGCGTGTTG
>JANPAR010000033.1:0-16881 GCA_031430015.1 Burkholderiales bacterium
CGACAGGTCTTCGAGGGTCAACGCCATTTCCACCGCCACGCGCGCGGCTTCCGCACCTTTGACAATGCGCGCCTCGGCCTGCGCCTCGTTCTCGACCGTCAAAATGGCATTGGCAATCGCGATGCCGTGATCGAGCTGCACCCGGCTGATGCCGCGTGCCGATTCATTGCACACCAATTCGAAGTGATAGGTCTCACCGCGAATCACGCAGCCCAAGGCGATCAGCGCATCGAACTCATCGGACTGCGCCAGCGCCTTCAACGCCAGCGGCACTTCGAGTGCGCCGGGGACCGTCACCACTTCGATGTCATCATCGGCAACGCCCATGCGCTTCAACTCGGCCATGCAGCCCTCACGCAACCGATCACCGAAGTGGGCATTGAAACGCGCCTGCACGATGCCGATGCGCAGGCCGCTCCCGGACAGGCTCTCGTCAAATGCCGCTGCGGCACCGCTCATGCCGCCTCCGGTGCGAGATAACCCGTGGCTTCAAGGTCAAAACCGGCCATCGACGGCATCTTGCGCGGATTCGACATCAGCTTCATGCGCCGCACACCGAGATCGCGCAGGATTTGCGCGCCGATGCCGTAGGTGCGCAAATCCATTTTAAATTTGGGGCGCACGCCGGCATTGAGATCATTGAGTTTGGCAACCAGACCTTCGGCACTCTCTGTCGTGTTGAGCAACACCACCACGCCGCTGCCCGCTTTGGCGATCGCGCGCAGAGCCGCGTCAACACTCCACGAATGGGTGCCGGTGCCGGTATCCACCAGATCGATCACCGACAGCGGCTCATGCACCCGCACCAGGGTCTCTGCCTCGGCGTCGATTGCGCCGCGCACCAGCGCCAGATGCGATGCGCCGCCTGCACGATCGAGATACGCCACCGCCCGGAAGGCGCCATGCGCTGTCGAGATTTCGCGCTCCACCGCACGCTGCACCAGACTCTCGGTGCGGCTGCGATAGTGAATCAAATCGGCGATGGTGCCTAGCTTAAGTTGATGCAGTCGCGCGAACTCGATCAGGTCGGGCAAGCGCGCCATGCTGCCATCTTCGTTCATGATTTCGCAGATCACCGCTGCAGGCATCACCCCGGCGAGCGCCGCAAGGTCGCAGCCCGCCTCGGTATGCCCGGCACGCATCAGCACGCCGCCCGCCTGTGCCACCACGGGGAAGATGTGGCCAGGCTGAATGATGTCCGCCGGCTTGGCGTCGCGTGCGACCGCTGCCTGAATCGTGCGGGCGCGGTCGGCGGCGGAAATACCGGTCGTCACGCCTTCGGCAGCTTCAATCGACACCGTGAAATTGGTGCCGTGTTTGGTGCCGTTGTTGCGCGCCATCGGCGGCAGATTGAACAACTGGCGCCGCTCTTCGGTGAGCGTCAGGCAAATCAGCCCACGCGCATGGCGCGCCATGAAATTGATCGCTTCGGGTGTGACGAACTCGGCTGCCATCAGCAGATCGCCTTCGTTCTCGCGGTCTTCATCGTCCACCACCACGACCATGCGGCCAGCCTTGAGCTCGGCGATGATCTCGTCAGTCGTGCTGATAGCGGACGGGTGTGATCCCGGTGCTGCAGCGTCTTCCGCAGAATTCGCTGCGGGATTCACTGCGGCGCCAATTGGGCTCGAAGAATGGCCGGACACCACGGCAAGCCGTTGCGACATCGTGGCTCCTTCAACTAGAAATGACAGGGCTAATTTTACTGCACCGGTCTGTGCGAGTCATGCGACACTGGTGCGCATGTCACCGGTGCGAAGAAATTGAGCATCGTCAGGCGCCGAATTGCGCTTGCATCCACCGCACCATCACGGCATGGCGGCAGCCCGGCGGCGCCACACCCGTACCCCAGAGAGTGCAGCGCGTCAGTGAACCGTGACCGTGGCGCCAGCGCGGTTCTTGACCAGGAAAGCGATGTGTTCGAGCAACTCTTCTTCCTGATAGGGCTTGCCAAGGAACACGTTGACGCCAATCTCCATCGCGTAGTTGCGATGCTTGTCGGCGGTGCGCGAGGTAATCATGATGATCGGGATGCCCTTCAGACTGTCATCGCCACGCACGTTGCGGGTCAGATCAAAGCCATCCATACGCGGCATCTCGACATCAACCAGCATCACATCGGGCCGCAGATCATTCAATTGCTCAAGCGCATCGACGCCATCCTTCGCTGTCAGCACCTGATAATTTTCGCGCGTGAGCAGACGCGACGTGATTTTGCGCACCGTCAGTGAATCATCCACCACCATGATGGTGGGCTGGGCAGAGACGGGCGCTGCGGCCGCCGATGGCGCCGCAGTTGTTGGCGCGAGGACGTGCGCGCCGGTGGTGCCAGTGCCGCCCAGCGCATCTCCCCCAGAGACACCTGACTGCATCGCGGCGAGCGCCACGATTTGGGTGACCAACGGCACCGGATTGAGAATCAGCACGATCTGACCGGTACCGAGCACGGTTGCGCCCGAAATGCCAGACACGCGCGCCAGTTGCGGCCCGATGTTCTTGACCACCACCTCCTGGTTGCCAATCATTTCGTCGACGTGAATCGCAGCGCGCTGCGGGCCGGAACGCAACAGCAACACCGGAGTGAAGCGCTGTCCCTCTGCAGTTTGCGCAGCATCCCCCAGCAGGCGTGGCAAAAATTGCAGCGGGTATTCCCGCCCCAGCCACTCAAATTTGCCGGCAGCATAAGCCTTGTCGAGCTCATCAATCTTGACCTGCCGCACCTGCTCGACCATCGCCGACGGCACGGCGAAGGTGCGCTGCCCGGTGCGGATCAGCACCACCTGCGTCACCGCCAAAGTGAGCGGCAGGAAGATGGTGAAGCGCGAGCCTTTGCCGGGCGTGAAGTCGATCTCCACGCGTCCGCCCAAGGCGGTCACTTCAGCGCGCACCACATCCATGCCGACGCCACGGCCCGACACCTCACTCACCTCGGCGGCCGTCGAAAATCCGCTGGCAAAAATGAACTCCGCGATTTGCGCATCGGGCAACTGGTCGCCAGCGGCCATCAATCCATTGGCCACCGCCTTGCTGCGGATGCGTGCAATGTCGAGGCCGCGCCCGTCGTCTTCGAACACGAGGACAAACTCATTGCCCTCCTGCCGCGCCGACAGGGCAATTTGTCCGATGTCCGTTTTATTGGCCGCCATGCGCCCCTGCGGGTCTTCGAGGCCATGCGCAATGGCGTTGCGCAGCAAGTGCTCGAACGGGCCTGTCATGCGCTCCAGCACCGAGCGGTCGATCTCCACCTGGGTGCCCTTGATGTCGAGGTTGGCGCGCTTGCCCAACTCTTTCGCAGTCTGGCGCACCACGCGATAGAGGCGCTCCGCCACGTTATTGAACGGCACCATGCGCACGCGCATCAAGTCATTTTGCAGATCGCGGTTGAGGCGGTTCTGAGCCAGCAGCGCAGCATCGGCATCATCGAGATTGCGCAGCAAGTTTTGCTGCACCGTCGCCACGTCGTTGACCGACTCGGCCATCATGCGCGTGATTTCCTGGAAGCGCGAGAAACGGTCGAACTCCAGCGGATCGAACGAAGCGTGCTTCTCCTCAACTTCGCGCTGGCGCGACTGCATCTGCGATTCAGCGGCAATTTCAATTTCGCGCAACTGCGCACGCAAGCGGATGAGGTTCTCGGTCAAATCCTTGAGACCGCCCTTGACGGCGCGCATTTCGCCTTCGATCCGCGAACGGGCAATTGCCACTTCACCAGCCTCGTTCACCAGACGATCGATCACATCGGCGCGCACGCGCAGCATGGCGCGGGCATCTTCTGCTGCCCTGGCCGCGGTGCCGAGCGGCGCGGCAGCAGGCGCACCGCCCGCAGCAGAAGCCGCGGACGCAAGTTCTGCCCCGGTGCCTGCGGCGGTGTCAGCAACAGCATCAGCCACCGGTGCCGCCGCGTCAAATGCCTGCACGAGCTTGGACGCATCGTCCTCAGCCAACAAGGCGCGTCCGGCGTCTGCTACCTGCGCGCGCGCTGCCGGGTCGAACATCTTTAGCTGCTCGACCAGCATGGTGAGACGGTCGAACGAGGAGAACAAGCCCTCAAAAATGGCTGGCGGAATCGACGGCAGCTGCATCGTGTTGTCGACGCGCGTTTCCATGCTGTGCGTCAATTGGCCCAGCGCCATTGCGCCCGCCATGCGCGCGCTGCCCTTGAGCGTGTGCAAGGAGCGCTGCAGCCCCTGCGCATTGCCGCCTTCCGCCCAACCGCGCAACTGCTCGCCAATCTGCGGCATCAGCTCGCTGGCTTCTTCGAGGAAGATCGGCAACAACTGGTCATCGATCTCGTCATCGAGGCGCTCCTGGCGCCGCTCATTGGTGTCGAACCCGCGCGCGCGCAACTCGTCGTCGGTCGGCATGCCGCCGGCTGCGCTGGTAGCCGCGCTCGCTGCGGCTGCATTCACCGGAGCGCTCGATGCCGGCGCAGAGGTTAGCGCCGCAGCCGCGAAGCTGGCTGCGAGTGCGCCGCCAGCGGCGGCGAGAATCGTGTGATCACCCAGGTCGGGCGCCGGGGGCATAACAGCGGGCGCAGCGGCAGTCACCGGGAGCGCGGTGCCGGCGACGGCGTCATCCATGAAGCGCAGGGACAACTCAGCAGGCGGCTCCTCAGGCGCAGCGGCCGGCATGGGCCCGGAAGCCGGCGTGATGTCTTCGATATGGAACGAAAATCCACCGCCTGCGTCATCTGCCGCAGCGATCACGGGAGCAGGGCCGGGGGCCGCTGCGCTGGGCGATATGCCGCCTGCCGAGTCAGTAATCGACGCGAAAAACGCATCGACAGACGGCATCTCTGCTACCGGCGCAGCAGGCTGCGGCTCGCCCAGTGACTCGACATGAAAGGAGAAATCCGGCGTAAACATGGGCGCCGCCGGTGGTGGTTCTGCATCAGGTGCCCCTGCGCCAAGCGACGCAAAATCAATCTCCGTATCGAACGCGGGTACCGCGGCCTCAGAAGCTGCCATCGGTGGCGTCTCAGTTGCTGCATCAGGGCTGGTATCCCTCCCGGTCGGTAGCACAAACCCCGCGAGCGGCGCGTCAGGCGGCTCGGCATTCGCAGACTCCTCTGCGGCAGACGACCACTCTGCACGCCGCATTTCAAGCTGCGCTTCGAGATCGTCTGCCGCAGGCGGCGCACGCAACTCACGTACGGCCAGCAGCATGGCATCGAGTGCGTTTGCCGATTCGCGCGCAAGCGTGAGATCGGCTTCCCCCAACGTGACGCCACTGCCCTTCGCGGCCAGCAACATGCGCTCAAATGCGCGGCCAAGCGAATGCAGCTTCTTGAAATTGACTGTGCCCGCGATACCGGCCAGTGTATGCGCTGCGCGCACCAGTTCGTCTCGCGGCGGCTGCGGCTCAGTTTCCAGCAACGCCACTTCGCGCTGCACGGTATCGAGATGGGTGCCAGCTTCATCGACAAAAATCGTGTACAGCCCGCGGCTGACGCGAATGTCACCAATGGTGATCGTTGGATCGGGCGGGGTTGCAGGCGTTAGGGGCGTTACCGCCTCCGGTGTTGCCGCCTGTGTTGTGGCGGCTGCTGCACCCAAGGCTGCCATGGCCGTGCCAGCCACACCGGCCGTACCAGCCACACCGGCCGCGATAACCGGCATCACCGCAGGCGCTGCAGGTGCCGCAGGAGGTGCGGCAGCAGCGGCCACTGGTGGCAGCGGCACTGCAGGCGCACTGCCGGCGGCCTCAAATTTTCCGCCGCTGCGTACCCGCTCTGCAGCGGCAATCAAAGGCTTTGCATCGGCGGACGATGTTGCCTGCGACGACAAGTCTTTGACCCAGCGCACGAACAACTCGCGGCCCGCTTCGATCAGGCCGAGCAGGTCGGCGTTGGCCGGCTTCTCTTCCTGCATCCACTGATTCATGGTCTGCTCGACGCTCCACGCGGCATCGCCGAAGCGCATCAAACCCACCATACGGCCACTGCCCTTAAGGGTGTGGAACGCACGACGAATGGTGGTCAGATACTCTTTATGTCCCGGATTGGCCTGCACCAAACCGTGGTGCTCGCCAATCGTGCCCAGGACTTCCTCAGCTTCTTCGAGGAAGATGGCGAGCAACTCCGCATCTACTGCCTCTTCCGGCACGGCCTCGGGAACCGGCGCCACTACCGTCGCGGCAGCGGCCACTGCCGGCCGCGCAGGCGCGATCTTCGCCATCGCTTGATCAATGTTCGTGAGGCCAGCTGGCACGCCACCAGCGGCAACCGTAGTGACGTCGACCCCCGCCATCTGAATGGCGGCAAGCACATCCGCTGCGCTCAAACGCAGTGACGGGTCATCGACCAGATCGGCGTCATTTTTGATTGCCTCAAGGGACGCCTTGAGCTCGGCAGTCAGCACGGCATCCTGCGGTTCCTGGCGCCAGGCATCAAACAGCGTGCGGGCATCGCGCTTCTCTTGTTCGAGCTCGGCCTCCACACTGCCCTCAAGCGTGCCATCTGCGGCGTCTGATGCCAGCAGCGCCGCCCCATCTGGCGCGTCATCATCCATTTGCGCCGCACCGCCGCGCGTTTTACCCTCGGCGTCACCGGCAGGGCGCGCGACGTCATCGTATTCCACGTGGCCATGCTGCATGGCATCGACATAGAAGCCCAGCACCGACAAGGTGTTGGCAACGCGCTCGAAATCGGCCTGCTGCGGCGCGTAGTCTGCTTGCGCAAACCGGGCAATATCAATCTGGCAGCTCTGCAGCGCGGTGACCGCCTTGTCCGAACCGAGAATCGTGAGCGCCCCCTGCACCTGGCGAATTTGTTTGTCCAGCCCCGGCAACTCACCACGCTGCGCTGCATCACGGAAAAACGCATCAAGCGCGCTTTCGATACCGCCAAGATTGGATTTGATCTCGCTCACCACCTGCGCCATCAGCAGGCGCTCCTGCGCCTTGCGCGTCATCTCGTCGAGCAGGGCTACCGACGGCAAGTTGGCGGTCTGCCCCGCCAGACTGGCCTTAAGGCGCGCCGCCATGGTCGCAACCTGAGTAGCGAATTCGTCGCCCAGGCGCGCAAAATTGTCAGTCGCATTTTCAGCCAGCAGTAGAGCGGTGGCCGTCTCGATGGCAATCGCTTCGGTCACCTTGGCAGGGTTCTCCGAGACCCACACCGTGACCGCCGAAATGGCGTTGACCAGGCGGCCAAACTCGGCGTGGCCGAGCGCCGTAGTCTTCTCTTTGAGTTGCCCGGCCTGCTCGCGAAAGCCGCTCAGTTCGTGGGTTTGCCCGGCAGAAAATTTATTCCACTTGTCTTTCGCCGCCGCCAGAATTTCGCGAATCGCGCGCAACACAGCTTCCTGCGGATGCGCTGCACCACTGGCCGGTGCGAGCGCAGTGGGTACCACACCCTCAAGGCGGTAAAACGCACGCAGCTCTTTCACCGCGCCGCCACCGGCGCGGCTCTTGGCTACAAAATACAGCGCATCGCGCATCAAGCGCTGCGCCACGTTGGAGGAACCTTCCATCAAGCGCTTCATCTGCATATCGATGCGCGCGCACAGGCGCTTGACGTCGAGATCCACCGCACCCGCGCTCTCTTGCAGGGTTTCGGCAAAGCCGGTGGTGATCCACCAAAACGCGCGATGTTGCGGCACCGCCTGCGTGCGCTCAATCGCACGCACGGCGTCGCCCATGTCTTTGAGTGCCGCCGGATCAGCGCTGTTACGCAACCAGCGTAACAAACCGCTCTGGAAGCGGCGGCGCTGCGCCATCACATGCTCGCGCATGTCGGGCGGTACCTCGGGCGCTTCGCGTTGCGGTGGACGTGCCGAGAGATCGGGGAAGAACAGATCCGACTCTGCAATGCGCTCCGCACCGCGCGCCTGCATCACCGCCTTGTAGGCGGGGAACAGCCTTACTGGCTGGTGCGATGCGCCGTCCACCAATTCGTTCAGATACACCGGCAACGAGGTGAAGGCCAGCATCAGCGCTTCTGCGCGCGCTGCGTCAAGCTCCAATGTGCCGGCTTCTGCACCTTCCAGTATGCGCTCACATTCTTCGGTCAGCCGGGTAACGCCCACGAGTCCGACGATTTCGAGCGCGCCGTGCGCCTGATGCAAATGGGTTTTGCAGAATTTGATCTGGGTGGAATCAGCGGGATTGGCGCGATAGGCAACCAGCGCCACACCGGCTCTCGTCAGCGCCTGCTCGATTTCCCCTTTGACCCACGTTAGCGGGCCGATGTCGAATTCTGCTGCTGCACCCATTCGATTCTCCGCAGTCCTGCGCTCCTGCTTTCCTTCACCCGCCCTCGCCCGCCATCACCGGCGAGCCCTGCTGACCTTACGCAACCTCGTTACGCCACCTTGAAGCCCGACACCGACGCCTTGAGCTCCTGCGCCAGCGCAGCAAGCTGCCGCACCGACTCGGCGGTTTGCCGGGTACCCGTCGCCGTCTGCTCGTTAATCTTGAGGATGCCTTGAATGTTCTGCGCCACTGCGCCGGCCGACTGCGCCTGTGCCGAGGTCGTGGTCGAAATGTTGTCAATCAGCCCCGACAACTGGCGTGACACCTGGCCGATTTCGGACAGCGCCTGACCGGCGGCGTCGGAAAGTTTCGCGCCCTCGACCACACCCTGCGTCGACTGCTCCATGGCCGATACCGCGTCTTGCGTGTCGGTTTGAATCGTCTTCACAATCGCGCCGATCTGCTTGGTCGCCTCGGCAGAACGTTCCGCCAGGCGCTGCACCTCTTCGGCCACCACCGTGAAACCGCGGCCCGCTTCGCCGGCGGAGGCCGCCTGAATCGCCGCGTTGAGCGCCAGCACATTGGTCTGTTCGGTAATGTCGGAAATCAGTTCAACGATCTCGCCAATCTCTTGCGAGGATTCGCCGAGACGCTTGATGCGCTTGGAGGTTTCCTGGATCTGGTCGCGAATCTCGTTCATGCCCGAGATCGAGTTCTGCACCGCAACCATGCCTTTCTCGGCCGCGGTCAATGACTGGCGCGCCACATCGGCAGACTGTTTGGCGCCTGAAGACACCTCGTTGATGTCGCTCGCCATTTTGAGCACAGACTCGCCGGTCTGCCGAATCTCGGTCGACTGTTTGTCCTGTGCCGTGAGCAGCATCGCCGAGGTGCGCTGCGCATTCTCGGATGCGGTGGTCACCTGCGCGGTCGCCTGGTTGATGCGCAACACCACGTTGCGCAACTCTTCAATCGTGAAGTTCACCGAGTCGGCAATGGCGCCGGTAATGTCTTCGGTCACCGTGGTCTGCACCGTGAGATCACCGTCGGCCACCTCGGCCAATTCGTTCATCAGCCGCAAAATGGCTGCCTGGTTCTGGTCGTTGAGCTGCTTGGCGGCACCCTCCTGCTTTTGCGCCTCTTCGCGGCGGCGTTCGGCCTCCTGCTCGCGCGCCTCGGCTTCGAGTTCGCGTGCGCGCTGGTCGGCGCGATAGACCTGGAACAGCATGAAGATAACGGCAATCGCCAGCAAGGCCAGCACGCCCATGAAAACGAAATTGATGTTGCGCGTCTTGATCTCGCTTTGCAGCGAGGCATCGAGTTCAGTCAGCGAATCCTTGAATTTTTCATTGTCATTGAAAATGTTGAGCGCGGACTGCTTGGCGTTGACCAGACGCTGCATATTGCCAAGGATGCCTGACACTGAAGCCTGGTAACCGGCAAACGATTTTTCCAGCTCGGCGAGGCGCTCTTTGGACTCGGCATCGGTCACTGCGGCCAGTCGCAGCGCATCATTCCCCTTGATAAGGCCAGCCAGCAGATCGCGGAATGTGTTGGTATCTTTGCCGAGCAGGAACGCCACTTCAGGGTCAATCGTGTCGCCAGCCACCAGAGCGTTCGCATTTTTGGCCATCCGCTGCGTCAGCATCACCAACTGGCCGGCGGCGGTCACTTCGCGTGCATTGGCACCGCCCTGCTGGCGCAATGCGGCGACCTGCTCAGCCAGTTCCAGCAGTTGCGGATTGTTGGTGTTGATGGCGCGAATTGCCTGCCCAAGCTGCGTTAGATTGCGCTGCTGCTGTAACACCACCGTCGCATTTTTCTCAGTGCGCTCCCACTCCACGCGCACCTTGTCGAGCACGGTATTGACGATACCCGGCAGGCTTACCTTGCTGTCCCCCTCGCCCGCCAGCGACTGCAGGTTGGCAGCGATGCGGTCACGGCTTTGTTGCAACTGGGTGAAGCCCGCGTTGTTGCCCTGCACAGCATTCGGCACTGCCTTGGCCAGGCGCTGCGAGTGCATCAGCGTCTCACCGGTGATCGACACACCGGAGGTGAGCTGGTTGGCCTGATTGATGTCGATGGCAATCACAATGGCAAGCGCGGCAAACACCGCGAGCAGGGCAGTGGCCAGTGCGGCATATTGCTGCGCGACCGGCAGTTTGCCAATGAGCGGCAGGCCAGAGCCACCACTGCGTGGCGCCGCCTTGGCGGCAACCGTGTCAGGTCCCGCTGCGGCGTGCGCCGCTTGCGCGGTCTTGTCTGCCTTACCCTTGCCTAAGGGAAGTTTGATGCCTAGTGCCATATTGACTCCTTCACCATTCAACGGGTCAAGCGACGTACAAGCTGATTTATGATTTACAAGCGGATTGACAAGCGCCGTAAAGCCAAGCCAGCAGCAAGCGCGCCATTGCGCACAAGCATTTCTCCACGCTTCTCTGCACTTCGCACTTGCGGCTCACACGCCCACATTCAAAAATTCCGGCGCCTCGATCAATTGCTCCATCTTCAGTTCACGCCACATGCGCATCTGCGCTGCGGCGCCTGCCGCACCCGGCAGGGTCTCGTGCCATACCGGCCCAAACCATGCAGCGCCGGACGCCCGCTCATCGGCAGCATGACGCGCCTGCAAGTCGCGCGCATTGCGCAGCCCCAGCATGCGGGTCACCAGCAAAGCGGCGTTGATGCCAAAGCGCGGCCCGGCCAGTACCAGGCGCGCGTCACTGCCGCGCACCGTGGGTTCACCGCCTGCATAGGCCGAAAAATCGACCACGCTGAAGAGTCCCCCGCGAATGTTCGCCACACCCGCGTACCAAGACTTGGTCAGCGGCACGGGCAACACCTCAGGCAGCGGCAGCACCTCGCCCGCATCATCCAGCGCCACCAGCCAGTTCTGATTGCCACACTGCACCCCCAGGCGCGCAGCCGCAGTTTGCTCGGTCTTGGCCGACGACAAGCGCTGGGCCAATTCCTGCTGAAACTGCCGGAGGCTGATTTTGGTGGCCATGACGGGAGCTGGGCGGTGCAGAAGCGGGACGTGGGTGGGTTAAACGTGTGGCTGGTTGGCTAACTGCGCGGGCTAGCCGAGCGCCGCGATCTTGCTCAGCAGCTCTTCCGGATTCACCGGCTTGACCAGATAGTCCTTGGCGCCCTGGCGCACGCCCCAGACCTTATCGGTTTCCTGGTCTTTGGTGGTACACATGAAGATCGGAATGTGCGCCGTCTCCGGCGCCTTCGAAATCTGCCGCGTCGCCTGGAAACCGTTGAGGCCGGGCATCACCACATCCATCAGGATGAGGTCAGGCAACTCCACTTTAGCGCGTATAACGCCGTCTTCCCCGTTCTCGGCGGTGACCACATTGAAGCCTTTTTTGGTCAACAGGTCCTGCAGGAAAAAACGCTCGGTCGGCGAGTCGTCAATGATCATGACTTTCTTGATGGGCATGGTGCTCTGTCCTTCTCAAACAATTAAATTTAGTAAAAAACCGGTAACCCGCCCGCGCCGCAAAACAGCGTCGCGCTGGCCACCGTCACACTTGACGCATCGAGTGCGTTCCCACGGTTTTGAGCAGGCTGTCCTTGGTGAACGGCTTGGTCAGATATTCATCGGAGCCCACCATGCGCCCGCGTGCTCGATCAAACAATCCATCCTTGCTCGAGAGCATGATGACGGGCGTTGCGGAAAATTTGGGGTTCTTCTTGATCAGTGAGCAGGTCTGGTAGCCATCGAGCCGCGGCATCATGATGTCGCAAAAGATGATGGCCGGCGCGTGATCGGCAATTTTGGAGAGGGCGTCAAACCCGTCCTCTGCCAGAAAGACCTCGCACCCGGCTTGCTTGAGAAAAATCTCCGCGCTGCGGCGGATGGTATTCGAGTCATCGATCACCATCACTTTGATGCCTGCCAGATTGGTTGCGTCAGCCATCCCCAAAGCTCTCCGCTGGTTGCCGGCCCGCCGACCTGGCGTACCCGCTTGCCGGCCTGCCTTTCGCGCTGTGGCTGCGCACCTGAAAGGCAAGCCTGCCGAATCCCGGTTGATCCTGCTTCCCCCGCTTCTTCCTGACGGTTTCCGGATAGTATTTTTGCGATTCCCGATCAGTCAGGCATGCATTGTATTACGCCAGAGGCAAATGCCTATGACCATGTCATATTTCGGTCATCTCAAAATCTTCCTTGCGCGCGCCGCATTCTGGACATGTCCAATTCATCGGGACATCGGCCCAGCGCGTGCCGGCGGCAATCCCCTCATCGGGTGCGCCGTGTTCCTCCTCGTACACCCATCCGCAGATCAGGCACATCCAGGTCTTGTAGCTGTTTTCCATGTCATTTTTCGTTGTGAGAGACGCATCGCGCAGATGCCATTACATCAACCCGCACCGCCTTTGGCGATGCAATTTCGCTAGAATGCAAATTCTAGCATTTGCCCCCGCCTTGGCCGGCTGCATTGACGCCTGTGTTGGCACCGGTCAGGCTTGGCCGGGCTTGCCGTCCGTGCCTTGTGCCTCGCCGTCCCTGTTGGTCTGCACGCGCCACACTTCTCCCTCCCCCTTCGCGTGCCTCTCATTTCCTCCCGGTCTCCCACCCCCTCCATCGTGCTGGTGTTCGCCGGCTCCGACCCCTCCGGCGGTGCCGGGCTGCAGGCCGATTTGCTCACGCTGGCCGGACTGGCCTGTCATGGCCTGTCCGTCGTCACCGCCATCACGGTGCAAGACACTGCACGCGTCACTGGCGTTGATGCGGTCGACGCCGGCTGGGTCGAAGACCAGGCACGCCAGTTGCTCGAAGACATGCGTGTCGATGCGTTCAAGATCGGCCTCATCGGCAGCGTCGAAAACGTTTCGGTGATCGCCGAAATCGTCTCCGACTACCCGGACATTCCGCTGATCCTCGACCCCGTGCTCGCGGCCGGCAACGGCGACGAACTGGCCAGCGGCGAACTCATTGCCGCCATGCGCGACCTGTTGATCCCGCAAACCACCGTGCTCACGCCCAACAGTCTCGAAGCGCGGCGCCTGGTGTCGCGCGACCCGGACGGCGAGCAGCCGTCACTCGAAGCCGCCGCCGAGGCACTGCTGCAGATGGGCGCTGAATATGTGCTCATCACCGGCACGCATGAGAACTCGGCGCAGGTGGTCAACAACCTCTACGGCCCGCTGCCGGCCCAGGAGCCGCAGGACGAAGAAGGCGGCGGTGCTGGCGCGCCCGATGGCCTGCAGCGCCATGCGGTAGGTCTGGTGCGCAGCGATGCCTGGACGCGCCTGCCTGGCAGCTATCACGGCTCCGGTTGCACGCTTGCCTCGGCCATCGCCGCACTGATCGCAAACGGCGAAACCATACCCGACGCCGTGCGCGCCGCGCAGGAATACACGTGGCACTCGCTCAAGGCCGGCTTCCGGCCCGGCATGGGGCAGTTCATTCCCGACCGTTTTTTCTGGGCGCGGCAGAATCCGGACGATGCCCCATCACCTTAGCGCCCACCCGCCACCACCGTTCGCACCACCCCGATGAACGCCCCCTCCAAAACGCACCTTAAAAACCACGATCCCGCGCAATTCATCCGTGGCCTCTATGCGATCACGCCGGCAATGGACGACAGCTTCAACGGCGACAGCTTCAACGGCGACAGCTTCGACGGCGACAACCTCGACGGCGACAACCTCGACGGCACCACGCGCTTGCTGGTGAACGTGCGCGCGGCCATCGAAGGTGGCGCACGCATCGTGCAATACCGCAACAAGACCGCGGGCCACGCCAAACGGCTTGAACACGCGATTGGTCTGGCGGCAGTGTGCGAAAAATTCGGCGCGCTCTTCATCGTCAACGATGACGTCGAGCTCGCCCTCGATGTCGACGCCGATGGCGTGCACCTGGGCAGGTCTGACGGGGCCATTGCCAAGGCGCGCAAGCGCATGGGGCCAAAGCGACTGCTGGGCGCGTCCTGCTACGACGACCTCGCGCTCGCCAGCGCTGCACGCGAAGCCGGCGCCGACCACATCGCCTTCGGCAGCATGTTCGCCTCGACCACCAAACCCGGCGCCGTGCGCGCGCCGTTCTCGCTGTTTGCCGCCGCCAATTCGCTCGGCCTGCCGATGGTCGCCATTGGCGGTATCACGCGCGACAATGCCGCCCAGGTGATTGGCGCGGGTGCGCACGCCGTAGCCGTCGTCTCCGATCTGTTTGACCCATCCGATGCTGCGGGCATTCGTGCGCGCGCGGCCCAATTCACCGCCCTGTTCAATTCCACATCAAGATGAATCACACCAACGCCTCCCTCTTCGCCCGCGCCCAAGCCATCATCCCCGGCGGCGTCAACTCTCCCGTGCGCGCGTTTCGCTCGGTCGGCGGCACGCCGCGCTTCATCACACGCGGTGAAGGGCCTTATCTATGGGACGCCGAAGGCAAGCGCTACATCGATTACGTCGGATCGTGGGGGCCGATGATCCTCGGTCACGCGCATCCCGCTGTGGTCAAAGCGGTGCAGGATGCCGTCACGTACGGCCTGTCGTTCGGCATGCCGACCGAAGGCGAGCTCACCATCGCCGAAGAGGTCACCAAGCTGGTGCCTTCGATGCAGCGCATCCGCTTTGTCAGCTCCGGCACCGAAGCCGCGATGACGGCGATCCGCCTCGCACGCGGCGCGACCGGCCGCGCGAAGATCATCAAATTTGAAGGCTGCTATCACGGTCATGCCGACTCGCTGCTGGTCAAGGCCGGCTCCGGCCTGCTGACCAATGGCTACCCCAGCTCGGCCGGCGTGCCGCCCGAAATTGCCCAGCACACGCTGGTACTCGACTTCAACGACACGCAGCAATTGCACGACGCGTTCAAGCAATACGGTGACCAGATTGCCTGCGTGATCGTCGAGCCAGTGGCCGGCAACATGAACCTGGTGCCCGGCGCGCAAGAATTTTTGAACGCCATGAGCACGCTCTGCACACAGCACGGCGCCATGTGCATCTTCGACGAAGTGATGACCGGTTTTCGCGTGGCGCTGCACGGCGCGCAATCGCTCTACAACATCGTGCCCGACATCACGGTGCTCGGCAAAGTGATTGGCGGCGGCATGCCGGTCGCAGCACTCGGTGGCCGGCGCGACGTGATGGAGCACCTCTCACCGCTCGGCGCGGTCTATCAGGCCGGCACCTTGTCGGGCAACCCGGTGTCGGTCGCGGCGGGTCTGGCCACGCTCGCCGAGATTCAGAAACCCGGCTTTTACGAAGACTTGAGCGCGCGCACCACGTCATTCGTAGACGGCATCAACGCCGCCGCGCGCCGCACCGGCCAAGGCTTTTCAGCGGCCAGCGTGGGTGCAATGTTCGGCCTGTTCGCCTCGCCCAAACCGCCCACCAGCTACGCCGAAGTGATGCTCGCCGACAAGGAAAAATTCAACCGCTTCTTCCACAAGATGCTTGATGCCGGTGTGCATCTCGCGCCCTCGGCGTATGAAGCGGGCTTCGTTTCAGCGGCGCATACGCAAGCGGTGATTGATGAAACGCTGGCGGCGGTGGAAGCGGCGATGCGCGGCTTGTAGGGCCGCCTGAAACCCTTGGTGCAGGCGGATCTAAAGCCACAGACTGCCTGCAACCCGCACCAGAAGCCATTCTCCGGGCTATCGCCTAAAGCAAAAACAGCGTCGCCAATCCAAGAAAAATCAAAAATCCGAGCGTGTCGGTCGCGAACGTCAGCAACACGCTTGACCCCACCGCCGGGTCGCGGCCCATGCGATGGCGCACCAGCGGCACCATCATGCCGATAGTAGCGCCGACCAGCAGGTTGAGCACAATCGCCAGCATCATCACGGCACCGAGCCCGAGCTTGTGCGAAATGAAATAGGCAAATACCCCGGCAATCAACCCCCCGCCCACGCCAATGAGCGTACTCGTCGCCAACTCCTTGGTCACCAGCCTGCGCACATTGGCACGCGTGATTTGCCCGAGCGCAAGGGCACGGATGATCAGCGTCATGGTCTGGTTGCCCGAGTTGCCGGCGATGCCTGCGACGATCGACATCAGGAACGCCAGCATCACGATGTGGCTCACGGTGCTCTCGAAGCGCGAGGCGACGTAGCTCGCGATGCCGGCCGTACATAGATTGAGAAACAGCCAGGGCGCGCGGTTTTTCACCGAGCGGCTGATCGGCGCGAAGATGTCTTCCTCCTCGCGCAGACCGGCCTTGGACAGCATTTCTTCCTCTTGCGAAGCGCGAATGAAGTCCATCACCTCGTTCACCGTGACGCGGCCGATCAGCTTGTTGTCGGCATCAACCACTGGTGCCGACACCAGGTCATAACGCTCGAACGCTTGCGCAGCGTCATCGGCCTTGTCCCACGGGTTGAGCGTGAGCATGTCGCTGGTCATCACGTCGCGCACCAGCGCATCGGCGTCAGTGACGAGCAATTTATTGACCGGCAGCGTACCCTTGAGGCCGTCGTCGCGGTCGATCACAAACACCTGATCGGTGAGGTCGGGCAACTGGTCGAGGCGGCGCAGATAGCGCAGCACCACTTCGAGGGTCACGTCTTCGCGCACCTCGACCATCTCGAAATCCATCAGCGCACCGACCGCATCATCGGGGTAGGACATCGCCGCGCGCAACTGCTCGCGCTCCTCCTGTGACAGGCCCTGGCGCACTTCATCAATCACCTCGCGCGGCAGGTCTTCGGCGATATCGGCGAGCTCGTCGGCATC
>JANPAR010000034.1:0-7823 GCA_031430015.1 Burkholderiales bacterium
ATGAAATTCTACAAATCCTGAGTTTGACCATGTTCGAAACAATCCCGATAAATCAACTACTTCCAACCGCCCCCTCTGATTCAGAGCCGCAAAAAACGCCAATTCAGGGCGTTCTCCTCTGAAAACGTTGGGACACTACTGTTACCCGGTGATGTTCAAACTGCTGGAAGCGATGATCAAGTCGCCAAAGGGGTAAGAAGACCAATGGCACGCACGCAGGCACAGCGCGGTAAACAGCGCTTACGGCGGCGGCACGCCCGCGCGCGCCACCATCAGGCGTGAATGCCGTCCGCCATGCGTTGCCGCATGCGCGCGACCCAGTCACTGCGCGGCATGAAGTTTTTCGCGTTGCGGGCGATGCGCTCTGACTGCGCGATGATCTCCGCTTCGCTCTTGGCGAAATCGAGCGGCTCGCGAAATGGCTGCTCGCAGTGCCAAGCGGTGTCAATGAAACATTCGATGCGGGTGCCTTCGGGGTCGCGGAAATAGAGCGAGATGGCATTGCCGTGCGTCGCGGGCAAAATCTCACTCACGTCTTTCTCGCCCAGCAAGGTTTGATGCAGTGCGCGCAACCAGGCCAGATCCGGCACGCGAAATGAAATCTGGTTGACCATGTTGTAGGCGATGTCATCAGGCCGGCCTGAGGCGAGCACGATCTGATGGTGCTCTTCGGGGTCGCGTGACAGAAACACCAGATACACGATGCCGCGCGGCGTGTCGAGTTCACCACGATCGGTCACCGTGAACCCCAACACCCGTTTGTAAAAATCTTCCATGCGCGCAACATCGCGCACATGGAAACCCATGTGACTGAAGGCGGGGCCGCCTGGATTGGCACTCACAGCAAACGTTTCGCGTGGTCAGGCTGGCGCCTTGAATCCAGCAGCAACGTGCGAACCATCGCAGAACGGCTTGTTCTTCGAGGCCCCGCAACGGCACAGAATGGCTGCAGTCATGCGCGCAATGGTGGCGCCCGTTCCGGTAACAACTTCCATATTGCCAGTGACCGACAATGGGCCATCGGGCAGGGGCTGGATGGCAAGTGTGCCATTGCGTTGGGGCAACGGCTTCATGTCTGCGCTTGCCGCGGCTTCGCCGCTGGCGGCAAATTTTGCGTCTTTGTGGCTGCCGTCGCAATAAGGTTTGTCTTTCGATGCGCCGCAACGGCACAACGTGGCTCTGAGCAGCTTGCCTTTCCCCTTCAGATCCATGTCGGCATGAACCGTCAGAGGGCCATTTTCGCGAATGCGCACCAGATTGACCAGGGGCGCTTTTTCCTCCGGCCCACCGTCATGGCGGCGGTAGGTCAGTGCTCCCGACGGACACTGGCGGATGGTATGCAAAAGGTTTTCGACGGTGTCGCCGTCCGGCTTGATCCACGGCCCTTTGACATTGGCCAGAAACACCGTCGGTGCACCAAGCACGCAGTAGCGCGCATGAATGCACCGTTTGCCGTCGAACATGACCGTTACCGACTTGCCCTTGGTCGTGCTGATCCCCGCGGCGTCGGCGGCGCTGACGTCGCTAGCGCCCTGTTGGGCCGCGGCCACCGGTGTCAGGCTGGCGAAACTGACTGCCGAACCACCTAGCAGCAGGCGCCGGCGCGCAGGCGACTCCATGTTGTGCCCCGCATTTGGAGAAGTATCCTCAGGCGCGGAATCACCCGTGGTGAGCTTTGCTTGTTGATCCATGCCTGATCTCCGTAACGAGTGCCGCGCACAGTGCCGCACAGTACCGGCGGGAACCACGAGTTTGGGGAATCCACATGATACTGCCGAATCTGGCGCTATGCACAGGCACCGCGTGGGTACACCTCAATCCCGCAACTCAGGGCTTGATGAACCTTAGCGTCATACGGTCGGACTCGCCAATCGCCAGATACTTGGCGCGATTCTGCTCACCGTAGGAGAGCGATGGCGGCAAGGCCCACACGCCCTTGCCGTAGTCTTTGGTGTCGCGCGGATTGGCATTGACCTCCGACTTGGCATCGAGCTTGAACCCCGCTTTTTCGACTGCGGCGATCACGTAGCTTTCAGTCATGTACCCGCTGTTGACCTGCTTCTGTTTGGAGGTGCCTTCGATGGCGCGATGGTCTTCCACACCCAGAAAACCGCCGGGTTTGAGCGCGTCAAACGCCGCCTTGAACATGACGTCATCAGTGCCGCGATAGGCCCACACATGCACGCTGCGGAAAGACAGCACCAGGTCTGCCGTGCCGGGTGGCACCATGGCCAACCGGTCCGGGGTGGCCAGATTGCTCATTTCGGCTTTGCCGTATGCGGCAGGATTGCCTTTGAGCATGGCTTCAAATGCCACGCGCGACTCACGCTGGCTGCGGTTGGTGGAGGCATGCTCGAGCGGATAGTGTGCCGCCACATAGCGACCGTTGTCGCGCAGCGCGGGCGCCAAAATTTCGGTGAACCAGCCTGAATCGGGCCAGATTTCAACTACCGTCATGCCGGTCTTGAGGCCCATAGCCAGCAAGGTTTCCTTGGGGTGACGATGCACATCGCGTGCCTTGTTGGCGGCGCTGCGGTGGGTGCCGGCGATGGCGCTATCGAGCAGGGCATCCATTGACGATTGGGCGGCGAGCGTCAGGGGGCTGAGCGCAGTGGCAGCCGCAAGCACGAAAGTGGCAAGACGCAAGACAGACATGTGCATGAAATGGCTCCTCAAATGGGACTACAGTGAATTGATAGGCGGGATCCAATGATCTACGATGAATCGATGTTCACAGATGTGCCGGCCCTGCACGCCAGCGCTGCGGGTACAGGCATTTCGCGGCGCACCGCAAACCGGTTTCATTCGATCACCGCCAGGTCTTCGGGTGCGGCAATACCTGCCACCGTGCGATTCTTGCGAATCTCGCGCGCGCGCCTGTCGTCGTAGCCTTGTTTGACGGCGATGTCGAGCATATAGCAGGTGCACAGTGCGCGGACCGCCTCCGCCTTGGTGTGGTTTTGCAGCTTGGCAGCGCGGTTGACCGGATCGCCGATCACTGCGTACTCAAGCCGGCCCTCTTCGCCAATTGTGCCGCAAGTCACCGTGCCGACCGCGACACCAATGCCGACGCCCGGTGCGGGCAGATTTTTTGCACGCCGCTCGACCGCCCAGGCGTCGAGGCTGTCGAGCAACTGCTCCGCTGCGCGCAGCGCGTCGGCCGCGTAAGTGGCGGCGTCGCGGGTCGCGCCAAAGGTGACCATGATGCCGTCGCCAAGATAGGTGGTGATGCTGCCGCCGTTGCGCTGGATCACCGGCACGGCAACGCGCTGGTACTCGCGCAGCAGCGCGATCAGCTCCGGGGGTGAAAGGTCGGCGGCGAGCTTGGTGAATCCGCGCATGTCGACAAACATCGCCGCCGCCTCAGTCTGGCGGCCTTCGCCGGGGTTCAACACTTCGTTGCTGTTGACGATGGTCTGTGCGATTTCGGGCGAGAAGAAGCGTGACAGTTGCGTGGCCGCCGCCTGTTCGCTCACTGCGCGCGCTAGCAGCGCGCGCGTGCGCGCCGTGGCCACCGCGAGCAACATCGACACCAGCAGGATGGCGATGATCTTGTCGACTTCACCGCCGACCAAAATCGCTAGCGTTGTCATGTAGGCAACATAGTCGTGTGTGATGAGCGCGAAGCCGCCGGGCGCGTCGAGCGCCAGCATCAGCAGGATCAGCCAGCCAGCCGCCGCCGTGACGCCCGCAAGCAGCACGTGGCCGGGAACCAGGCTTAGCACGCGCAGCGCAATGAAAATGAACACGTAGAACAGGGTCGGCGCCTTGAGATAGAACGCCGGTGGTTGGCCGTACTGCAAGTGAAAGCTCCAGATCGTCACCATCAGGACAGTCATGTCGACCATGACCGAGCAGATGCGCAGCACGTGTCCCAGACGCCCGCGATAGGCCAGGAACAGCCGCAGCGCCGTGAACAACGCGTAAATGCCCAAGGCCCAGGGCACTGGCTGAAACACTGCATCGCTGGCGAAGGTCTTGCGCGAGAACCCGTAGAGCAGTGCGAAGGTGAGGATGAGCGCCGCCTGCACCCAGCCGACCAGGATTTCGTTGTTCTGTTGCTGGCGCTCAAGGTCGCGCTGCACGTGGTGCGGAAGCTTGCCACTGCCGGCGCCCGACAGCCAGGCAAGGGTGCGGCGCAGCGGGCGTCTGAGGGTGACGTCCGTGGAGGGGCTGGCTTTGCTGGCAGTCTGGTTCATCAAGGGCACCGGTGGTGTCGCAAGGGGTCAGGCCTGGTGATGCGCACGTCTCTGGAGTGTCCAATCGGCCCGGGGCGCGTCCCGGCGCGCCATCCGGTCATGCTACGTACGTCACCGGCGGCTGGATTAGTTGACCAGCCGTTGCATCAGCCCGGTATTGTTGGTGAGCCGCTCTGACAACAACCCGACCATCGTAAAGTGCAGCGCATTGGCCTGCGCCGGGTGATTGCGCTCCATGTCGTGCAACTTGTCGACGCTCAGGATAAAAGCCTTGGTCTGCAAGTCTGCCACCGCTGAGGCGGTGCGCGGCTGTTTCAGATAAACGCCCACCTCACCCATCATGGTGCCAACCGTCATCGACAGCAGACGAATTGAGCGGCCGTCCGGAAGCGAGAGCCGCACGGTGACGCGTCCGGATTCGATAAAGATGATTTCCGTGGGCGGCGCGCCCTGCTTGAGCAGGAATTCCCCCGGCTCGTAGGTGTGCGGCACCAGGTAGGTCATGAAATCCGTCATCTGCGCACCCGCCGGCAGCGCGCGCGCGATGCGGTCCCAGATGGAGTGTGCGTTGTGCACGCGCGAACTGTCGTCATCCGCGAGTACGCCTTCCTCACAGTACTCCAGCGCCGCGTCGAGGTCGGGAAAAAAATGCACGCGCTGCGCGTCTGCCGCCACCCCGGCCTGCCGCAGCTGCGCTTCGATCGCCTGATTCACACGCGTGAACAACAGCGTGCACTGCAGACGCTCGCAGTGCGCCTGAATCTTGGCAAATGCCGACATGGCTGAGGAGTCACTGGCCGGCACGTCGCGAAAATCGATCACCAGATACCGCAGCTTTGACGCCGGATTGTTGAGACGCTCCTGCACCTGCGTCAGTACCGAATATGCCGTGCCGAAAAAGATAAAGCCCTCAAGCATGATGATGCGGATCGAATCGCCGCGCGCAATCAGCGCCGCGCGCGCTGCCGGGCTGCGGTCAACGTTGCTGCGGTACTCGGCACCGGTCAGCTCTTGCCGGATCACGCGCACGCGGCTGTAGGAGAGTACGAATATCGCCATCGCAATACCGATGCCGACGACCACGCCGGCGAGAATACCGACCGAACCGATCACCCCAACGATCACACACACGATCGCGTAGTCCTGGCGCGGCAGCTTGGGCCAGGCGTCGTAGAGCCACTCGATCAGGAGGCCTGCGCCCATGGTGAACAGCAGGCCGCCGAGGATGGCCTTGGGCATGTACCCCAACAGAGACGAGCCGGCGAACAGGACGATGGCGCACATCAGCCCCGCAGTAATGCCGATCAACCGGCTGTTCGCGCCCATCCGCGCGCCGAGCAAGGATGCAGACAGGCCGTGAAAACCGGCGGCTCCGCCGAGGGCGCCCGACAACACGTTGGCGATGCCCGCTGCGCGCAACTCGCGATTGATGTCGAGGTCGCTGCGCGTTGCCAGCTCCAGTCCGCTGGCATTGAGCAGCAGCGCGACCACGCTCACCAAGATGATGGCCGCCAGCGTCGGAATCTGGGCTGCCAATTGCGTCCATTCTTCGGCAGACAACCGGGTCCATGGTGGCAAGGACAGGCCAGTACTATCAGGAAACGGCCCCAGCAACAGGTCCGCTGCTTGCGCTTGAGCGCCCGTCACACCGCCTGCACTCAAGCCCAGGTGAAACACCAGTACCCCCCCGAACAGCATGCCCGGCACAAGGAGCGGGTGGCTGAAGCGGCGCAGCACCAGCAACAGGATCACGCCAAAGGCGAGGCCTGCGAGCCAGCGCGCCATGCGCAGCGGCTCCAGCATACCGTCCATGGTCGCAAAGCTCAGTTCACCACCCAGAATCACGCGCATCGCGCCCATCAGGATCAACAGGCCAGACCCGGCGACAAATCCGCCGATGACCGGATAGGGAATGAAGCGCACCAATGCGCCCAAATGAAATTTTCCGAGGCCGTAGAACACCAGACCGGCGGCAATCGCCGCGATGTTGGCGCAGGCCAGAATCAGCAGGATCACAGTCGCTGGTTGCACCGTGCCCTGCATCGCGGCGGCCAGGGTCGTCGCCATCACCCCCAGAATGACTGCGGGGCCATCCTGCACTTGTGCTACCGATCCGGGATAGGTGCTCAGGGCGGCAACACCAGCGGCCAGCACGGCACTGCCGACCAATAGCACCTGGAGCGCAGGGGCGATCCCGTCTGAGAGCGAACCCGGGATGATCAGGGTCACCATCGCGGCCGCACCAAGGATGGTGCGAATGCCCGCAATCAACCCGGCCGAAATCGCGGGAACCAGAACCTGGAGATTGGCGGGCATGGCCTAATTAGTGCGAAGGCACAGTGCGCGCAGGCGACCGGCTTGCGGCGGCAATGCAGTCAGCGGCGGCGGGCAACGCTCAAATGTCGAAACCACATGCATTGCTGCTCACCCTCCGACCGTGCGATATCAACTGGCTGAGTGCGAATTATAGGTGGCGGGCTAGCTGCTTCATCTAGGTATAAGCACCCATGCCGCATACCGGCAGACGTCACGCTTCATCATCCAATCCGCCCAACCAATCCAACCGGCAATTCGATCAATGCCTTGCGCGCGCGACTGAAGCCGGCCTGCGCTCCAGGCTACATCGCTGCAATCGCCTGTACTTCCACCAGAAACGGCTCCTGCACCAAACGATCCACCATCAATAAGGTGTTGGGCGGATAGGCACCGTTGGGGAACAGGCGTGGAAACTCACGCAGGCGATAGGTCATGAATTTGGGAATGTCCTGCGAATGCACGAGGTAAGTCGTGAACTGCACGATATTGCCCCAGCCCGCGCCTTGTGAGGTGAGCGCAGCTTCGAGATTGCCGAACACTTGGACGCATTGCGCATCGAAGTCATCACGACCCACCACTTCACCGGCCTTGTTGGCCGACAACTGCCCGGCGATGAACAGAAACTCGCTCGCCTTGACGCGTGTAATCTGCGAGTACTGCCCGAGCGGCTTGCTGAGCACGTCGGGGTTGAGGATGCGGATATCAGCCATGGATGCGCCTCGGGATCGGGTTGGTTTGTCGCGCCGCGGTCATTTCATCAGGTTCGGCAGCCACAGCACCAGGCTGGGGATGTAGGTGATGATCGCAAGGCTTCCGAGCAGCGGCACCAGCCACGGCAGGATCGCCATGGTGGTGCGCTCGACCGACAGCTTGGCGACGCGCGCCAGGACGAATAGCACCAGCCCCATCGGCGGATGCAACAGGCCGATCATCAGGTTGAGCACCATCACGAGGCCGAAGTGGACCAGGTCGATGCCCAGCTGCTGGCAGATCGGTACCAGCAGCGGCACCAGGATCGTGATCGCCGCGGTCGGCTCGAGAAAGCAGCCGACGAACAGCATCAAGGCATTGGCCAAGAGCAGGAACACCCAGGGCTCCTTGGTGAAGCCGAGCACCCAGGACGACAGTGCGCTGGTGACGCCGGTGGCAGTAAGCATCCAGCCAAAAATGCTGGCCGCCGCGACGATGAACAGCACCGTACTGGTGGTCTCCACCGTATCGAGGCAAACCTTGACGAACATCTTCCATGACAGGGTCTTGTACCAGCCGAGGCCGAGCACCATGGCCCAGACGCACGCCGCAATCGCG
>JANPAR010000035.1:0-3281 GCA_031430015.1 Burkholderiales bacterium
GCCTCACCGTCGTGCCCGACGCCGTCTCGCCGCGCCGTGCGACGCTCACCGCCAACATGGAAACCGCGCTCAATGCGCTATGGGACTCAGGTGCCGGCCCTGGCGATCGCATCTCGGTGGTCGGTGGTGGCATCGTCGGGCTGTTGGTCGCCAGCCTCGCCGGCCGTCTTCCCGGCGCCGACGTCACGCTCGTCGATGTCGACGCCACGCGCGCCACACTCGCCAAGCATCTCGGCGTCAGCTTTGCCGGGCCGAACGACGCGCCGCGCGACTGCGACGTCGTCTTCCACACATCGGCCTCTGCTCCTGGCCTCAACACTGCCATCGCCCTCGCTGGCGAAGAAGCCACCATCGTCGAAATGAGCTGGTACGGATCGGAGAAAGTCGCTGTCGAACTCGGCGGACCGTTCCATAGCCGCCGCCTGAAACTTGTCTCCTCGCAAGTCGGCAAGGTCTCGCCCTCGCGCCGCATCCGCTGGGACTACGCGCGCCGCCTCGGCACTACCCTCAAGCTGCTCGAAGACCCGCGTCTTGATGCCCTTGTCGCCGACGAAATCACCTTCGCCGACGCCGCCACTCGCGTCCCCGAAGTTCTCGCCCCCGGCGCCACCGGCATCGCGCCGGTGATCAAGTACGCGGTCTGATTATTGGCGATACAAACAGCAGGTTTCCAAAGGCCTGCGGCCTTTGGCGGGTTCAAAGGGCAGAGCCCTTTGTCTAGTTCGTCGTGATTGCGAGATGCTCAATTCGACTGCTGCGCAACGCCCGCATCCAGCGCCAACACATGCCCCGCGAGATACAACGAACCGCAGATCAACACGCGCACCGGCACTTTCGTCTCCGCTGCAATCCGCGCCAGCGCGGTCTTCACTCCATCACTCGCGTCTGCCGAAAACCCTAGCCCCGCCGCCACGGCCGCCACCGCTTCCGGTGGATGCGGGGCCTCGTGCGCACCCGGGATGGGGACCGTTACGACACGTTTCGCCAGCCCACGGAAAGGCGTCAGAAACCCGCCCGCATCCTTCAAGCCCATCATGCCGACAATCAGACACAACGGCTTCGGTGCTTTCTCTTCAAGATCTGCGAATGCCTGCGCAATCGCCTGTCCGCCGGCGGGATTATGCCCGCCATCCAGCCACACCTCTGATCGCTCCGGCAGCCCTTGCAGCCACAGCGCACCATCCAGCCGTTGCATGCGGCCCGGCCAGCGCACGTCCAACAGCCCGCGTTCAATGGCCTCGTCGGTGATGCCAAGCGGCTTCAGTTGCAGCGCTGCCGCCACGGCGGCGCCGGCGTTCACGATCTGATGCCGTCCCAGCAACGCCGGCAGCGGCAAGTCGTGCACTTCGTTCTCGCTTTGAAACAGCATGCGGCCGCGCTGCTCGAACGCTTCATAGTCCTCGCCCCACACAATCAACGGCGACCGCGTCTGCCGCGCCCGCGCGCGGATCACATCCAGCGGCACGGTGTCCTGTTGCGAAATCACCGCCGGCACGTCGGGCTTGAGAATGCCGGCCTTGGTTGCCGCAATCCGCTCCAGCGTGCCACCCAGCTTCTCGGCATGATCCATCGCAATCGGCGTGATGACACACAGCGCCGGCCGCTCAACAACATTGGTCGTGTCGTAGTCCCCGCCAAGTCCGACTTCCAGAATGAGCACATCCGCCGGTGTTTCCGAGAACGCCACAAACGCCGCCGCCGTCGTGATTTCAAAAAACGTCACTGGCGCGCCAGCATTAATCTTGGCCACGCGCGCCAGCAGCGCAACCAGCGCGTCTTCGCTGATCGGCCGGGAAATGCCATCCGCCCCCGCAAGCGAAATCCGCTCATGAAATCGCACCAGATGCGGCGATGTGTAAACATGCACGCGCTTGCCAGCCGCCTCAAACATCGCGCGCAGAAACGCCGTCGTCGAACCCTTGCCGTTGGTGCCCGCAATATGCACCACTGGCGGCAGCCGCTTGTGCGGATTACCCAGCTTCTCCAGCAGCACCGCAATCCGCCCCAGCGACAAGTCGATCAAAATCGGATGCAGCGTTTTCAATTCGGCGAGGAGGTGGTCACTTGTGGGCATGGTCTCGCATTCACTCGATTTGCGCCAAAGGTGCAGGAGCTGCGCCTGATGGCGGCCACACGCGCGGAGAGTCAAAAATCACGTCATGGCCGCGAAGGCGGCCACCCAAGCAAGCTGCCAGTCTGACCTGGCGTTGATCCAAAAGCGAAAGGTATTCACCTGTTTCGTCGACCGTCGCAAGAATACCGGCTTGCTTGGGTGGCCGCCGTCACGCTCCGCGTGCTGCGCACGACGCGGCCAAGACGAAATGAGAAGAAGCTTGTGTCGCCAGCAATCAAGGCGCCCGCGGTAGGGCCCGGCTCTTTGCCAAGGCTTCCGCTTCGCGTTTTGCTTTCTCGCGCGCTTCTACGGCCGCGCTGTCAAATCGCTTGCTGCCATCAACCGGCTCCAGAATGTCCGAGCCGCGCGCCAGATTCTCGACGAGCTTCCCGTCCACCGCGTGCCCATTCATGCTCTGAATGTAACCCGCCGGCTTCTTACGCTTCGCATCCGCCACGGTCTTGCCCGACGCCGTCCCCGCCATCAACACGCGCACCAGTCGCGACAGCGTCTCGCGCAGCTTGTGGCGGTGGATGACCATGTCGATCATGCCGTGGCTCAGCAGATATTCTGCGCGCTGGAAACCTTCCGGCAAATTCTCGCGGATCGTCTGCTGGATCACGCGCGGACCGGCAAAGCAAATCAACGCGCCCGGCTCCGCAATCTGCACATCGCCAAGCATCGCGTACGATGCGGTGACACCACCCGTCGTCGGATCCGTCAGCACCACGATGTAAGGCAATCGCGCATCCCGCAGGCGCTGCACTGCGATTGTCGTGCGCGGCATCTGCATCAGCGACAGAATGCCTTCCTGCATGCGCGCTCCGCCGGATGCCGCAAAGAGAATAAACGGCGCCTTCTTCTCAGCCGCATGCAGCATGCCGGTGACGATGGCCTCGCCGGCTGCCATACCCCGCGACCCGGCCATGAAGCGGAAATCCTGGGCCGCAGCGATCACCAGCGTGTCGTCAACCAGCCCTTCGCCGATCACGACAGCATCTGTCAGCGATGTCTTGGCTTTGGCGGCCTTCAAACGGTCCGTGTAGCGCTGGCCATCGCGGAACTTCAGCGGATCGACCGTCACATCCTTCACCGGCACCACTTTGTAGATACCGCCGTCGAACAGGCCCTTCAGCCGCGCGCCCGAGTCCATGCGCTCATGAAAGTT